>NZ_PDGU01000008.1:0-253361 GCF_014334955.1 Corynebacterium sp. LK33 | reverse complement strand
GCGTGAAAAATTGCCCAAAAGTGTCATAAACTCAGTCACTTTCTTGCTTTCTGAGGTTGGGGTGGGGGGCTGAAGGCCCAAACCAGCCCCACACCAGCCCCAAACCAGGCCCAGACCCCTTACTCGCCCAGCGCGAAGCGACGGTAGTGGTCGAAACGCTGCTCACGGCCAACGCGAGCCGGATTCTTCTCCAGCTCCCAGAGGGCGTGCTCGATAGCACTCAGAGCACGGCGGGGCAGTTCGGCCGGA
This sequence comes from Corynebacterium sp. LK33, assembly GCF_014334955.1. Lineage (NCBI taxonomy): Bacteria > Bacillati > Actinomycetota > Actinomycetes > Mycobacteriales > Corynebacteriaceae > Corynebacterium > Corynebacterium sp. LK33. The sequence continues at coordinate 253,112 of NZ_PDGU01000008.1, read as the reverse complement.
TTCTCAGGTTCGGCCACAATCTCGTCGATGACCCCGGTCTTCAGCATGGCCTCGGCGCCAACGCCCTGCTCCTCCATCATTTCCGGGGCATGCTCGGTGTCTCGGTAGATAATCGCCGAAGCACCCTCCGGCGGCAACGGAGACATCCAGGCATCGTGCATTGCCAGCACGCGGTCAGAGGGCAGCATGGCCAGCGCACCGCCACCGCAGCCCTGGCCGAGAATGAGTGACACGGTCGGAACCTTCAAGTTCACCAGCGTGGTCAAGGTGCGGGCAATCTCGCCGGCCATGGCATTTTCCTCGGCGTCCTTGGTCAACTCAGCGCCTGGGGTGTCAATGACCGTGACCAGCGGAATGTTCAGGCTTTCCGCGATGCGCATCGCACGGCGGGCAAAACGCAGTGAGCCCGGCCCCATTGGATGCGTGCCCAGCGGCGGCTGGTTATGGCGATCCTGGGCGACCAGAATCACCGGCCGCTCACCAATCCGCGCCAGGCGAGCCCGAACCGACAGCGACTTGTGGCCATCGCCAGTGCCGGAAATCGGCACGGAGCAGTCGACAAGGGCATCGATAATATCGCCGCCACCTGGACGAGAAGTATCGCGGGTGCGCAGGATAGCTTCCCAGGTATCGCGACCATCAATGGCTGCTGCTGGCGGTGGGGTGGGTTCGCTGGCGTCTCCGTCGGCAAGCACGTCGATGGTGCGGCGGACAGCGCCGCGCAGACCTTCGAGCGGAATGATGCCGTCGATAATGCCCTGCTTGAACAGGTTCTCGGAGGTCTGAACGCCTTCGGGCATGGGTTCGCCGGTAGCGAGCTCGACGACGCGCGGGCCGAGGAAGCCGAGAAGCGCGCCGGGCTCTGCGAAGGTGAAGTGGCCTGCCGACCCCCACGACGCCATGACACCACCGGTGGTGGGATTGCGCAGGTACACCAGGAATGGCAAGTGAGAATCCTTGTGGCGCGCCACTGCGGTGGTAATAGAGATCATGAGCGCGAACGCCGCAGTGCCCTCCTGCATGCGAGTGCCACCCGAGGTCGGGGAGAGCAACAGCGGCAGCTGCTCCGCAGTCGCGCGCTCGATGCTGCGAATAATACGACGAGCGGTTGCGGCGCCGATAGAACCGCCGAGGAAGCCGAACTCAGAACAGATGACGGCGACGCGCTTGCCGCCGACGGTGCCTTCACCGGTGATAACGGCCTCATCGAGACCGGTCTTCTCAGAGGCTCGGGACAGTGTGCCGCGGTAGGACTCGTCGATGTTGCCATGCTCGGGCGCGCCGTCCCAGGAGGTGAAACTTCCGTGGTCGAGGACGGTATCTATTACTTGTTGGGCGCTGATTCTAGCCATACCTCCACGGTAGTAAACAAGGGGTAAACCGGCTTAGTTGATGGTGGGCGGAAAGGGGTAGCGCTATTGTCGGAAAAAACGTGTCCGCACTACCGAGGAGTCGAACCAATGCCGATTACTGAGCGCCTCACCGAGCTGGCTGAACAGAGGCCAAACGTATGTGTCGTCGGTTCCATCAACGCAGACCTGACCGTCACCGTGAAGCGCCTGCCGCATGGTGGCGAGACTATCGAGGGCAGTCCTCTGCGCATTCTGCCGGGCGGTAAGTCGGCGAATCAGGCGGCGACGGCTGGAAGACTGGGCGCGGCCGTGGAACTGGTCGGCGCGGTCGGTTCGGATCCCAATGCGCAGTTGCTGCGCGACGCGCTTACCGACGCTCACGTGGACATCTCTGCAGTTGAGACCGTCGACTCTGCCACTGGTACAGCCATGATTGTCGTTGATGATGCGGCGGAGAATTTCATTGTCATCTCCGCTGGCGCCAATGGTGAAGTCGATGCTGAGATGGTGCGCAGTCATGCGGACAAGATTCAGCGGGCTGGGTGCCTCGGTCTGTGTCTGGAGATTTGTGATGAGGCTGTCCTGGCCGCCGCACAGATTGCCCACGATGCGGGTGTGCCGGTGGTGTTCAACCTGTCGCCGATTCGGGCGGTCAGTGAGGATCTGCTCGCGCTGGTCGATGTCCTCATTGTCAACGAGCACGAACTCGCAGCCATCATCGGCTCCGAGCGCGCGGTCGCCGGTTGCGAGCACGGTCAGTGGGATGCGGTTGGGCGCGCGCTTGCCGACGAACACGGGATTTCCACGGCCATTGTCACACTTGGCGGGGAGGGGTCTGCGGTCTTGAGGACGTCGGAAAGCGAGGTGGCAGTCACTCGCATTCCAGCGCTGCCCATCGAGGTCGTGGACACCACGGGCTGCGGTGATGCGTACATGGGTACGGTCCTCACCGCGTTGGCCGCGGGCGATGATGTGGTGACGGCAGCTCGTCTTGCGGCGGTGGTCTCGGCTCATGCGGCGACAGGCGTGGGGGCGCAGACCTCCTATGGCGAGACAGGAAAAATCGCGCAGTTTGCGGCGGACCATGGTCTATAAGGTGCGCTGCGCAAAGGCCTATAAGGTGCGCTGAGCAAACTACGCGATTGACGATTATTCGGTTTTAGGTGACCGTGGCCGAAGGAGCCACGCTCTTTTGGGCAGGGCTGGGGCTAGCTCTTGGCTGTCAGAGCCTTCTTCCAGCTGACCGCGGCACCGGTGCGCAGGACATTGCGCGGGTAGATCCAGGCGGCGAGTGCGATGACTGCGGCTACTCCCACAACCATGATTAGCAGCGAAGCCGCCAACTGGAGTGCGGAGAAGTTGCCAACGGCGTACTGCATCGGGGCAGTGGTGATGGAAACCGGTGGAATCCACGCTGCAACCTGCATGACGGTAGAGTCCAGCTTGCTCCAGCCAAACAGCGGAACATACATCGTGATCAGCGAGAACACCAGTACCGGCATCTGTGCGCCCTGGAAATCTTCCATACGGCTGACCAAGGATGCGGAGGCTGCATACAGCGCGGCGAAGAAGAAGTAACCGAGGATGAAGCACGGGACCAGCAGCCAGACTGCGGACCACGGCACATCGAAGCTCTCCGCCAATCCGGTAATCATGAGGGCAACTGCGGCGCTGGCGGTCAGCACGCTCATCATGATGATGCCAGCCAGACCGGCGCCGAGGATCTTGCCAGCCAGCAGGTGCGCCGGGCGAACGGTCGAGAGAATGATCTCGATGACGCGGGAGGACTTCTCCTCGATGACGCTGGTGGCCACCGCGCCGCCGAAGACGAGGATGGCGGTCATCATGACCATCACACCAATCAGTGTGATGACCACTGCGGGCATCTTCTCGTCTTTGGCTTCATCCAGCGACTCCACCGACACGGCTGCGCTTTGAGTCTTGGAGAAAAACTCGCTGGGGTTGATTCCGTTTTCGCTGAGCAGCATGGCTTCATTTTGTTTCTGCAGCGACTCCTGCAGCATTGGGGCCAGCCAGGATGGGGCGTCGTCGGCAAGCAGCTTCCACGAGCCCTCCTTGCCTTCTGCGGTGTCGGGGACGAGAGCGGCGTCGGCGTCGCCGTCGGTGACGGCAGCGCGAGCGGCCTTGTCGTCTGCCGCGGACGTAATCTCCAACGGTGAGAGCGATGCTGTGGCAAATGCGCCGGCTGCGGCATCCGCGCCTTCAGCATCCTTTATTTCGGCGGTGGCGTCGGCGAGGGAGTTCGCGAATGGCGCTTCTCCGACGACCGCGATTTTTACGGTGTCATTATCGGACTTGGAGGTCATGTAGTCGGCAACGAAGATACCGCCGACGGCAGCCACCGCCATGATGATCAGCGTAATTAGCGAGCTCTTCTTCAGCAGATGCTCGCGGAGTTCGCGGACGAAAACAGTCTTGACGGCCGTTGAGGCGTTGTAAGTGTTGGTGCTCATTGCTGTACGGCCTCCTGGTAGAGCTCGGTAAGTGGAATTTGCAGAGGTCCAAACGAACGGACCGTTCCCGCTGCCATCGCGCTGTGTAGCAGCTTCTGGTCGGTGTCGGCGGGGGCGTTGGAATCGAGGTGAACGACGGTGGCACCGTGGGCATCACGCTCCACGCTTGTCACGCCCTCGACGGAGGTCGCCCAATCCTGGGACGCACCATCGAGCTTGACGACGAAAGCCCGCGGGCCCCGTGCTCGCAGCTCATCAACGGTGCCTTCCACGAGCATGCGGCCGTCGCGGATGATGCCGACGCGGTCACACATGCGCTCGACAAGGTCGAGCTGGTGGGAAGAGAACACAATCGGGGTGCCGCGGTCGGCGTACTCCTTGAGTACGGAGCTCATCACCTTGACCGCAACTGGGTCGAGACCAGAGAAGGGCTCGTCGAGGACTAGTATTTCTGGGTCGTGGACGAGGGAGGCTGCCAGCTGCACGCGCTGCTGATTGCCGAGCGAGAGCGTGTCGACCTTGTCGTTGGCACGCTCGGTGAGACCGAGGCGCTCCAACAAGTTGTCGGCATTGGATTCCGCGCGCTTGGTGGGCACACCGTGTAGGCGAGCAAAGTAAATCAGCTGCTTGCGGACTTCAGCCTTGGGGTAGAGGCCGCGTTCTTCTGGCATGTAGCCAATCGTGCGGCGCAGCGAGTCATTCATCGGGGTATCGCCGATGCGCACCTCGCCTTTATCGGTGGCCAGCACGCCCAGGGCAATGCGCATAGTGGTGGTCTTGCCGGCACCGTTAGAGCCGACGAAGCCGTAGATTTCTCCAGGGTGAACTTGGAAGCTCATGCCACGGAGAACCTGCAGGTCTCCGTAGGACTTCTCAAGCCCGTCAATAATGAGGCTGTTCATGGTGATCCTTAGATTGAGGAGTGAAGGGCAGAGGAGGGATATGAGTTTTTGAGCCCGTACTAGTCGTCGCGCAGATTCCAGGCGTAGACGACGGTGGGCAGCGTGGAAATGTAGAGGAAAGCGATAATTCCGAAGATTCCGAAGCTGTACGGAATGTAGCGTCCCCAGTCAGGTTGCGCGTTCAGGACATAGGTGCCCACCAGAACGAGAGCAAGGAAGGCCACCAAGCCGAAGTAGGTGAAGCAGCGATATGTCAGCCCCCGCAGGTTCAGAATCTGTTCCTGCTGGTATTCGTCCAGTAGCGAGGTCGGTGCGCTGTCAACCATGTCGACTGTGATGTTGAGGCTGGTCCAGACGACGACCATAATGAGGGAAATCACTGGCCAGAGCAGAGAAAGCCATCCCGGGAAAATATCGGTCAGGCTACCGAGAAGCGCGATGCCGCTCAGCAGCATCAGCACAAGGCACACCTCGAATGCGATGACCAGCTTCCGCCGCGCCGCCTGGTTGCGCCACTTGGGCAACCAGCTCGACATCTGCTCGACACGCTTTGTGTACTTCGCTTCGCGCCGGGCTTCTAGCTTTTCGAAAAAGTTCGGTGTTGCGTCTTCAGTCCGAATAGCTGGCATCGTTAGCTTTCCTTTCGGTATAGGGCAGAGGACATGGGCTTGAATTCCTCGCGAGAAAACACCGCCTCAACGGGGAGATCGAACACCGCGCAGATGCGAAATGCCAGATCCAAGCTGGGGTAGTGGTCACCTCGCTCCAACGCGCCAATCGTTTGAGGATTGACCTCTACTTGTTTGGCTAGTTCGGCTCGGCTGAGTCCGTGTTCTGCCCGCAGCACTGAAATTCTGTTGAATATCGGTTCTTTGGGTTTAATCTTTGGGGACACACTCCAAAGTGTTATATAAACACAACGCTACGTCAACTGTTCGCAACAAAATGAAGCGCACTCACCTTTCTAAACCGCAGGTCAGCGGGGTAGAAAAAATCTAAAAAATTTTCAGTCCGTACACTCGGTTGGCATGACCACACTCAATCTGAAGTACGATGCAGCGACAACCGGAATTGCCAACGTGGAAATGGTCGATGGCAACGCCATCCCGATTCTGGGGTTCGGTACCTACAAGCTTGACGATGAGCAGGCGCGCGAATCCGTGCGCTACGCCCTGGAAATCGGCTACCGCCACATCGACACCGCATCGCTCTATCGCAATGAGCGAGGGGTTGGGCAGGGTATTGCTGATGCGGTCGCTGCGAACGTCGTAAAGCGTGAAGATATCTTCGTGACCACGAAGGTCTGGAACGATGCGCAGGGGTCGGCGGCGACGCGCGAGTCCGTGCGGGCATCTTTAGAACGGCTCAGCCTTGACTACGTTGACCTGGTGCTTGTGCACTGGCCGGTGGAGAAGCAGGGGACGTTTGGGCAGTGTTTCGATACGCTGCTGGAGCTCAATCGTGAGGGGCTGATTCGCTCGGTTGGTGTGGCGAACTTTTACCCAGAGGTGCTCGACCAGCTCTCGGAGACTCCGGTGGTCAACCAGATTGAGCTGCATCCGCAGTTCCCGCAGAATGAGCAGGTTGAAGACGATCGTCGTCGCGGTATTGTCACGCAGGCTTGGTCGCCGTTGGGGCGCGCGAAGTACTTTGAGGGCTCGCCGATTGCTGAAATCGCAGATCGCCTGGGTAAAACTCCCGCCCAAGTTGCTATCCGCTGGCACCTTCAGCGTGGCATCGTGGCCATCCCGAAGTCGGGCACGCCGTCGCGCATCAAGGAGAACTTTCAGGTCACCGACTTTGAGCTCACCGACGAGGACATGGAAACGATTGCGTCGATGGCGCGTGCCGACAGGCGCCTGAGTGGCGACCCGCGGGTATTCGGCAACGAATAAGCGAATTTAGATTTGCTTATAGCCCCATCACTATTGGTGTTTCGCGGGTAGCCTAAATGCTATGACGAACCCAGCATCTGAAATCCGCGTCGAAGCCGACGGCGCAATTGTCACTATCACCATCGACCGAGATCATAAGCGCAACTCCCTGACTGCCGACGTGTGTCGTGACATCGCCGATGCGGTGGAAGCTGCCGCTGAGGTTCCAGAGCAGCGCGTTATCCTGCTGCGCGGCGAAGGCCGCGCTTTCTGTGCGGGCGCCGACCTGAGTGGCCAGCACCATGAAGATTCCTTCCACGAACAGCTCCGTCGAATGCTGCGCACAATCGAGGCCAGCCGTCTGGTGGTTATTGCGGATGTGCAGGGGCCGGCTGTCGGCGCTGGCATGCAGCTGGCGATGGCAGCTGATTTGCGCGTCGTGGGTGAGCGCGGCTGGTTTATGATTCCGCCGGTCAAGCTCGGTATCGCTGTCGATGCCTGGACAATTCGCCGCGTACGCGTACTCGTCGGCGGTGCCCGCGCCCGCACTATTTTGTTGGCGGCCGAGCGCATGGATCAGGAAGCCGCCCGCGGTTGTGGTCTGGCTTCCTACCTTGGTGGTCCGGACAAGGCGGAGGAGGTAGCGCTTCGTATCGCCACCTACGCGCCCCTGTCGCTGGCCTACCACAAGGCAGTGCTCAACGACGATGAGACACATAGCCCGTTGAAGGACTACCAGCAGGAGCTCTACGACACGGTGTGGGCTTCCGAGGATGCTGCGGAGGCATCGAAGGCGCGAGCCGAAAAGCGCGAACCAAATTTCATTGGCAAATAGGTCGAATAGGTTCAGCAATTAGGCGAATAGGGTAGGCAGGCATGGGCTCGTGGAAAACTCCCGACAGTGGTCTTACTCAACAGCAGGTCCAGCAACGCATCGAGTTGGGGCACGTCAACGAGCTGCCGCCAACATCCGGGCGCAGTGTGTGGGACATTATCCGTGCCAATGTGTTTACCCGGATTAACGGTATTCTCGCTGTTTTATTCGCAGTCGTGCTCTATACCGGCTCAATCGTCAACGGTGCCTTTGGTCTGCTGATTATCGCCAACTCTATCGTCGGCATCATCCAAGAACTGCGTGCCAAGCGCACACTGGACAAGCTTTCCATTGTCGGCCGTGCAAAACCCATGGTCATTCGCGACGGGGAGCCTGCTCGCGAGATCGACCGCGAGTCCGTCGTCCTCGACGATCTCATCGAGGTTGGTCCCGGTGACCAAATCGTCGTTGACGGTATTCTCCGCTACGCCTCTGACGTGGCTGTCGATGAGTCCTCTCTCACCGGTGAATCCGATGCCGTCGATAAGAGCGTTGGGGACATGGTCTACTCGGGTTCCTCGGTCGTGGTGGGGTCGGCGCGATATCAGGCCACCAAAGTGGGCAAGGAGGCTTACGCCGCCAAGCTCGCAGCTGAGGCCAACAAATTCACGCTGACTGATTCCCAGCTCTTCCGCGGCATCAACAAGATCCTGACCTACATTTCCTGGATTCTCATTCCCGTCGGCGCCTTGGCAATCTATACGCAGCTCTTTGTCGCCGGCGATGATTTCAACGATGCGCTGCTGGGGATGGTCGCCACGCTGGTGCCCATGGTTCCTGAGGGGCTTGTCCTCATGACCACCATCGCATTTGCCCTTGGGGTGGTGCGCTTGGGGCGACATCGCGTGCTGGTCAATGAGTTGCCCGCCATCGAAGGTCTCGCGCGTGTCGACACCGTGTGTGTCGACAAAACTGGCACGCTCACTGAAAATGCGATGCAGCTAGTGGAAGTCGACATCGTATCGGGTGACGGTACCTCCCGCGATGAGGTCGACTCCGCACTCATCGATCTGTGCAAGCTCGACGATCGCCCCAACGCAACGGCTCGTGCACTGCTCGAGGGGCTTGCGGACGCAGGGGGCGTCGTAAAGCATGAACAAACCAAAACCCGCCCCTTTACCTCGGCGAATAAGTGGTCGGCGCTGACGTATCACGGCGGTGCGACGTGGGTTTTCGGCGCGCCCGATGTGCTTGTCGACGACTCCGCGGTCGGCATGCAGAAAGCTCGGGAGCTTATGGAGGAAGGACTTCGTGTGCTCCTGCTCGCGCGGACCTCAGTTGGGGCAGATGACCTGCCCGGCGGTGCGCTGCGGAAGAGTGGCGAGGTGGAGTTGGAGCCAGTCGCACTTGTCGTGCTGGGGCAGAAGGTGCGTTCAGATGCGGCGGACACGGTGGCCTACTTCTATGAAGAAGGCGTCGAGGTCAAGGTCATTTCTGGTGACAATGACCGCTCCGTGGGGGCTGTTGCACGTGAGCTGGAAATGGAGGGGGCTAACAATCCTGTCGATGCGTCTGAGCTTCCGGTCAGCCGCGATGAGAATAGCGAAGCCAAGCCCACCGAGATCCGCAACGAGTTCGCAGACATTGTGGAGTCGCGGCAGATCTTCGGCCGTGTCACGGCGGAGAATAAGCGCGATATGGTTCATGCGCTGCAGTCGCGGGGGCATCATGTGGCGATGACCGGTGATGGTGTCAATGATGTGCTGGCGCTAAAAGCGGCGAACCTGGGCGTGGCTATGGGCGATGGGGCGCCGGCGACACGTTCGGTTGCGCAGTTGGTGCTGTTGGATAATCGCTTCGCCGTGATGCCGATGATTGTGGCGGAGGGGCGTCGCGTCATTGGCAATATCGAGCGTGTGGCCAACCTCTTTTTGACGAAGACCATCTACTCGGTGGTGCTGGCGCTGGCTGTGGGGCTGTGGGGGATGGATTATCCATTCGAGCCGATTCACGTGACGATTACGGGTTGGTTCACAATTGGAATCCCGGCGTTCGTGCTGTCGTTGGCTCCTAACTTGGAGCGTGCGCGCGATGGTTTCGTGCGGCGCGTGTTGCGCTTAGCGATACCGGCGGGCATCACGGTGGGGTTGTTGACCTTCATGTTTTGGTTGTGGGCAAACCCGGGAGTCGACGCCAGCGATGCGGCACGAGGGGAGGCGTCTACTGCGACCCTCATTGTGCTGATTGTTTCGGCATTTTGGGTTTTGGTGGTCGTGGCTAGGCCATACACCTGGTGGAAGGTTCTGTTGCTGGCGGTATCGGCAGGAGCCTACCTGTTCATCTTCTCGGTTCGTTCAGTGGCCACAGTGCTTAATCTGTACTGGGTAGGGCGGGAGCTGTTGATTCCCGCGCTGATCGTGGGGGCCATCGGCGCGGTCATTATCGAAGCGCTGTGGTGGTGGCGTCAGAGTAAGCCATTGCCGGAAGAAGCGGAGAACACGAGTACAACGGCGTAAATGGGGGTAGTAAAAACGGCGCCTAAGTATGCAGGTAATGGCGTTTTTGGGGGTGCCTTAAGGCTCGCTGAGAAGTAGTTAGCCGCATTTAACTTCTTTGCTAACTGTGTTCCAGGTAACTTTGTTTCCACACATAATGAAAAATGTGGTGCATGGCACACCCTCGGGGTGGCTGTGCTGAACCTCATTACGAACACCTGCATAACTTCCTGGAAAGGATTAGCCCGTGTCCGCAACTCCCTTGCCGACAGACCGGCATAAGCCACAGGCGGCCGAGTACCGCTACGTGCAAAACTCAGCGCAGTTCCAAGAGCTCCGCTCTACATTCCGTTCTTTCGCCATCCCGATGACCGTCGCAGGTCTGGTGTGGTACATCGCATTCGTTTTGCTTGCGACGTTCGCGCCGGATCTCATGGCGACTCCCGTACTGGGCAATATCAACCTGGGCATCGTCCTTGGTCTGCTCCAGTTCGTGACCACCTTCGCCATCACCTGGGTGTACATCAACTTCGCCAACAAGAAGCTTGAGCCGATGCAGGCAGAGCTGCGCGAGGCACTGGAAAGCGGAGAAATCGCTGAAATCGTCGCAAAGAAGGAGGCATAGGCATGCTGACTAGTTTCTTTGCTGCAGATGACACTGCAGCAGCAGGTAACCCGATTCTCAACATCGCGGTCTTCGTCGCCTTCATTGTTGCGACCATGTTCATCGTTACTCGAGTGGGCAAGGGCGGAAACAAGGGAGCATCAGACTTTTACACCGGTGGCGCACAGTTCTCCGGTACCCAAAACGGTCTTGCCATTGCGGGTGACTACCTCTCGGCGGCTTCCTTCCTCGGTATCGTCGGCGCCATTGCGCTGACTGGTTACGACGGATTCCTTTACTCCATCGGCTTCTTCGTAGCCTGGCTGGTCGCGCTGCTGTTGGTTGCAGAGCCGCTGCGTAACGTCGGTAAGTTCACCATGGCCGACGTGCTGTCCTTCCGTCTTAAGCAGCGCCCGGTACGTACTGCGGCTGCTATCTCGACCCTCGCGGTGACCCTGTTCTACCTCATCGCGCAGATGGCCGGTGCAGGTTCCCTGGTCGCCGTGCTGCTCAACATTCACGACTCCACTCAGCAGTCCATCGTTGTCGCGGTCGTCGGCATCATCATGGTTGCTTACGTTCTCATCGGTGGTATGAAGGGCACGACTTACGTGCAGATGATTAAGGCCGTCCTGCTGGTCGGTGCTGTCATCATCATGACTCTGATCATCCTGGTTGGCGTTAAGGGTAACTTCTCCCAGCTCCTGCAGGACGCAGTGGACATGCACGCGAGCTCGGATCACATCGCCGAGAAGGGCTACGAAGCCTCCGCCATTCTTGAGCCGGGTCTGAAGTACGGCGGCTCCTTCGTTCAGCAGCTGGACTTCGTCTCTCTGGGCCTGGCACTGGTCCTCGGTGTTGCTGGTCTGCCGCACGTGCTCATGCGCTTCTACACGGTGCCGACTGCAAAGGAAGCTCGTAAGTCCGTGACCTGGGCAATCATCCTCATCGGTGGTTTCTACCTGTTGACCCTGGTACTCGGTTATGGCGCCGCCGCACTTGTTGGTCCGGACCGAATCAACGCCGCCCCGGGCGGAGCCAACGCTGCAGCTCCGCTGCTGGCCTTCGAAATCGGTGGCTCCATCTTCATGGCAGTGATTTCCGCAGTGGCGTTCGCTACCGTGCTGGCCGTGGTCGCTGGTCTGGCAATTACCGCTTCCGCGTCTGTCGGCCAGGACCTCTACCAGGCCGTGATCCGCAAGGGACAGGCCACGGAAGCCGAGCAGGTTCGTGTCTCCCGCATTACCGTAATCGTGCTGGGCGTTGTCGCCATTATCCTCGGCATCCTGGCCATGGGGCAGAACGTCGCCTTCTTGGTGTCGCTGGCCTTCGCAGTGGCAGCATCCGCAAACGTACCAACCATCCTGATGTCCCTGTTCTGGAAGCGCTTCAACACCGCAGGCGCAGTTGCCTCCATGTACACCGGTGTCATCGCCTCGCTGGTTCTGATTATCTTCTCCCCGGCAGTTTCCGGCAGCGAGTCCTCGATGATTCCGTCGGTTGACTTCTCCTGGTTCCCGCTGACCTCGCCGGGTCTGCTCGCAATCCCGCTGGCGTTCCTGGCTGGCATCATCGCCACCTACATGGGCAAGCCGGATAACTTCGATGACCTGGCAGCTGAGATGGAAGTTCGCTCCCTGACCGGTGTTGGCACCGAGGCTGCGGTTGATCACTAATAACCACTGAGTCCTTGGCTGGCAACGCTGCCCGAACAGCTCAGCTAATCGCAATTAACTGAATAGACAAATGCAAAAGCCCCGTTATCGTCACTGGTAGCGGGGCCTTTGTGGTGGGCGCGGGGTCGTCGTCAAGCATGTGCGAATCAGTGCATGATAGTTAATGGACGGGCCTGTTGCCCTGGATCCGCAGGGGCTCGCGGAAGCGAGCACGGAGTCTTAGATATAAGGTGGGAAGGTAACAATCTGGTTTGCCCCACCGCAATAATTGGAGTGTGTATGACTGACAATTCTGGCGCTTCTGAGAACAACAATTCTTTCCGTAGCGCCCTGCATGATGAGCACGTAAGCCTTGGCGCAGAAATGCGCAATGTTGGTGGCTACGAAGTGCCGTTCCGCTACTCTTCGGAAATTGCAGAGCACAACGCAGTGCGTGAGGCCGTTGGTATTTTCGACCTGTCGCTGATGGGTATCATCCGCGTCACTGGTGAGGATGCGGCGGCGTTCCTTGCACACTCCCTGATTTCGGCAATCAAGCCGCTGGCGTTGGGCCGTGCCAAGTACACCATGATTGTGCAGGAAGACGGCGGCATTATTGATGACCTCATCATTTACCGCCTCGGTAGTCACGAATTCATGCTGGTGCAGAATGCCGCAGCCGCTGAAGATGTGTACTCGACGCTGCGCGAGCGCGTTGGTGGCTACAACGTCCAGGTTGAGAGCATGAATGACAAGAATGTGCTCCTGGCCATTCAGGGGCCGAAGGCTGCGAAGCTTCTGCGCCGTCTGCTGCCGCAGGATCTGCACGCGACTCTCGATGGCATGAACTACTACTCTTGCACCCTGCTCGAGGTCGCAGGTGTGGAAATGATTGTTGCCCGAACCGGCTACACCGGTGAGGACGGCTTCGAGATCTTCCCGCCGGCTGACCGCGCCGTCGAGGTCTGGCGTGCAATCATTGCAGCAGGTGGCAAGGTGGAAAACCCGGAGGATCCGGCTGACAACGGTGCTGACCTCGGCCTGCTGCCGTGTGGTCTGGCCTGCCGCGACACCCTGCGTCTTGAGGCCGGTATGCCGCTCTATGGCTACGAGCTGACTCGCGACCGCACTCCGCTGGAGGCCGGCCTGAAGTCCATCATGGGGCCGACCAAGGGGCAGTTTATTGGTCGCAACGCACTGATTAATCGTCCGCAGTCGAAGGAGCTACTGGTTGGTCTGCGTTTCTCCGGTGATGAAGCTCCGAAGCGTGGCACCAAGCTCATTGATGCGGAAGGTAACGAGGTTGGCGTGCTGACTTCCGCCAAGGTGTCGCCGACTTTGGGTCACCCCATCGGTTTTGCATACGTTCAGCGTTGGCAGTCCTCCACTGGCACGGAGCTGACCGTTGAAGGCGCCGACATTACCGCCACCGTCGTTCCGACGCCGTTCTACAACCGCCGTCACCGCAAGTAGGGGAGCGCCACGATTTCTGCTGTGCGGTGGCGAGCCGAAGTTTCCTTCAGGCTCGCCGCTGCCTGAGTGATTCTGCAATCACAAAAATCCGCTGCAGTATTGTTGCAGCGGATTTTGGTGTTTTAGGGCGAGCTAGTGCACCTTACCTAACTAAGTCCCGAGCCGACGAACCTCGCAGCCAGAGACGAAGCTAGCGGAACAGGCCAGTGAGCCCTTGATTATCTTCGCTCGGCCGCTCTTCTTGCTCCGATTCCGATTCTGTCGGCTCGCCGGAGGTTGTCGGAGTCGTTGAAGTATCGGGCGGCGTGGAAGAATCAGAGGTCGTCGAGCTCTCCGTCTCACTTGTCTCCGTTGTGCTCTCGCTCGGAGTCGTCGGCTCAGGTTCCTGAGGCAGTGGCTCAGTGGTCGTCGGAGTAGTGGAGATCCACATTTGCTGCGATGTCGGGTTCGCGGGGGTTTGCTGCAGCACCGTCCACACTTCCTGCTCGCCGACTTGTGCGCATTCAAGATTCTGGCCGTTGGCGCTCATTCGTATTTCGCCAGTCTGGTTCGGGCACAGCTGCCCGATGCGCGGCGTACCGCCTTCTCGAACCTTTGGTCCCGTCGTTGTCGGCGAACTCGTCGTCGACACCGTAGTAAGTTGGCTTGACGACGAGGTTTGCGTCGCGGCAACCTCCTCGCTTTCGCTGTTGGCGCAGCTGGTGGCCGTGGCTGCGAAGGTGAGGAAGCAGCAGGCCAGCGCCAGCTGCCGGCGGTTCTTGCGCCGGACGGCAGTGAGTTTAGGGTGCTGTACGGCTGACAGCTGAGTTCGCGTATTCACATCCATCTCACTTTCTGGGCTTCTCGGGCCTGCGTCGCGTGGTTTAATTCTCGGCTTTCTGGGGCGACGTCTCCTGAAAAACCACTGGGGTGCCAGCTATAGGGGAACTTGCCGAGTTATTGGCAAGGTAGTTGCTGACACCCAATAGATAGGTTGATTCAACCGGCAACTATACAGTCAACTTTTCGATTTGCATACTGGATGCTTCTAATCGTGGCAGAACGGGTGCGGTAGGGAAAGGCAATTCGTCTGTGAAGTCATAAGTGGTTTTGATAGCGTGTGTCCCATGTATCGGCGCACCCCGAATCGATTCCCCGTAAAGAGTAATGCGGATTTGTTCGCTCGGCGCAGTGGCGCGTGGATACTGGATTCGTTCCTTGTAGGAATCTTTGTTGCCATCATTGTGGCACTTGGCAAACTTGCGTGGGAAGCAGCCATGGCGAACTGGGCGCTGCCGAGTCCGCCAGAGTTCAGGATTTTGTATGGTGTCATATTCCCAGCTGTCTTTTTCTTTGTGCGCGTGGTTGCAGAGGCTCGCGGTGAACAGACGTTTGGTAAAAGCGCATTTTTGCTACACGTTGTTCCAGCGCGGAAAGCAGACTCTGGGGCAACTCCGTTCGAAGTCGCTCAGCCAGAGGGAACATCGGAGCTCGAATCAGGAGACGATTCTTGGCACAGAGGTTGGCGGGCAGCGGTACGTAATTGTTACCTATTGTCGCTGATTTTCTTGCCTACGGGTTTTGAGCCAAACGTTGAACTGTTTTTTGGTGTCCTGATGATTTGGGTTGCTGTTTGCCGCTGGCACCCATTCGACTGGTTGGCAGGAAAACGCGTCGTTGTTGAAAGGCGTAGCGAGCGCTAACGTTCGAGCAAGCGTCAGGCCCTGGCTCTTTCCTCCTCGGCCTCAACCTCAGCGTTGAATTCTCGTTTAGAAGACTGCCACTGGTCTTCGGTCATACCGATACGCCAGTAGCCAGAAATGGAAACGTCTTTCTTCGGGATCTCAGATTCGACGAAGAGGAAGCGGCGCAATTCCTTGATCATCTCGGCGACACCGTGGATGAACCAGCTAGTTTTCTTACCTTCTGGAATGCCCGCCTCGCGCACTGCGCGGGATAGCTCTGTGCCGTGGGTTGCGCCGTTGCGGAGGACCCAATGGACTTCCACACCCTCTCGGGTTGGGAGCTCAAACTTCCGATCTTCGGACTCGATTTCGATGTATGCGGTTGCGGTCGTGCCTGCTGGGAGGTGCTTCAGTCCGGCGCTGATAGCTGGCGCTGCGGACTCGTCTCCGGCGAGTACAAAGTGTTCATATTCTGCTGCAGGTCCCCATGCGCCTCCTGGCCCTAAGAAGCCACGCTTGTCTCCGATTTCGGCTACGCGTGCCCACGGTCCAGCCAGGCCGGAATCGCCGTGGGTGACGAAGTCGACGTCAAAGTCGCCGGTTTCGGAGTCCACATTAATCAGAGTGTAGGTGCGGGTGATTGGCAGTTTGTCTCGCGGCTGTTCGGCGCGAATTTTCGCAATATCGAACGGCCAGGAGTAATCAGCGTCCTCTGGCACAAACAATAATTTGATGTAATGGTCGGTAAACTCCAGCTCCTTGCCCACAAATGCAGGCGAGTTCATGCTCAAACGAACAAGGTCTGGGGAAATCTGGCGACGTCCAGTAACTGTTGCCTCGTGTGCCTTACGGGGCTTACGCTTCGGTGCTGCTGCTTTAGCTAGGCCAGTCATAGTTGTCACTGTCCTTCAACAAGTCTTGGGCTGTTTTGTACTGGCGGAAGTCTACACGCCACGTGGTTAGGTAAGCCTAACACAAGTGTTTCTGGAAATTGCTGGGTGATGCGTTCTCAGGAGGGGGCGTAGTGGCCGGTCGTGAGAAAAACAAAGAACCCTCGCGCCCTATATGTAAAAGGTCACGAGGGTATTTGTGCCCCAGAGAGGAATCGAACCTCCGACACCGGCTTTAGGAGAGCCGTGCTCTATCCACTGAGCTACTAGGGCAATCATCTTCCGGGTAAAACAGCCGTGAAAACACATTCTCGGCGGCCGGAAAAATTACTTCATCACTTTAACGCATCTGCGAGCTCTAGTGGCAATTGGGTCCTCGACCTGACACGCAAACATGCAGGAAGCTCGCTATTACCCCCATGTGCTTTTGTGCTCGGCGGTGCCGCCCGGAATCTGGCTAACATGGTTTATAACGAGCGACTTTCTTGCGCTTGCGGTCGCAACAGCGCTACTTATTTTCCGGTCGCTGTTTTGGAGGAGGATGACAAAATGATTAAGCCAACTTTCACGGATGTCAACGGTGTCAAGATTAAGTGCTCCATGACCACGGACTCGGACAAGCCGCACCTTCTGGTTTCGCGCATGGAAGATGATGGCTCTTTGACTCCGATTCTGGAGATGAACGTGTACGACTCCAAGTACATGGCCAACGCTTGCGAGATCTACTTGAAGCAGGCCGCTTCGGCTAACCTCCAGGGTTCGATGGCTGGCCTGTCTCCAGATGAGATGGCTGAACAGTTCGGTTACGAGGGAGATCCGACCAATCACTAGTCGAAACGACGCCGCCCGCACTCAGGCCGAGAGCCCTGTATACAGCGGGTATGTCGATGTAGACGTCATCGGAATCGGCGCCGGTAGTCCGAGCCACATTACGCTCGAGGCTATCGGCGCTCTTGCTGATGTCGACGTAGTTTTTGCTCTCGACAAGGGTGATGCCAAAGCGGACTTGTTGGCTGCGCGACAGGCGATCGTCGATAAGCATGCGCCGCATGTCGAACTCGTTACCGTTCCCGACCCGCCACGTGACCGCACGCCCGATAACTACGGCGCAGTCGTCCGTGACTGGCATCAGCGCCGTGCAGAGCTGCTTGCCGACGCCTTCGTCGCTCACCTCGGACGAGAGGGCAAGCGCCGCGGTGCGTTCTTGGTCTGGGGTGACCCCTCCTTGTACGACTCAACATTGCGGATTTTGCAGCGTGTCCGCGACCTTGGGCTGGACGTGCGCTCGCGAGTTATCCCCAGTGTGACGGCGATTTCCGCGCTGACCGCAGCGCATGGAGAGTGCCTGAACCAGATTGGTAAACCGGTATTGATTACCACTGGTCGGCGCCTGGGGGAGCGTGCACCTGGCATGGATGCGGTGGTGATGCTCGATGGCGGTGCAGCCTGGCTCGAGCACGCGGACCCGGAGGAAGAGATTCTCTGGGGTGCATTCCTGGGAACGGAGCTGGAGACGCTCCGCCGCGGCCGCGTTGGTGACATCGGCGAAGAGATTGCAGAGCTGAAAAAGAAGCTACGCGCGGAGCACGGTTGGATTATGGATATCTACCTGCTGCGTTCCGGCGCCTAGGACTGAGCAGTCGCAGCCGTGCCAGCTCGGCTAGCTGACCTTCTTGCCCAAGAAGCCCTCTGCCCACCGGTGGAGGGCTTTTTCGGCGGCTTCGACGCCGTCGGCGACGGTTACCTTGGTGAGGACCTGATCGTCGTTAGGCAACACGCGTGCGGGATCGCCTGCGGGACGGACGGTGATGCTGACGTGGTCGGCATTGATGACCTCGACGGTTGCTAGTGCGAGCATCTCGACGTTCGTCTGCTCAGCAACCGCAAAGCGGTAGGCGGTGTCGTTTTCCCACTCGGTGGTGGAGTTCCGAAGGAACTCGGCGACGGAGTCAGGGGCCAATTCTGTGAGTAATTGGGTTGCGACCGGGGCGTCATCGACGCGGGAATCGTGGCGCAGCGGACGGCAGTAGAAGCGGCCGGCATTTACTTCCATGGGTTCCATACCGTCCACTCTAGACGTCCTGAACAGTGTTTAAGGGCGCCGGGGGAGGGGCTGAAAAGAATCAAGCGGGGCTGGCTGCGAATCCCATCGCAACCAGCCCCGCTTAGAGCTTTAGAACTACTTCAGTTCCATCAGGACATCGCCCTTGCCGACACCTGAGCCAGCCTCGGTAGCCAGACCCGTGACAACGCCGTCCTTGTGAGCCTTGACTGGGTTTTCCATCTTCATGGCCTCAAGGACAACCACGGTGTCACCCTCGGAGACTTCCTGGCCCTCTTCGACGTTGACCTTGATGACGGTGCCCTGCATCGGAGCAACCACAGCGTCACCGGAAGCGGCCTTCTTGGAACCGCCAGCGCGCTTCTTCTTGCTCTTCTTCTTGGCACCAGCGTTGCCGCCGCCCAGAGCCAGGTCGCCCGGCAGGGCTACCTCGACGCGGCGACCGTCGATCTCGACGACAACCTTCTGAGCCGGAACGGTGTCGGTGTCAGCGTCGGAGTCACCGTCGTACGGAGCAATCGGGTTGTCCCATTCCTCTTCAATCCACTTGGTGTAGACGTCAAACTTCTCGCCATCGCCGACAAACGCCGGGTTCTCCACAATGTGGCGGTGGAACGGAATGACCGTTGCCAGGCCCTCAACCTGGTACTCGGACAGAGCACGAGCGGAGCGGCGTAGGGCCTCTTCGCGGGTCTCGCCCCAAACAATCAGCTTGGCCAGCATGGAGTCGAACTGGCCGCCGATGACGTCGCCCTCCTTGATGCCGGTGTCCATGCGGACACCCGGGCCGGACGGTTCGACGTACTTGGTGATGGTGCCCGGAGCCGGCATGAAGTTGCTGCCGGCGTCCTCGCCGTTGATGCGGAACTCGAAAGCGTGACCGCGCATCTCCGGGTCTTCCTTGATGGACAGTTCCTTGCCTTCAGCAATGCGGAACTGCTCGCGGACCAGATCGAGGCCGGTAATTTCCTCGGTGACCGGGTGCTCCACCTGTAGACGAGTGTTGACCTCGAGGAAGTTAATCAGACCGTCAGCGCCAACCAGGTACTCAACGGTGCCCGCACCGTAGTAGCCAGCCTCGCGGCAGATGTCCTTAGCGGACTGGCGCAGGCGCTCATCCTGCTCTGGGGTCAGGAACGGAGCGGGTGCTTCCTCGACGAGCTTCTGGAAACGACGCTGTAGCGAGCAGTCACGGGTGGAGGCGACAACGACGTTGCCGTGCTTATCGGCGAGAACCTGGCACTCGACGTGGCGTGCCTTGTCCAGGTAGCGCTCTACGAAGCACTCACCGCGACCGAAGGCCGCAACGGCCTCACGGGTAGCGGACTCGTAGAGGTCGGCGACCTCTTCCATCTTGTGTGCGACCTTCATGCCGCGGCCACCGCCACCGAAAGCGGCCTTAATGGCGATTGGCAGACCGTGCTCCTTAGCGAACGCGACGACCTCGTCTGCATCCTTAACTGGCTCCTTGGTGCCTGGAGCCATTGGAGCGTCAGCCTTCAGCGCGATGTGACGAGCGGTGACCTTGTCGCCCAGGGCGCGGATGGACTCTGGTGACGGGCCAATCCAGATCAGGCCAGCGTTCTCAACAGCCTCAGCGAAGTCGCCGTTCTCCGACAGGAAGCCGTATCCCGGGTGGATGGCATTAGCGCCGGACTTCTTTGCGGCGTCCAGAATCTTGTCGAAAACTAGGTAGGACTCAGCGGAAGTGGTGCCACCGAGAGCAAAAGCCTCATCCGCCATGGTCACGAAAGGAGCGTCCGCATCCGGCTCAGCGTAAACGGCGACGGAAGGAATGCCGGCGTCCTTCGCAGCGCGAATAACGCGAACGGCAATCTCGCCACGGTTGGCGACGAGAACCTTCGTGATTTTTTCAGTGGTCTGCTCGGACACGAAATCCTCCATTTTTCGTGGGCACCCCGAGAATTGGCCCTCGGGGCAAGGTTGCGACAGTCATTTGTAGGAATCACAAGCAGCACTGCAGTTAACTGAGTGGTGAACCGCAATGCGGTTCACCACGCGGTAGCTAACAGCGTGTGACCCAATGTCTCCATTGTGTCACAGGTGCGGTAAGCAACCTCTTTTTGCTCGCTACATAAGGGGGTAGGGATTGTGGTCTTGAGCAGCGTTCAAGTGGTCATGGGGGCAGCTGAAGTGGCTATTTTCCGCCCAAAAACCTAGGTTTGTGGTTAAAATTATCACCCAAGAGTGCAAGAGCCGCCCCCTTGATTGGGGGCGGCAGGGGGAAACTAAATCTCCGGTGTAGCGTCAGCCGCTGACGCTGGAAAAACGGTGGGGGAAGCGCCCACCGGTTGCGTCGATCGCCTACAGGCTTCCCGGCTCCGAACCGTGGGCAATGGGCATGCCAATCATATTGCCCCACTCAACCCACGAGCCGTCGTAGTTGCGAACATTCTCGTGGCCGAGCAGGTGGTGCAGTACAAACCAGGTGTGCGCGGAGCGCTCGCCGATGCGGCAGTAGACAATCGCCTCATCTTCAAATTGGACGTGCGCGTAAATCTGCTCGAGCTCTTCGCGATCGCGGAAACGCGAGTTCGGGTGAACGGACTGATTCCATGGAATGTTTACCGCGGTTGGAATGTGGCCACCACGCAGGACGCCTTCCTGTGGGTAATCGACCATGTGGGTTCGTGCACCGGCATACTCCTCCGGAGTGCGCACGTCGATAATCGGAGCCTTTCCAATGAGCTCACGTGTATCGCTGAAGTAGGCGCGCAGTGTCTTGTCGTCGCGCTCGACGACAGGGTAGTCAGTGCGTGGGTAATTGGGGACCTCGAAGCTCGTGTCTCGTTCTTCAGTCATCCAGGCATCGCGGCCACCGTTAAGCAGGCGCACGTCGGGATGCCCAAAAAGCTCGAAGACCCAGAGTGTGTAGGCGGCCCACCAGTTGGACTTGTCGCCGTAGATTACGACGGTGTCATCGCGCGAGATGCCCTTCTCGCGCATGAGCTCGGCAAAGCCTTCGGCGTCGATATAGTCGCGGCGCACGGAATCGTTAAGGTCGTGATGCCAGTCGATGCGAACCGCGCCCGGAATATGTCCAATGTCGTAGAGCAGTGAGTCCTCATCGGATTCAACAACGCGCAGACCGGGAGAGCCCAGTCGGGCAGCAAGCCAGGAGCTAGAGACGAGGCGCTCAGGGTGGGCGTACTGCTGGAACTGGGGGTGCGGGTCGTGCGGAACAGCCATCGGATACTCCCTTGGCGCAAGTTGGGTGGGTGGGACTTTCTGACGTTTATCGTCAATTGCATATCTAGTTTACGGGTCGCGTGGCGAACGGCGGAATAGTCCCCAGTGTGAGCGCTTTCCGACGGCAACAATTGCGTCCGCGGCCACCCTGGGATACGCCTCACAGTTGGGGGTAAAAGCAGTGTTTTCAGCGCGCTTGGAGTCCAGGTAGTGCCCTAAAATTTAGCTGAGAGTTAGCGCAAAAACTGTGTTGATTCGTATCACTGGAAAATGGGCTGAAATGGGCTATCTGCCTGGGTATTCGCTGCGTTACGGAGACAATTGAGTGCCGGAAGTCCATGTATTTTCTTAAAAGGAGTGCCTGTGCACAAGAACATTGTTGTATTCGAGATCGAGGGCGGCTCGGACAAGTACTTCGACGGACACCGCAAGGACACCATGCCAATCGTCAACGCTATCCGCGAAGCCGGTTGGTCCGCTGAGGTCGTCTACTACCGACCGGAGTGGAAGGACGACCTGTACGACTACGTCTCCCAGAACTTCGACGGCTACATCTCCCGCGTAAACCCGGGCAACATCCCGGGTGGCGAGAGGGGCTACTTCGAGCTTCTGACCAGTCTCTCGGTCGCTGGTTTGGTTGGTATGTCCACCCCGGGCGAGATGATGGCCTACGGCGCAAAGGACGCACTGGTCAAGCTCAAGGATACTGACCTGGTTCCGTCTGACACCGCTGCTTACTACGACGTCGAGGCATTCCACAGCACTTTCCCGACCTCCCTGTCCTACGGCGAGCGCGTCCTTAAGCAGAACCGTGGCTCCACCGGATCCGGCATCTGGCGCGTGCGCATCGCTGACGAAGAGGTTGCTAAGAACGTTGAGCCGGGCACCCCGCTGCCGCTAAACACCAAGCTGAAGTGCACCGAGGCCGTGGACAATCACACTGAGACTCGTGAGCTCGGCGAGTTCATGGATTTCTGCGACCAGTACATCATCGGCGATAACGGCATGCTCGTGGACATGCGCTTCATGCCGCGCATCACCGAAGGCGAAATTCGCATTCTGCTGGTCGGTCCGCACCCGGTCTTCGTGGTTCACAAGAAGCCGGCCGAGGGCGGCGACGCTTTCTCCGCAACCCTGTTCTCTGGCGCGAAGTACACCTACAACAAGCCGGAAGAGTGGCAGGACCTCATCGACATGTTTGCTGAGGCTCGCCCGGTCATTGCCGAGAACCTCGGTGGCGACAATATCCCGCTAATCTGGACCGCTGATTTCATGCTGGCAGACGGCGAGAACGGCGAGGACACCTACGTTCTCGGCGAGATCAACTGCTCCTGTGTTGGCTTCACCTCCGAGCTGGATATGGGTATCCAGGAGCTTGTTGCTCAGGAGGCCATCAAGCGCGTTGAGGCTGCTAACAAGTAGTCTCCACAGCTAAGAAAACCGCACCAATTTGGTGCGGTTTTTTGCTTTACGACGTCATTGCGATGCCTACCGATTCCAGAACTGGGAGACCGAATAGCCGTAGTGATACAGAGCTCGGCGCACGACAGGTAGCGACAGTCCGATCACGCTGGATGAGTCGCCATTGATGCCATCGACAAACCAGCCGCCTAGAGCCTCTAAGGTAAACGCGCCAGCGCACTTCAGTGGCTCGCCCGTCGCAGCGTAGGCACGGATGTCCTCTTCTGGGACTTCAGCGAAATCGAGGGAAGTAATCGCCACCTCAAGGTGCTCGCCCTTTGGTGTCACGACACAGTGCCCAGTAATCAGCTCAGCCGTCCGGCCACTCTGTTGGTGCCAACGCTCAATGGTCTTTTCTTCCGTGTGGGGCTTGCCCTGCAACTGCCCGTCGAGAAGCAGCATTGAATCCCCTCCAATGACAATGTCATTGGGGTAGGCCGGAGAGGCAGCGTGTGCCTTGGCCTGCGCGAGTTCCTCGACGATGCGTACCGGCGATGCGTCCGGAAGGGCTGTGATTACGGCATCCTCGTCGACGTTGGGCGCTACTGTGATGGGCTCGATGCCTGCAGAGCGCAGAATGTGCAGTCGCGAAGGGGAAGTGGAAGCCAAGACGATTCGGGGGCTGCTCATAGTTAGTGATTTTAGTGAGGGCGGAATCGTAAAGCCTAATTTTTGTGGCAAACATGCGTGGGGTTGGCCCGATTGTAAGAACAGGCAGATTTTTTAGATGGCGGCTGCCTTCTAGTGATGTAAAGTAAAGTGGACATCAAGCTAAAGAAAGTACACAGATGAGTGGGGAAGAACGTTCGAACCAGGTCAGGAGATACCGACGCTGGTTGGAGCTGAGCCAAGCGGATTTAGCCGCGAAGGTGGAGGTCTCGCGGCAAACCATTGCAAATATCGAGCGGGGAAATTACTCGCCTTCGGTGTATTTGGCGTTGCGTATCTGCAAGGTCCTGGGAAAAACAGTCGAAGAAATTTTTGGTGAGGAAGGATACTGACAGTGTCCTATGCGGATGTCGTAATTGAACGCAACAGCGCCACGGTGGACGATGAGTATCAGCAGATGTTGCTGCATAAGTCCTACACGTACGGGTTCACAATGATGATGTGGGCTAATTACGTGCTTGCAACGGTACTGATTTGGCTCATTCCAGAGCCAAAGATGGTGGGCGTGACAGTGGCAATCATCTTGATGCCGCTGGTTGGACTCCTGTTTTCGCAGCGGTGGTTGCGACGTCAAGTGCCAATGCCGAAGATTAATGGTCTTACAAAAGGCGAGATTGCAGCACTCGTAGCCGTCATTGGGCTGTGGCTGATTGGTTTTATCAGAGTGCAAATGCTCTCTGAGGCAAGCGCTGGTGGGGCACTATCGGAATCGTGGGGATTCATTGCCGGCGCTGTGGTGGGTGCTGCCATCGGTCTGGCGTTTGTGTATTTCCTGTTCAAGGTGGTGTGGCCGGTAGCTCGCAACCGTGATCAGCGTCGGCTGGACCGGGAGCTCGATGACGAGTTTGATGGCGAGTCGCTGGGTGAACAGCGCTAGTAATAAGCAGTGGTCAAGGCTAAGGCAGTAACAAAAACCAAAGCGCCACCATCGGAAAACCCGATGGTGGCGCTTTGTGCTAGCGAATCGACGCAGCTAGCGTGCGGTAACGACTACGCGGTAAGCGGTAGCTGTACTAGTAGAAATGGACGTTGCGGAACGTGCCCGGTACGTGCTGGTGCGGCTGGTGGAAACCCTCTTCCAGCCGACCCCAGTTGTTGCGCGGGCCGCGGTCCTCTGGGGCACCGCCGGCTGCTGCCATACCTGCGAACAAAAGCGCGAGCGTGGCGGTTTCAGCGTCTGACGGGTTGCCCTTGAGGACGGACATGAACGGTGCAGCCGGGGCTGTAGCGGCGTCCTTGTCTTCGGTTGCTGGGGTGTTTTTGGAATCGGTCACAGCGGAATGTTCCCATGCTTCTTGGCGGGTACGTTAACAACCTTGCGATCCAGCAGACGCAGACCCTCGATGATCTGACCGCGGGTCTCGCTCGGCGGGATAACGGCGTCGATGAAGCCGCGCTCAGCAGCCATGTACGGGTTGACCAGGGTGGCCTCGTACTCTGCCTCGTACTCCTTCTGCAGTGCGACGACGTCCTTGCCCTCGGCTGCAGCAGCCTTGAGCTCCTTGCGGTAGATGAAGCCGACAGCGCCGGAAGCACCCATGACCGCAATCTGAGCGGTCGGCCATGCCAGGTTGATGTCAGCGCCCATGTCCTTGGAGCCCATCACACAGTAAGCTCCGCCGTAGGCCTTACGGGTGATGACGGTAATCTTCGGGACGGTGGCCTCAGCATATGCGTACAGCAGCTTGGCGCCACGGCGGATGATGCCGTCGAACTCTTGGTTGGTGCCCGGCAGGAAGCCTGGAACGTCAACCAGCATGATGATCGGAATGTTGAAGGCGTCACAGGTGCGGACGAAGCGAGCCGCCTTCTCGGATGCCTTGATGTCGAGGCAGCCAGCGAACTGAATCGGCTGGTTGGCGACGAAACCGACCGAGCGACCTTCCACGCGACCGAAGCCGATGACCACGTTCTGTGCGTAGTCCTCCTGAATTTCCAGGAAGTCCTCGTCGTCGACCAGACGGGTGATGACGTCCTTGATGTCGTACGGCTGGTTTGGGGAGTCCGGAATCAGCGTGTCGAGCTCGAGGTCAGTCTCAGTGATGTTGTCAGCGATGGAGCCCTCGAACGGCTCAGCCTCCATGCGAGGAGCCTCAGCGCGGTTGTTGGACGGCAGGTAGCTGACCAATTCCTGAACGAAAGTCAGAGCGTCTTCGTCATCAGCGGCGGTGTAGTGCGAAGTACCGGAGGTGCTCATGTGAGTACCAGCGCCACCCAGCTCTTCCTGTGTGACCTCTTCGCCAGTGACGGTCTTAATAACGTCCGGGCCGGTGATGAACATCTTGGAAGTGCCATCGACCATGACAATGAAGTCGGTCAGAGCCGGGGAGTAGACGTGGCCACCAGCGCAGGCGCCCATGATCAGGGAAATCTGTGGGATAACACCAGAAGCCTGGGTGTTTCGGAAGAAGATCTGGGAGTAGAGGCCGAGGGAAACAACGCCCTCTTGGATGCGGGCACCAGCACCCTCGTTGATGCCGATAATTGGGACACCGGTCTTGATGGCCAAATCCATGATCTTGACAATCTTTTCACCGTAGACTTCACCGAGCGCGCCACCGAAGATGGCGCCGTCCTGCGAGAAGACACAGACCTGGCGGCCATCGATGGTGCCGTAGCCTGTCACAACACCGTCAGTGACAGGGCGCTTGGCATCGAGGCCGAAGTTCTTGGAGCGGTGACGTGCGAGAGCGTCAACCTCCACGAACGAGCCCTCGTCCAAGAGGAACTCGATGCGCTCACGAGCGGTCATCTTGCCCTTGTCGTGGACGCGGTCAATGCTGGCCTGGCCCATTGGAGCCTGGGTCTCTGCGAGACGGGCTCGCAGATCGGCCAGCTTTCCAGCAGTAGTGGTCAAATCCGGGGTTTCACCGGTTGATGTATTTGCGGCAGTCGTCATACCAACTAGTTTACGTTTCGAAAACGGGGGGAGGTAGTTGGGGGCAATCGCTGTTAACAAAAGTAGGGGTAATGACTAGCTCGTTGTACAGCAAAAAGCCTGCTCTTACAGTGGAATATTGCCGTGCTTGCGCGCAGGCCACGGTACTTTCTTTGAAGTTGGAAGGCGCAGATTTTTTATCACCCGAGTTCGTGTCTCGGAGGGGAGGATGACTTCATCAATTAACCCCCGTTCGGCGGCGCGATAAGGCGTGAGCATGTGTTGCTCGTATCCCATTTCCAGTTCAGCAATGAGTTCTTTCACACTCTCGGGAGTGCCAAATCTATCGGCCGCTGGGTCTGCTGCGAGAGCTGCTTCGGTGGCGGTTCGAATCTCGGCACGATGGAGGAAGCGTACTGCGCCTGAGGCGCCCATCACGGCGATCTGTGCCGTCGGCCAAGCCAGATTTACATCCGCGCCGAGCCCCTTTGATCCCATCACGCAATACGCGCCGCCATAGGCTTTGCGCATGGTGACGGTGATTTTAGGAACGGTTGCTTCTGCATACGCATAGAGCAATTTAGCGCCACGGCGCAGAATTCCCTGGTGTTCTTGATTTGAACCGGGGAGAAAGCCGGGTACGTCTACGAGAAAGACGAGTGGAATGTTGAAACAATCGCAGGTTCGGACGAATCGCGCGGCCTTCTCCGCTGCATCGATATCTAGGCAGCCCGCGAATTCCATGGGCTGATTAGCGACAAACCCAACAGATTGACCGTTGAGACGGCCAAGGCCAATCACGACATTGGCTGCCCGGTTTTCCTGGATTTCCAGGAACTCCGCATCGTCGCAAAGCGCGTAGATGACTTCATGCACGTCGTACGGCGTGGATGGGCTGTCGGGAATGAGACTGTCGAGGGTGCGATCGAGGTCGGTGATTTCGTCACTGGCATCGGAATCCCAGCTGGGCGCGGGGGAGGTTGTGTTGTTGGGGAGGTAGTCCAGCAAATCGCAGACCCAGTCGAGTCCATCCTGCTCGCTAGTGGCGGTGTAGTGGGAGTTTCCGGCGATCTCCATATGGGTGTCGGCGCCGCCGAGCTCGTGTTGGCTGATTTTTTCGCCAGTGACTGTTTCGATTACGTCAGGGCCGGTGACGAACATACGGGAGTTTTCCTCCACCATGACAACGAAGTCCGTCAGTGCTGGGGAGTAGGCATTTCCGCCCGCACAGGCACCAAAAATGACTGAAATCTGCGGAATGACGCCGCTGGCGCGAACGTTGTGGTGGAACGTCTGGGCAATAAAGTCCAGTGAGACTGCGCCATCTTGGATACGGGCGCCGGCGCCTTCGTACATGCCAATAAGGGGGCGGCCGGTAGTGATGGCAAGTTCCTGAATCTTGACCATCTTTTCGCCGTAGACCTCTCCGAGTGCACCACCGAAGATTGTGCCGTCCTGAGAGAAGATGCAGACCTCACGGCCGTCTATGGTTCCCCAGCCGGTGATGATTCCGTCGGTCACGGGGCGTTTGGCTTCCATTCCAAATGCGGTAGTGCGGTGGCGGGCTAGCGCATCGAATTCGACAAAAGACCCTTCGTCCAGCAGGTAGTCAATGCGCTCGCGGGCATTCATGCGCTCAGTCAGTTTGAGCTTGTCGTAGCCCCGCGACCCCATCGGAGTCAGTGCAGCAGTGCGTCGGCGTAGAAGGTCTTCATTGAGAAAAGCGGTGGTGTGTTGCTCCGCCGCCAAACGTGAGGAAATAGTCATGTTATGGAATGTAGTGTTTGGGAAGGAAAATAGTAAAGCAGGCGAGCTGTGATGATTCTCACGCTGTCGAGCTCTTGAGAAAGGTCACGACTCAGTGAATCCGGCCATGGCGCTAGACTGCTGTGCATGACCAACCCCAGGATTGTTGCTTCCCGCAAGCCTCTTGACGCCACGCGTGTGCGCGCAGCCGCGCCGGGCTGGAATTCCATTGAGGTTGTCGAAACCACTGGTTCGACCAACGCTGATCTTCGGAAACAGGCGGCACTGGGGCAGGTGGCAGATCTCAGTGCGCTTATCGCCTCGGAGCAGACCGCAGGTCGCGGTCGACTGAGTCGTAGTTGGACGGCCCCGAAGGGTGCGTCCATTGCACTCAGCGCGCTGCTGCGCCCGGAAGGGCTCGCACCCGAGCAACTGGGTCTGTTGCCGTTAGTCGCGGGCCTCGCAGTTGTCGATGCTGTCGTGGAAGTTGCGGGTCTTGCGCCTGAACGCGTTTCCTTGAAGTGGCCGAACGATGTCCTGGTTGACGGTCGTAAGCTCTGCGGAATTCTGGTGGAGGCCGCGTCGCTGACACCGCCAATTCTCATTCCGGGAATCGGCATCAACGTTTCCCTGCAGGAAGATGAGTTGCCGGTGCCACACGCCATTTCGCTATACCTGGCGGGAGCGGAAAACCTCGACCGCGACGACATCTCCGCTGGTGTGTTGCGGGCGCTGGGACGTCGTCAAGCGCAGTGGCGAAAGGGCGATGCGGAGCTGCTGCGGGACTACGAGGCGGTGTGCGCGACCATCGGTTCGAACGTGCGCGTGGAGTTGCCGGGGGATCGCGTGCTGGTGGGCAAGGCGGTTGGCGTGCGTGCCGACGGCGAATTGATCGTCACCGATGAAGCTGGCACAAGTCACTTTGTTGCGGCCGGTGACGTGTTCCATGTTCGTGCCACTGACGGCGGCTATGCGTCCCCGCAGGCTGATTCGGAGCGGGGGTAGTGCTGTATGGCCTTTCCCGATGATGAGTTGGACACGCGCGAGGCAATTCTGCTGGACACCAATCCAACTTTTGGTCGGCTGGTGTGGCCGCTCTTGGAACTCATGGTTATCACGGGCGTCTGCTGGTTGCTGATTGGTTTTATCGACGGCCCTGCGATTGCTCCGGGAGATCTGCAAGGTGTGCGTCAGCTGCTGCTCTTCGCGTGGCTGGGGCTTATTCTCTGGCGCGTCGTTCGTCCGGTACTAAGTTGGCTGGGGGAGCGGTTCGTACTGACTGATAGGCGAATTATTCTGCGCCGTGGCATTCTGTGCCCGCAGGTGGTCTCGATTGATCTGCGTTCGGTACGTGCGGTCAATCGCAAGGGCGGCGTGCTGTATCTGCACACCCGCAGTTTCGGCCCGCCGCTGGCTGTAGAAGATATTCCCAGCTCCCGCAAGGTGGCTAAGTTGGTCTCCCGGTTGACTTAGAATTTTGGGTCATAACCTACAATCAGGGGTGTGATTGCTTCGGATACCCCTGAAAACCCCACTAATTCCACTTCTGATTCCGCTGCAGCGCTAACTGCTGCGCAGCATCCCGCGCATGCTGATGGCGTGCCGGTTGTGGCGGTGATTGGTGACGGTCAGCTGGCTCGTATGATGCAGACTGAGGCCATTGAGCTGGGACAGTCCATCCGTTTGCTCGCCGGTTCGCCGGATGCTTCCGCAGCGCAGGTGTGTGCGGACGTTATCATCGGCGACTACCACGTCTGGGAAGATGTTGAGCGCGCTGTCGCCGGTGCGCAGGCCGTGACTTTCGACCATGAGCACGTTCCCACCGAATTCCTCAACAAGCTGACCGAGATGGGCTACTCGGTTCAGCCTCAGCCATCGGCGTTGCTGTACGCGCAGGATAAGCTGCTGATGCGCCAGCGCCTGGAGGAACTGGGCGCTCCAGTACCTGCCTACGCTGCAATTGAGTCCGCCGAGGATGCCGAAGCATTCTTCGACCGCGTTGACGGTGCCGTCTGCCTGAAGGCTCGCCGCGGCGGTTACGACGGTCACGGCGTGTGGTTCCCGAAGGACCGCGAGGATCTGCGTGCGCTTGTCGACGAACTGCTGGGCAAGGACGTGCCGCTGATGGCCGAGCGGAAGGTCGCGCTGGTTCGTGAGTTGTCGGCCATGTGTGCGCGCACGCCGTCGGGCGAGGTCAAGGCCTGGCCGGTCCTCGAGTCCGTGCAGCGTGACGGCATCTGTGTTGAGGCAATCTGCCCGGCGCCAGGGCTTGCCGACGACCTTGCGAGAGCGGCCGAAAAGCTCAGTGTGACCATCGCTTCCGAGCTGGGAGTAACCGGCGCGCTGGCAGTTGAGCTGTTCGAAACCGTCGATGCTGACGGCAATCCGGAGATTTTTGTCAACGAGTTGGCCATGCGGCCACACAACACTGGTCACTGGTCGCAGGACGGCTGTGAGACCAGCCAGTTTGAGCAGCACCTGCGTGCAGTTGCTGACATGCCACTGGGTTCCACTCGCCCGACTGCGCCGGTGACGGTAATGGTCAATACGCTCGGTGGCGATGAGGCCTCGGATGTACCTATTTCACAGCGTTTTGCTGAGGTATGGCGTCGTTTCCCATCAGCGAAGATTCACTGGTACGGGAAGGATTGGCGCCCTGGACGTAAGCTGGGGCACGTCAACCTGTGCGGCTACGACGCAAGCCCGGAAGGCATCGCGGAGACCCGGCGGGTTGCCAACCTCGCTGCTGGCTACATCGTCGATGGCGTGTGGGCAGACGGCTACACCGCATAGGTGGCTGGCGCTGTATAAGAATTAGATTGCTATCTCAAGGAGACAACATTGGCTGAAGCAAACCAGGTGGCAAGCCCGAAGTTGGCCAACGTAACCGGTCCGCTGGTCGGTCTGATTATGGGGTCGGACTCGGATTGGCCGACCATGGAGCCCGCAGCGGAGGTCTTGGCTGAGTTCGGAATTCCCTTTGAGGTAGGTGTGGTCTCTGCACACCGCACTCCGGAACGCATGATTGACTACGCAAAGTCCGCCGCTGACAAGGGGCTGCGCTGCATTATCGCTGGCGCCGGTGGTGCAGCACACCTGCCGGGCATGGTTGCGTCGGCCACTCCGCTGCCGGTTATCGGCGTGCCACGCGCGTTGGAGAACCTGGAGGGTGTCGATTCCCTGCTGTCAATCGTTCAGATGCCGGGCGGCGTTCCGGTGGCAACCGTCGGTGTGGGCGGCGCTAAGAACGCTGGCCTGCTGGCTGTGCGTATTCTCTCGGCCGGTTACCCGGAGCTCATTGTGGCGATGGAGAACTACCAGGCCAACATGCGCGATGAAGTTCTGGCGAAGGACGAGCGCCTGCGCAAGAAGCTGATGGGCGAGTAGGGCGCGCAACCAGCCCCGAACTACCGGCGCATATGAACCGCGGGGTAGTGGAACGTGTCCGGGTCGGCAGTCTCCCAGGCTTCGGCCCAGTTGTGGAAGCGAGTTCCGCTCAGCAGCTCGCCTGGCTGCAGCCAGTTGTAGAGCTCCGCGTAGGTCTCACCGACCTGCTCATTGGTGCGCCGCAGCAGGTGGGACGGCCCCAGCTCAGAGAAGCTATTCAGGCCCATCGATGCCAACAGGCTAGCTGCTTCCGCGACCGTGGCATTGTGATAGTTGGCCACACGCTGACCCTTGTCGTCGACATCCAGGGCCTTCCACAGGCTCGGATCCTGGGTAGCCACACCCACCGGGCAGGTGTTTGTATGACATAGCTGAGATTGGATACAGCCGGTGGCCATCATCATGCCGCGAGCCGAGTTCACAAAGTCAGCACCGATGCACATGCGCTTCACAATATCGAAGCCAGTAATGACCTTGCCGGACGCACCGAGCTTAATGCGATCGCGCAGACCGGCACCTACGAGCGCGTTATGGACGAGAATCAGGCCGTCGGTAAGCGGCAGGCCAACGCGGTCGGAGTATTCCAGCGGTGCAGCACCGGTGCCGCCTTCAGCGCCGTCGACGATGATGAAGTCCGGGGTGATGTTCTCTTCCAGCATGGCCTTGCACACGGCGAGGAACTCAAGCTGGGAGCCAACACACAGCTTGAAACCGACCGGCTTGCCACCGTTGAGCTCACGCATGGTGCCCATAAACCGAACAAGTTCACGCGGGGTGGAGTAGACGCGGTGGTACGGCGGGCTCATCACACCCTTGCCAACTGGTACGTGGCGAGTAGCCGCGATTTCCTCATTGACCTTGTGACCTGGCAGCATGCCGCCGAGTCCAGGCTTTGCGCCCTGGCTAACCTTCAGATAGGTTGCCTTGACCTGCGGAATCTTAGCCTTTTCGCGGAAGAGCTCCGGATCGAAGTCGCCATCCTCGGTACGCGCACCGAAGTAACCGGAACCCAGCTGCCAATAGAGGTCGGCACCATACTTCAAATGGTAAGGGCTGATAGCGCCCTCGCCGGTGTCCTGTACGAAGTTGCCCAGCTTCGCGCCCTTATTCATTGCCATGACAGCGTTAGGGGACAGAGAGCCGAAACTCATGGCTGAGATGTTGAAGATAGACGCTGAGTACGGCTGGGCGCAGTCCGGACCGCCAATATCTACGCGCGGATCCTCGATGACGTGCTGGCTCGGCGCCATCGAGTGGCGGACGTACTCGTAGCCGGGCGCGTTAATCTTCCGCTCAGTACCAAAGGACTTCTTTGAGGACAGCCCCTTCGCACGCTCGTAGACCACGGTACGAGTATCGCGGTCGAATGGAGCGCCGTCGAAGTTGCGCTCGATGAAGTACTGCTGCATCTCAGGGCGAATGGTCTCACCCATGTAGCGCAGATGGCCGATGACCGGGAAGTTCCGCAAGATGGAATGCTTCCTCTGAAGCATGTCATAGATAGCCACAACATCCAGGAAGAGGATGAAGGCCATCAGAATCCACCACCATGGGCTCAAATCCCATACAGCCAGTGCACCCAAGACGTTGATGAGGGCGAGAATCGCAAGAATATATGGTCGGGTAATCACGGTTTCCAGGTTATCGCGACTACTTAGAGCGCTTCTCGACGGGACAGCTGCGACTAAATCACACGGGCTTTTTCGGCCGTAGAAATAGCAGTGACACGCTCGCTATCACCACCGCGCACGACGACGGCAGCACCTCCACGAACCCAAGCCGACAGCACATTACGTGCCCATTTATCTGCGGTGACCTGTGAAGAATCAGGCACCAGCCAGCCGTCGGAAACAACGCGGGAACCGGTCGTGAGCTGCATCTCGTCCGCATAATCGCCAGCAGATGAAAGCAGTTCTGCAGCCGACTTCTCCCCAATAACGGGGGTTTGGTCGGAGTCCGGGCCTGCGCCTAGATATGCGTCTGGGTGGAAACGAACTTCCGGACCAAAGTCAATGACTCCCGGTGGAATATCATCACCGCATTCCACGACACCGCGGCCAAAGGGATCGTCGGTAAGCACTGCGATATAGGCGTCTGGGAACTTCTCTTCCCACGTGCTGACGTTGCTGACAGTGGTGAATACAACCAGCGGCTCCTCATCGCTAACGGTGACGCCAGCACGCTCGCAGCCCAGGATGATGCAGGCGGACTGCCAGATCAACGGCAAGTCAATCCATACTTGGTCTCCGGCGACGAGGTCGAACTCATCGTGCAGCATGTTGGCGATCTTGCTGGCCCAGTTGTCCAGGGTTTGAGCCGATAAATCGGTACGACCGCCGGTAGTTTCGTCATAACAGGTCAAACGAGGCACGGATGGGTCGGTCTCGAGAAGTGTCTTCAGAATCTCCACGCCTCCAAGGGTAACGAGAATCGGTCGAAGCCGTCGGGAGGAGTCCCCTAACTCAACAGCAGGGTGAACAACAGGATCGTCGGCAAGCAGGCGATTGTCGTAATCACGCCGCAGTCGCGCGCCTGCTCAAGGTTCCGGCCGAAGCGGGAGGCGAAGGTGTAGACGTTCTGGGCTGTCGGCAGGCCGGCGATAATCACAGCTGCCAGCAGCGCATGCCCGTTGAGACCAAAAACGAAATGGCCGAACAGCAGAGCCAGCGCGGGGTGGAGGAAAAGCTTCAGCATAGACGCCACCACGACAGCGCGACGAGGGGAGCGGCCGGCTTCCATAAACGGCATGCCATGCAGGCTAATACCGAAGGCCAGAAGTGCCATTGGCACCGCGGCCTGCCCCAATAGCCCCACTGGATGCGCTACGAACTGAGGTACTTCGATAGCAAACGCATTAACCGCAAGCCCCACCATCGCCGCCAGAAAGATTGGGTTCTTCAGCGGCGTCATGATGACATTGCGCGGTCGGAAATGACCGCGGTTAGTGAGGATTTCCAGCACGGTCATGGAAGCGGGCGCATAGAAGGCAATCTGAAAGATAAGGGCCGGGACGACGGCGGTAGCGTCGTGAAGCACTGCGACTGCGATGGGCACGCCGAGATTAGCGACGTTGTTGTAACTCGTCGACATCGCGCCGACCACAGCATCGGCGCCGCGCTGTTTGAACATGGGCGCCACAAAAATCCGGTAGAACGCCGCCGTGCCAAGCGCCGACAGTGCCGCGACACCAAACGCCGAACCGAAGATGCTCGCCGAATCCGCCGTTGCGAGAGTGTGCGCGAGCATGCACGGCATCGCGATCCAGAACACGACCATGTTCAGGGTAAAAGATGCCCGCTTATCGACGATCTCACTGCGCCCAAACAACCAGCCAACAATGATCAGTACTGCGACGGAACCAAAGCCGGTGAATATTTCGGTGAGAGCGGGCATAAGTGCATATTTTAGACAATAAAAAACGGACCCAATCCAATCCCCTCGGTGGGGAAGGACTGAGTCCGTTTTACGCTGTTATCGCATGTATCGTCATGCGGCCAGCGCGTAAATAAGGCCTTTCGGCGGGTGTTCGAATGATCGGCTCCCGCCGACCAGCCATCTTTAGCGGCTGGTGAACGGCAGGAGTGCCATCTCGCGGGCGTTCTTCACAGCGGTAGCGACCTGGCGCTGCTGCTGCGGAGTCAGACCGGTGACGCGGCGGGAACGAATCTTGCCACGGTCAGAGATGAACTGGCGGAGCAGGTTAATGTCCTTGTAATCAACCTTCTCAACGCCTGCGGCCTTGAGCGGGTTCTTCTTCGGGCGGCGGGACTGCTCCATCCGCGCCTTCTTGTTAGAGTGATTGCGCTTCATTGGTGCTCCTCGACTTACCAGCTGGACTTACGGACGCCCGGGAGTTCGCCACGGTGGGCCATCTCACGAACGCGGACACGGGACAGACCGAACTTGCGGAGGTAGCCGCGCGGGCGACCATCTGCAGCGTCACGGTTGCGGACGCGAATCGGGGACGCGTCACGCGGCTGACGGTTCAGCTCGTACTGTGCGTCCATGCGCTCTTCGTCAGTGGAGTGCGGGGACTTGATGATGCGCTTCAGTTCAGCGCGACGTTCTGCATAACGAGCGACGATTTCCTTGCGCTGCTCGTTCTTGGCAATCTTGGACTTCTTAGCCATGAATTAGCGCTCCTCGCGGAATTCGACGTGCTTGCGGACAACCGGATCGTACTTCTTAATGGTGATACGGTCCGGGGTATTGCGCTTGTTCTTACGGGTCACGTAGGTGTAACCGGTGCCCGCAGTGGACTTCAGCTTGATGATTGGACGAATGTCATTACGTGCCATTTTTTAGATCTTCTCCCCACGTGCACGAATCTGAGCAACAACAGCCTCGATACCGTACTTGTCGATGGTCTTCAGACCCTTCGGGGACACATTCAGAGTGATGTGACGCCCCTCAGAGGCGAGGTAGAACTTCTTACGCTGCACGTTGGGGTTCCAACGGCGCGAAGTGCGCCGGTGGGAGTGGGACACGGTCTTGCCGAAAGACGGCTTGCGTCCCGTAACCTGGCAAATCGCCGACATAGGGATTCCTTTGCTTCCTTGCCGCCCAATGCCGACATCACTGGTGCGCCACGCCGGACTATTGAATAACCGAGGAATCCACCTGGCCTTTTCCGGGGCGCTGCCCACTGACACTCGACGCTGAGCGCGTAAACGAATAACTAGACAACAGCGAGAGAACAGTTTACACACGAGTTGCGGGATAACCTAATCGCTGTTCCACTGTGGTTTTCTCGGCGCGACTCTCGCGGGTCGTCATAGAGTTCGTGCTTGTCGACGGGCGTTAGTGCAGGGCCCTTTTTTAATTTTCGGGCTCGAGCCTGTAATATTCCATCGAGTGTCACATGCCGGTTTATAGAAATATTGACCCGGTACGTGTCATTGTAAGTCGTGTTCGTACCCAACTCAGGCACGATTCTCTCACTCTTAGCTGGGGGAAAGCGACCTGAAGTTCAATCCTGAGGGAAACGAGAATTAATGAAGAAGGACATCCATCCTGATTACCACCCGGTGGTTTTCAAGGACGCAGGCACGGGTCACTCTTTCCTTACCCGTTCCACCGCCACCTCCGACCGCACTGTCGAGTGGGAAGACGGTAACGAGTACCCGCTGATCGTCGTTGACGTCACCAGCGAGTCGCACCCGTTCTGGACCGGTGCTCAGCGTGTCATGGACACCGCTGGTCGCGTCGAGAAGTTCCAGCGCCGTTACGGTAACCGCATTCGCCGCGCGAAGAAGAACTAAGAATAGGAGGGGAATAAGAAAATGGCAGTACCAAAGCGTCGCAT
Organism: Corynebacterium sp. LK33; assembly: GCF_014334955.1. Classification (NCBI taxonomy): domain Bacteria; kingdom Bacillati; phylum Actinomycetota; class Actinomycetes; order Mycobacteriales; family Corynebacteriaceae; genus Corynebacterium; species Corynebacterium sp. LK33. Next base: position 216,197 of record NZ_PDGU01000008.1, on the reverse strand, counting down.
GTCGCGTGCTAACACCCGCGCTCGCCGTTCCCAGTGGAAGAGCAACAACGTCGCTCTCCAGGAAGTCAAGGTAAACGGCCGCGTCTACAACGTTCCTCGTCGCATCGCCAAGGCTGTTCAGCTCGGCCTGGTTGACGTCGAGAAGTTCTAACGCGCATCTTTTAGGATGCTGACAACGTTCCTCGCTGAACCGCGAAGCGCTTCGCGCGCCCAGAGTGCGTTCAGTGCGTAAGGAACAGTTGATAAAGAGCTTTTTAAACCTCACCCCATCGCTTGTACTTGGCGATGGGGTGAGGTTTTTCAGTTGTATGGCCGAGTTTTATGGGAGCACTCTCACGAAGAATCTGTGTCACATTTACACTCGCCTTATATTTTCAAGGCACAATGGGCAGTATGAAGATTTTGGTAGTTGATGACGATCAAGCGGTACGCGAAGCGTTGCGGCGATCGTTGACTTTTAATGGCTACACGGTCGAGCTCGCCGAGGATGGCGCAGAGGCCTTGGAAAAGATTGCCAAGGATCGTCCGGATTTGGCCATTTTGGATGTCATGATGCCGAAGCTCGACGGCCTGGATGTTTGCCGTCGGCTGCGCAGCGAAGGCGATGATCTGCCGGTCATGATGTTGACTGCACGTGATTCGGTCTCCGAGCGCGTAGCTGGTCTTGATGCCGGCGCAGATGACTACCTGCCCAAGCCGTTCGCATTGGAAGAGCTGCTCGCTCGTGTCCGTTCGCTACTTCGTCGTTCTGCTTTGGAAGTGCCTGCGATGGAGGATGCCGCAACTCTGCAGTTTGAGGATCTCTCCCTGGACCCGGAAACTCGTGAAGTCTTCCGCGGTGAACGTCGCATTAGTCTCACTCGTACAGAATTTGCGCTGCTGGAATTGCTGATGAGCAACCCGCGGCGTGTGCTCTCCCGTACCGCCATTTTGGAGGATGTCTGGGGCTATGACTTCCCGACGTCCGGCAATGCGCTGGAGGTCTACATTGGCTACCTGCGTCGCAAGACGGAGGCAGAGGGAGAGCCGCGTCTGATTCACACCGTTCGTGGTGTCGGTTATGTGATGCGGGAGACCGCACCGTGATGTTGCGCCGTCGTCGTTCGACCGGCGGTGGCGTGCAATCAAATCAGCGTTCTGCCACGGAGGCCAATCCGGGGCAAGGTACCGTCGGTAAGCAAGAGAAGTCCGCGAATACTGAGACGATGGCAGGGGAATCGCTTCCCGGCCTGCCGCGGAGCTCGCGTATCCCTTCGCTGCGTTGGCGGCTGACTATTCTGACAGCGCTCATTGTGGCGATGTCGGTGGGGCTGATGACGCTGGCTGCATTTTTTACTGTGCAGGCAGCGCTATACCGCGAGGTGGACAGTAACCTCCGTAGCCAGGCGGAAAAGCTGCTGATGTCACCGTACGCTTCGGAGTTTGCCATTGGCCCCTCCTTTGAAGCGGACTCGAACAGGATTCTGAACCCCGATTTGGACGCGGTGTACTTTGCCCACGGCAGTGTGGCGGGCAAAGGCGGTGGCTCTATCTCTATTGGTGGCCCCGAACTTGCGGTGTTGCGGGGGAATCGACAGGAATCGATTCGCACCGATGAGTACAACGGCCGTCGCGTATACGCAGTCCGCTCCGAAGACGGTGCGACGCTAATCCTGTCACAGGATCTGAGCTCGACGCAGTCGGTCTTGAAAGCGCTCAGTGCAGTGCTGCTGAGTATCTCTGCTATCGGAATCCTCTTCGCAATCGGATCAGGTATTACGGTGGCAACAACGGGTCTGCGCCCGGTCACTCGGCTGCGCATTGCTGCGGAGCGAGTGACGGAAACCGACGAGCTGCGCCCAATCCCTGTGGAGGGCGATGATGAGCTTGCGCGCTTTACGCGCAGCTTCAATGAGATGTTGGCTGCACTTCAAGCGTCGCGCATTAAGCAAGCGGAGCTGGTTGCAGATGCTGGTCATGAGTTGAAGACTCCGCTGACGTCGTTACGCACAAATATTGAACTGCTGATGATGGCCTCCCGTTCGGGAGCGGCAATCTCGGATGAAGATCGCGCGGATCTGGAAGCTGACGTCATCGCACAGTTGGAAGAGTTGTCGACGTTGGTCGGTGACTTGGTTGATTTGGCACGCGAAGATGGCCCGCAACAGGTTATTGAGCATGTCGATGTCGACGAAATCATTTCCACGTCGCTGGCGCGTGTTGAGCGTCGTCGTCCGGATATTACCTTCGATGTGCAGACAGCTCCGTGGTATGTCTACGGGGATTCGGCGGGTCTTGGTCGCGCAGTTTTGAACTTAATGGACAATGCTGCAAAGTGGTCGCCGGAAAATGGCACCGTGCGGGTTCGTCTAACGCCGCTCAGCGAGGTTGTCGCTGAATTCACGGTGGCGGACTCGGGGCCAGGTATCCCGAAGGAAGATCGAGACAAGGTCTTCGAGCGTTTCTACCGTTCCATTCAGTCGCGGTCGATGCCTGGATCCGGCCTGGGCTTGGCCATTGTGAAGTCGGTCATCGTCCGCCACGGGGGCACGATTACTGCCGATGAGTCCGATGATGGCGGTGCCTTGATGCGAGTGACTCTGCCGGGCAGTCCGCACAGCGGAAAAGGCGAAGACTCCGATTCAGCTCAAGAGCCTAGCTAGAAACGCATAACCCCACGTCAAAGCTGATGTAATCCCCGCTGCACGCGGCCTTTTAAGGAAGTGCGTGGCGAGGATTCGGTGTTTCATTCGGGGAATTATCGGCGAGACCGCAGACTGCTCTCAGCCAATTGTTAGACAGACAGTGCAAGGTATTACGTATGAGCAACTCTTTCAACGATTCCTCGCGAGGAGATGAGCGGGGACACTACTCCTCGCAATCTCACAACTTCAGCGAGAACCGTGCCATTGGGGATGCTGGTGAGACAAACCAGTTTTCTGTCAATGAGCGCGGCTGGGAGAATTCCCACTACAACACCATCCCGTCTCAGCCGAACGGCGCTTACGGAGGCGGTTCAGAGTGGGACGTTGCGGCCAATCAGCAGAAGACCAAGGGTGCCCAGGGGGCTAAGGGCATGGGGGCGCTGGCAGTCGCTGCCCTGATGCTGTGCTCGGCCGGTATCGGTGGTGGTGTCGGCGCATGGGTAGTTCACAACTCGCAGTCGTCGGCCCCCGCGGACAACGCGCTGGATAAGCCTGCGGAAACCCGTCAGGTAGCAGCAGCTGAGGGGTCCGTGGAGAAGGTCGCGCAGAAGGTCCTTCCCAGTGTCGTCTCCATCACCACTGCCTCGGAGCGGGGCATGGCGTCGGGGTCAGGCTCCATTCTGTCGTCCGACGGTCTGGTGCTGACGAATAATCACGTCGTCGCAGGCGCGGGTCCGGACGCACATATGGAAGTCCTGCTTTCCGACGGCACCACGCACCCGGCAACTCTGGTTGCAGGGGATGCGGCTACGGATATTGCCGTTATTCGAATTGAAGGTGTTAACGGGCTGCGCCCAATCTCGCTGGGCAACTCCTCGCAGGTTCAGGTTGGCCAGGAAGTGGTAGCCGTTGGTTCGCCACTGGGACTGACCTCCACTGTTACGCAGGGCATTGTCTCCGCTAAGAACCGTCCGGTGACCGCCGCTGGTGAAGACGGTCAGTCCTCGGTCATTGATGCAATCCAGACCGATGCGGCGATTAATCCGGGTAACTCCGGCGGAGCGCTAGTGGACATGGAAGGCAACCTCATCGGTGTGCCCAGCGTGATTGCCTCTAACAGTGAGGCGTCGGAGCAGGCGGGCAGCATTGGCCTTGGTTTCGCAATTCCGGTTAATCAGGCTCGTCGCATAGCGGAAGACCTGATCGATTCCGGCAAGGCGCGGATGCCTGTCATTGGCGCCCAGATCGATTCGCGTCCGATTGCACGTGGTGCACTGGTGCGAGAGGTAACGCCAGGTGGCCCAGCTGATAAAGCGGGGCTGAAAGATGGTGACCTGATTACCAAGGTTGATGACCGCACACTTGACAACGGCGTTGCACTAATTGCGGCTATTCGGTCGCATCGGATCGGGGATTCTGTCACACTTACAGTTACAGATGAGCGAGGCGGCAACGAGCGAACGGTCGATGTCACCTTGGCAGAAGCCCAGGATTGATAGGCAGCGTGGTGGAGTGAGTACCTCACCATCTGTAGAAGAGTTTTCGAGTGAAACTTCGAGTGAAAAGCTGTGGGAGAAAGCGAGATAGAGCAGATGAGTGAAACCGTGAGTACTGAGCCAAGTGACGTCAACCTCGCTGAGATGGAGCGTCTTATCAACGACGACGGCCAGGTCCGAAATGCGTTCGTTGTCCTCGTGGGCGACCATTTCGAGAACCCGGATGGTGCGGCTTCGCTCATGGTTGAGCTGTTGGAAGAAGACGGCTACTCGGTCGATGCCGTGGTCAGCACGGGTGCAGTGAAGCGTGAGATCCGGAAGGCTCTAGATACCGCTGTTGTCGGTGGCGCAGATTTGGTCGTCACGGTGGGTGGTGTTGGAGTTGGTCCTCGTGCGAAGACTCCGGATGCCACTCGCAAGGTTCTCGATGTGCGGCTGCAGGGCATCGAGCAGGCTATTCGTAACTCCGGTATGGGAGCTGGCGCCTTGGATGCGGGGCTGTCCCGCGGTTTGGCCGGTGTGTCCGGTCAGACAGTGATTATCAATCTCGCGGAGTCTCGCGCTGCAGTGCGCGATGGCATGGCGACAATTCTCCCGCTGGTCTCTCACGTGCTTGATGACCTCTGCCGCTGGAGCGTCTAGGAATGGGCGACGCTAAGCAGCCCAATCAGCCTGAGCAAGCCGCGCCGCGCAGTGGCAGCCGTAGGCAGCGTCGTCGCGCAGGTGCACCGGCGAAAAACTTTGCCCAGTCGCGCAGTGCGAAAACTGCGCGCACAGTGCACTATCACGATGAATCCCCGGAGGATGCTCGTGATTTTGATGCGGACTACTGGACAAAACAGCGCCCACCCCATTGGGGATGAGCGCTGTGTAAAAAGCGTTAGTTAGCTTCTTATCGGAAGCTCGCAACTAGCAGCTAGAGGCTAGTTCAGCTCCGTCTTCGGCTTGCCGTTCTGCTCTGCCAGCAGGTCACGAATCTCAGTCAGCAGGTCAGCCTCGGTGACCTCCGGTTCAGCGGAGGTCTCCAGACGAGCCTCACGCATCGCGTTGAACTTGTTCATCGGAGCAACGATGACGAAGTAGACAACCGCTGCGACCAGCAGGAAGTTGATGACTGCGGTGATGACAGCTGCGAAGTCAAGGTAGGTCGACGGGTTGCCGCTGATGATTTCGAAGCCAAGGCCAGTGACCTCTGCGCCACCGATGGTGTTCAGCAGCGGCTCGAGCAGGCTGTCGGTGAAAGCAGTGACGATTGCGGTGAACGCAGCACCGATGACAACACCGACCGCCAGGTCGATGACGTTGCCGCGCATGATGAACTCTTTAAAGCCCTTAAGCATAGGAAATTTCCTTCTGTAGAAACGGAACAAACCAAACGAGACCTGTGAGTCATCGTGTTGCTCATGGCAGGCCCATACGATTTTGAGAAACGGGGCAGTGCGATATCAGGCAGTGCCACTCTTCTTCGCTCTAATCGTAGTTTTGAATTGCCTGGCCATTGTATCCCTGCACTAAGTTGTGGGACAAGTCAACTTTCTGCGAAAAACACTGTTCAGAGCCGTAAATTCTTTGGATCAGTGAGATTTTGGTCACTAACCCGCGAGTAACAGTGTGAGCGGAGATGCTAGCGATGTCGCAGCCACCACCTCCGCGGCGCCGGTGGGCAGAGCGACCAAGACCACCTCATCGTCGACGATGTTGACCACCCTTGCCCCGTGTGCAAGCGGCGCCGCCACCCCGCGCTCATCCGCTGTCGACACAATATCCACGCTGTCACCAGTGCGAAGAGCGGACACAATGCCCGCATCAGTCAACGTGATGGCAATAATTTTGCTTTCCGACGTCCCCGTCAGCGACTTGGCAAGTGACGGGCCGACCATTCGCTGCTCTGTAATTATCTCTCTCGGTGACATGCCGGTGGCCAGGGTGCGTCCCCGCACAGAGGCGATGTCCGTTACGGCTCCACCGGGAACGAGCTCCCGGGGAATGTCCTTGAAAGCCACATCTTGTTCTGCCACCGATGCGCCAGCGGCAATGGATTTGGCGCTAACCACTACCCGAATATGGCCGCTGCGGGGTGTCAATGACTCCACCGCCGCCAGGCCGACTGCGCATAGGAAAACAGTGAGGGCAACCATCCGCCGAATAGTTGTGGGGCGGAGCTTTCGGAATGGACGCGGAAACCGGGACGAATATTTTGGGCTCATATTAAGTTAGGCGCGAAAATCCCGGAATCGGTTCCATTAAATCTGTGAAATCCCCGCTGGCGTGATCACATAATCGGCAGGAATGTCGTGCTCATCGTAGGCAAGCTCCGTGCGCAATTCGGTGTCGAAAACCGCAACAGCGATGACCGCAGTTCTCGCTCCATCCGTATCGTCGTCGCGTCGAGCGAAAACCAAGCTGCGATCGTAGTAACCAGCGCCACGCCCTAACCGCATCCCGGTTGCGAGGTCGGCCGCAACTGCCGGCAGAATAATGGCGTCGGCAACACCCAGCTCAGCTGGGCCAGCAGAGTCTTCCACCGAAACAGGTTCTAAGAGTCCAAATCGGCCCTTGTGGAAGCTGCCGTTGTAGTAACCCCAGTGCAGCGGTTGTGGTGGACCGGGCGGGCAGACGGGAAGCAGAATTCGTGCTCCGGGAACCGCGTTGGCCAGAGCCTCCACAAAGCCCTGGCCGGGCTCACCACCAGTCGAACTAGAAACGCTTGCGCCGGGTTCGTCGCCAGCGGGGACATAAGCGGCAATGACGGGTTTTGCGAGGTCGCCGACGGTATTGGATAACCATTCTTGCAACCGCTGTGCCAGTGCTTCGTCGTCAAGCATGCGCTCACGCTGCCCCTTGGCGGCGCGTGCGGCGAGTACCTCGTACCGTGTGCGGGTTTTGAAATCAGACGTGGTTTCGGGAAGCGGAGCCATACCTGCAAACCTACTCTGTCAGGTAGGGGAGAGACCTCTGTCGTCCGCGCAGGAGAAAATTTCTGATTAATGCGTTGAAAAAGCGGGGTCAGCCTCCGAGCAAATGGAAGTTATATAGGTATCGTTGCCATTATGGTCTCATCGTCTAAAGAGTCTGGTTCGGACATGACTACTCCGGTTCGAACTGTCATCGTTCCTGCCGCGGGCATGGGTACGCGATTCTTGCCTGCCACCAAGACAGTGCCGAAAGAATTGCTGCCCGTAGTTGATACGCCGGGCATCGAGATGATTGCTGAAGAGGCCGCCGCCACTGGTGCGCAACGCCTGGCTATTGTCACAGCGCCGAGTAAGGATGGCGTGCTTGGGCACTTCGACCCGCGCCCGGACCTTGAGCAGACTCTCGCCGAGCGTGGCAAGGACAAGATTGCAGCGAAGGTACGCCGCGCCACCGAGGTCATTCGCGTGGAATCCGTTGTTCAAGATCGACCGCTGGGCCTGGGGCATGCGGTGTTGGTCGCAGAGCCGCTGCTCGAAGACGATGAGGACAGCGTTGCTGTCATGCTTCCCGACGATCTCGTGCTCCCAGTGGGCGTAATGGACCGCATGACGGAAGTGCGCAAGCGCTTTGGTGGTTCGGTGCTGTGTGCGCTGGAAATTCCTCACGAAGAGGTCTACAACTACGGTGTCTTCGATATCGAGGACGCTACCCCGGCGGAGTCTGGTGAGCTCGGTGCAGACGCAGCCGACGCTGATGCCTGGGACGATGTGAAGCGAGTCAAGGGCATGGTGGAAAAGCCGGACCCTGCGGATGCTCCATCCAACTTCGTTGCAGTCGGACGTTACTTGCTCGATCGTGCCATCTTTGATGCGCTGCGTCGTATCCCGCGCGGCAAGGGCGGCGAGTACCAGCTCACCGATGCAATTGAGCTGCTGATTCAAGAGGGGCATCCGGTTCATGTGGTCGTTCACAAGGGGTTCCGCCATGACCTGGGAAATCCTGGTGGCTTCATTCGCGCTTGCGTAGACTTTGGACTCAGGCATCCGGACTACGGCGAGGGGCTGCGCGACTACATGCAGCAGCGTCTGGCGCAGGATGAACAGGCTTAAAGCCTTTTTTATAGAGGCTTGTACTGAGAAGCTGAATAGCCATAAAGCGCACCGCGGGTTGGTGCCGAGGAAGGTAAAACATGCGTTCTGTGGAAGAACAGTTGGCGGCAATCACCGCACACGCTGTGATGCCTGATCCTGTGCGCGTTGCTATTTCGGAATCCCTCGGCATGCTGTGCGCTGAGGATGTCATCGCTGAGCAGCCGTTACCGGGATTCGTGCAGTCAGCGATCGATGGTTATGCGGTGCGCGCTGTCGATATCGTCGGTGAATCTGGGTCTTTACCTCCGGATGCGCGTCAGAGTGATGTTGATTTTCGCGAGGTTGAGCTACCTGTTGTCGGTGAGGTGACAGCTGGATCTCACCATCCGATGCGGCTACAGCCGAAGCAGGCCGTGCGCGTACAAACTGGTGCGCCGCTGCCATCGCTTGCCGACGCCGTCGTGCCCCTAAACTGGACCGACCGCGGTGGCCGTCGAGTTAATGTTCTCCATCCGGTCTACTCCGGTGACTTTGTGCGCAAGGTCGGTGACGACGTGCAGCCGGGTGACGTGGCGGTGTCCTTGGACTCGGTGATTTCGCCGTCACAGGTTGGATTGCTGGCAGCGGTGGGGCGTTCGAAGGTTTTGGTGCACCCCAAGCCACGTATGTCCGTGATTTCCATTGGTAATGAGTTGGTCGATGTTGACCGCACACCGGGGCTCGGTCAGGTCTACGACGTCAACTCCTACGCGCTGGCTGCAGCCGGCCGCGATGCTGGGGCTGAGGTACACCGAGTGGGTATTGCCACCGGTGAGCCCCGCCGCATCCGGGAAATCATCGAAGGCCAGCTCATTCGCAGTGAGCTCTTGGTCATCACGGGGGCTGTCGGCGGTGCCGCGGGTGAGCAGATTCGCCGTGTGCTGGCTGAATTGGGCGAGGTTGATGTTTCCCGCATCGCTATGCATCCTGGTTCAGTCCAGGGCTTTGGTCTGCTGGGAGATGACAAGATTCCAACGTTCCTCCTGCCGTCGAATCCGGTCGGCGCATTGGTCGTTTTTGAGGTCATGGTTCGTCCCCTCATCCGACTGGCGTTGGGGAAGCGCAATCCCCGCCGCCGCGCTGTCACCGCTCGTGCTGTCGGCCCGATCGAGTCGGCGGAGAAGCGCCGTGGCTACATCCGTGGCCAGCTCATGCGCGACCGCGAGACCGGCGAATACATGGTGCAGCCGCTGGGAGGTTCCGGCGGTGCGCAAGCCCACCTTTTGGCCGGTATGTCGGAAGCCAACAGCCTCATCGTGATTCCGGAAGACGTGCTGCACGTGCGTCCGGGAGATGTAGTTGACGTGCTGTTCATGGCGCGCCAGGCCTAACCTCACTCCACTACCGCGAGTATTGTTGCTGTGCGTACTTCTCGTCTAGTAACCAGTGGCGGCCGAGTCCGCCTGCGTGTGCCAGAGCGCTCTGATGCCTCTGCATGGCGGGCACTGCGGCTGCGCGACGAGCCCATTTTGCGCCCCGTGGAGCCAACCCTCGAGGACGACTGGGATAACGCCCACAGGGCTTCTGTTTTCCGCCGTAACCTGCGCAGTTGGCGTCGTTCAGAGGCTGCGGGAGACATGATTGTCTCCACCATTGAGGTAGACGGCCAGTTCGCCGGCATGCTCACACTCGGCGGTATTACGCCTTTCCCCGTCGCTCACGCATGGATTGGCTACTGGGTCGGCAGCGGCTTTACATGTGGAGGGGTCGCCACTGCGGCAGTGGCGTTGGCGTCGGATTATGCCAAGAGAGTTGGCGTCCACCGAATTGAAGCGACTGTGTTGGACAGCAATGTCCCGTCGATACGCGTGCTGGAAAACTGTGGGTTCGAGTACGAAGGCGTGGCGCGGGAAGCCTTCCATATGGATGGCGCGTGGCGCGATCATCTGACCTATGCGCGGGTGGGGGAGGACAGTGCAGTGGACCTCATCGTGGCGAGTGGTCGCGCGCAATATGAAGAGGCGGAGAAATACCCACCGCAACGGCGCGCCTGAGTAGTCTGAGTAACACACGCCGATAGGGTGATGACAACTCTACTATTGGGCGAATTCGCTCTAGATACGCTGACTGCCTTCGCAAATGCCTCTGTGGAAGGGCATGTGGGTGGCGTATTTGGGCCGGGGAGAGACGGCGAAACCCCGGGCGAAATCGCAAGGAGACACAAAATATGTCAACTTCACTGTTGCTGATACTCATCGTTGTACTGTGGCTGTTTGTGCTTGCCCCGCTGGTGGTCAATACGCGCAAGCCGATTCGTCGTACCTCCGATGCGCTAGGTAAGACCCGCGTGCTGCATCGTGGTGGCGAGGAGTTGGCCACGACGCGCCGCCGTCCGTCTTTTAAGGAGTCGGACGTGCGCGTGGCCGAAGAAGTCGACGATTCTCTCGAAACCGTTGACGCGCAGGTCGACGATGACTTCGATGTCAGCGACGTGCTTATCGACGACACCGTGGACGAGGCGGCCGACCCGGCCGTCGTTGACGGCGATATCGTCTACGAGCTGGAAGCGGCAGATGCAGAGGAGGAGACCCCGCAGGCGGATGATTCCGCTACCGAGGAAGCCACTGCTGAGTCTTCTGACCGCTCTGACATGGACGTGTCCGATGATGAGTCTGCAGACCAGTCGCTGCAGGCTGTCGTTAATGACGAGGATGCTGAATCTGACTCCGCCGTTGCCTCCGCCGAAGGTGACGTGGTTCGTGCAGATGAGTCCTCTTCCGATGTGAGCGTTGACGTTCGCCGTCAGTTTGTCGACGCCGATGACTTGATGTTCGAAGATGCCGTTGAATCTGACGCTGATTCCGGTGCCGCGGCTGACGCTGAGCACGCGGACGCTGAGGCTCTCTCTGAGACTGAAGAGGCAGCAGACACCGTAGACGAGCAGGCGGAACCCGACGAGACCGTCGAGGACGACAGCGACCACAGTGTCGAGTCCAACGATGACGCAGTTGCTGTCGATGACATCTTGACCGAAGATGATTACGCGTTCGCTGAGAAGCGCCGTGGTCGTGGTGGGTTCGATCCGATTTCGGATGCTCAGTACGCTGAGACTCGCTTTGCCCGCCGCCGCCGTTCGGTTGCTGGGCTGGCAGCGTTCATCGCGGTCACGGTCATCATCGCTGCTTTCGCCGGTGGTTGGACCTGGTGGATTCCACTGGTCGGTGTCGGCTTGATGACCCTGTATCTGGTCAACCTGCGCCGCACCGTGCGTGCAGAGCAGGAACTGCGAGCTCGCCGAATTCGCCGGATGAAGATGGCCCGCCTCGGCGTGCGTAACCGCGAGGATGATGAGCTGGGAATTCCACAGCGACTGCGCCGTCCGGGCGCGGTAGTGGTCGAGCTTGATGATGAGGACCCGGATTTCGCAGATCTGGCCTACACTGACCACCGCTTTGATGACGACGATTATGACGAAATGCCACAGGCTCGTGTGAGCTAGTCCTGTGAACTGAGCCGTAGAACAACCTTAAAGTTGTCTGAGCACGTCAGCGCGATTTTTTGTTAGAAACTCGGCCTGTTACGATGTCACTACCTAAGACATGACACACCGGGTGTGTTTGGCGGAAGGCTTCTCCCGAGGGGTTGGGAGAAGCCTTTTTGCATGTTTAAGTCGCTGGCCTCTCGCAGCCGCAGTGCTACCGTGTTTTGACCGTGCCGTCGGGTAGCATGTCCCTCATGGATCGACCGGTAATGCGCGATATCGCGCTCGTGATTCTCCGCCTGATACTCGGAATTATCTTCATCTGCCATGGCTGGGACAAGATTTTTATCACCGGTATCGACAAGACGACCGGTTACTTTGTCGCCGCGAATATCCCGCAGGCGCACTTGACGGTCTGGGTTGTCGCTCTAGTCGAACTGGTCGGTGGCGCGTTGCTGATTCTGGGACTCTTGGCACCGACGGTGGCGATGGTCTTCATCATTGAGATGATTGGTGCCTGGTGGTCGATGCACTTGGGCAATGGCCTGTTTATCCGCGACAACGGTGCGGAGCTTGTGATGTCGCTCATCGGTGGTCTGGTGATGATTTTCGTTTTCGGGGCTGGCCGTTTCAGTTTGGACAGGCAGTTCATCAGGTAAGACCTCATTAGGTACAACCCCCTTAAGAGTTAAAGGCGGTGGAGATTCCCCGTGGAGTGCGAGGAAATTCGCGCAGCATTGTCAGCTCGCCTCGATGGCGAGCAGGCAAGCATTGCCGATGAAGTCATCGATGCCCATCTTGGGGCCTGCGAGGAGTGCCGAGCTTGGTACGAGCGAGCGGTGCGGCTGAACCGCGCCCTTACGGTTGGGCCTGCCGATGGTATGCCGGAGATTTCCACGGATGATCTCTCGGAGCGCATTTTGGTCTCCATCGAACCGGAGCGCCGGCGGCGTGAGCGCGCATGGCTGCTCATGGCCGGCACCGCCCGCGGGGTGCTCATTGCGCTGGGCCTTTGCTGGGCGGTCTGGGGGATTGCGACACTGGTCGACGCCTCCGGCATGATGACGCTCGGACTTTCCTTGGCGCAGCCGCAGGACGGTGCAGGAATCGCAACAAGCACGGGAGCGCCTATCGACGGTTCCACTGCCACCGTTGACCCAATGGAGCTCGGAGCACGCCTTGCCATCCAACTCGCGGCAATTCGGCTTGCATTGGCAGTGGGATTGTTCTGGGCTGCTTGGCGGCCACGCGCTGCCATGGGCATGGCGCCGGTCTACGGTGCCGTCGCCACGTTCAGCATCGGTTTTGGTATTCGTGACATTCTCATCGGTGCTCAGGGAGCATCAGAGATCGCTGGCCTGGCCTTGATGTTTGTCTCCGCTTTGACACTGGCCGTTGTGTGGCTGGGCGGTTATACGCCGACGGCAATCGCACAGGCATGGCGAGCCGCCTCCGGGTTGCCGGTCACAGGCGTGCCGCCACAGCGGCACTAGCTCCAGGACGGCAACCAGAACCGCCAATCGAAGTGGTTGAGAGGCAGCGGGTAGCCGGTCAAAATCGGCAGCCAGAACACAAACGCGGCCACCACTAGTGCGGCGTGTGCGCCAACGATTACTAACCCCACCGGCTTATCGCGAGGCCACCAGTGTGAGAGATCGTCGGCAAGCAGAGCAAAGGCGATGAGTACAAATGGAATCAGCGCGGTGGCGTAGAAGAAGTACATCTGACGGTCGTAGCCGATGACCCACGGCAGCCACGAGGCGAGGAAACCGATGACCGGCAGCGCGTAGCGGCCGTCCCGGCGGCCGAGCCAGCGCCATGTGGCCCACAGGACCACGGGTACCAGCAACCACCAGATGGGCGGGGTGCCAAAGAGCATCATCCAGCCCTTGCACTCCTGGCCGCCACTGCAGGTGGTTTCGGTGGAGTAGTAGAGCATTGGGCGCCAGCTGACCAGCCACTCCCAGGGCTTGGACTCCCAAGGGTGTTTGTGGCCATTAGAGGTGGTCAGCTCGGCGTGGAACTTCAGCACGCTGTTCTGGTAGTGCAGGTAGTTCTGCACGGCCTCGGGAAGCCAGCCGGTGCCGGGGAGTCCCGTATCGCGCTCTTCGGGCGAGACATGGCGATAGACCGACGTTTCTTCGGCGAACCAAGAACGCCAACTTAAGAAGTAAACGCCCAGCGGGACCACCACCAGATCACGCAACGCCGGGGCGGTATCGCGGGCGAGTGCGCCGAGCACGGGCTTGTCCGCACCGGCATTCTTGCGTGACACCAGATCCGTGAAGACAGACCACAGGCCGAATGCGGCCATGTAGTACAGACCGGACCACTTCACCCCGGTGGCAAGCCCCAGCATGATGCCGGCGAGCAGTCGCCACCAGCGATAACTGAGATAGGGGCCGAAACTACCTAGCTCCGTGGCGGATTCCAGGCGCTTGCGGGCATCGGCCTGGTCAATGAGAAGTGCCCACGCGGCCGCGATGATGAAGAAGGTCTGAATCATGTCCAGCATGCCGACCCGAGAGGAGACAAACAGCACTCCGTCGGCAAGCGCGTAGAGACCAGCAATACCCACCGCCAACCGCGAGCCGCGAGAGATGCGTCGGACGATGTCCATGAGCAGCAGGATAACCAGCGTGCCACACACCGCCGACATAAATCGCCAGCCCATTGGTGAATAACCGAAGATCCACTCGCCCAAGGCGATGACCTGCTTGGCCACTGGCGGATGCACAATCAGACCGTAGCCGGGATTGTCCTCAATGCCAGACGAGATGGGGTCGCGCGTGGACTCCAGAATCTGCCATGCCTGCGGCACATAGTGCTTCTCATCGAAGAGCGGGGTGCCATTGTCGGTCTTGGCAGCAAGCCCGATGAAACGCGTTAGCGCTGCGACGATTCCGAGAACCACAAAAGTGGCGGTATCCCATTTGTCCCACCGCCGCAGTGGCGGCAGCGGGGGAACCGGGGGAATCGGGCGCAGGAAACGCTTTTTCGCGCGGCGCTCGGTTTCCGGTGGTGGGGTTAAAGCGGCATCGGTCACGAATGTCAGTTTAAGCTATGGAATCATGACGCATTCGGCATCGAACTTCCAACCGCACGAGAACGAGCCCCTCAGCGAGGCTACGACGCTGGCTCCCGGCATCACTCTGGTGGCAACGCCGCTGGGCAATATCGCCGATGCCTCCGACCGCTTGCGCGGTGCGCTTATCGACGCCGATATCATCGCCGCGGAAGACACCCGGCGGGCGCGCAACCTAGCCACAGCGCTGGGCATTTCCCCCAAGGGGAAGTTTGTTTCGAACTTCGATCACAACGAAGAGAGCCGCACTGAGTCGCTGATTCAGGCGGCGAAGGCGGGACAGAAAGTCATTGTGGTGACCGATGCGGGGATGCCGGTGGTGTCAGACCCTGGCCTGGCTGTGGTGGCGGCTGCTCACGACGCGGGTGTGCCGGTGTCCTGCGTACCGGGACCGAGCGCGGTGACTACCGCATTGGCTCTCAGCGGCTTGGGTGTCGGCCACTTCTGCTTCGATGGCTTTGCACCTCGTAAACAGGGGGCGCGCCGGGCCTGGTTGGAATCACTGAAGACAGAGAAGCGAGCCTGTTGTTTCTTTGAGTCGCCGCATCGATTGGCTGCCACGTTGGCGGATGCCGCGGAGATTTTAGGTGAGGAGCGGCGCGCGTCGGTAAGCCGTGAGTTGACCAAGCGCTTTGAAGAGACTCGCCGCGAGACGCTGGGAGAGCTGGCTGCGTGGGCGGAAGAAGGTGTCCGCGGAGAAATTACGGTGGTGATTGAGGGCGCGGGGCAGCAGGCGACGGAGGTATCCACGGAGGACCTAGTTGACCGCGTGGAGGAGCTCGTGGCTGATGGCATGCGGTTGAAGGACGCCGCGAAGCAGGCTGCGGCGGAGGCTGGAATGACAAAGCACCGTGATCTCTATCAGGCGGTTTTGGCTGCTCGCGAGGAAAATCGTTAGGCGATTGTTACTTTGTGCCAGGAAATGCCCAGCGCACGACAGTGAACAGGGTAAACGCCATTATTGGCAGTTTTTGCAAGCTGGGAAAAAATGAAGAAAACCTGAGAAAACCCGCATTCTAAGTTGAAATCCCAGGTCAATGGTGGACATGGTGGAGGAATGACGAATCCACCAGAACATGAAATACAACAAGAAGTAGGGGAGTCGGTCGTTGGCGAAGTCAGGGCCGACGATTCTCACGCTCCCGTGAACCTCGGGGTTACCGTCCCCGCCATTGCCGCAATTCTGGCAATTATCGTCTGGGGACTGGTGTGGCCGGACAGTTTCTCCACGTTTGCATCTAGTTCTCTGAACTGGGTCGTGGAGAACACCGGCTGGCTGTTTATCTTGGCTAGCACCGTCTTTGTCTTCTTTATTGTGTCCATCGCGATTTCCAAGTTCGGTCACATCCGCCTGGGCAAGGACGCCGAGAAACCAGAGTTTTCCACACCTAGCTGGATTGCCATGATGTTCGCCGCCGGTATGGGCATCGGTCTGATGTTCTACGGCGTTGCTGAGCCACTGACCTTCTACCGCGAAGGTGTGCCGGGTCACCAGCCAAAGGAAGTCGGTACCGCCATGGCATCGACGATGTTCCACTGGACTCTGCACCCGTGGTCGCTCTACGCCATCGTCGGCCTTGCCATTGCTTACTCGACCTACCGTCTTGGTCGTAAGCAGCTGATTTCCGCGGCGTTCATCCCGCTCATTGGCGCACGTCGCGCTGAGGGATGGTTGGGCAAGCTTATCGACGCACTTGCGATTTTTGCCACCGTCTTCGGTACGGCAGCCTCTCTCGGTGTTGGTGTGCTGCAGATTTCCGCTGGTTTGGAGATCAACGGTTTCACTGCCATCAAGGGCACAAGTTTGTGGATTGGTCTTATCCTCATTCTGGGTTGTGCCTTTTTGGCTTCTGCGCTGTCGGGTGTAGGCAAGGGCATTCAGTACATTTCGAACTTCAACATGGTTGCCGCTGGCCTGCTGGCTCTGCTGGTGTTGGTCCTCGGCCCTACCGTGGTGATTCTGAACCTGATTCCGACTTCTATTGGTAGCTACCTGAATTCCTTCTTTGAGATGGCCGCCCGCTCCAGCGCTTCCGCTGACGGTACCGCCGGCGAATGGCTCTCGTCCTGGACAATTTTCTACTGGGCCTGGTGGATTTCCTGGTCGCCGTTTGTCGGTATGTTCATCGCGCGCATTTCTCGCGGCCGTACTATCCGTGAGTTCGTCTTCACCGTCGTCGCAGTTCCGTCGATTGTCTCTGCGGTATGGTTCTCCATCTTTGGTGGCACCGCCATTACTCGTGAGCAGCAGGGTGCTTCCATCTATGGCGACGGCTCGGCTGAGAGCCAGCTGTTCAACCTGCTGGAATCCCTGCCGGGTGGCGCGATTACTTCCGCTATTGCAATGATTCTGCTGGCTACCTTCTTCATTACCTCGGCGGATTCTGCCTCCACGGTGATGGGCACCATGAGCCAGTTCGGTCGACTCACAGCATCGCGCACGGTCACTGCTATGTGGGGTATTTTCACCGCTCTGATTGCGATTGTCCTATTGGTCACCGGCGGCAGCGATGCCCTGTCCAACCTGCAGAACATCACCATTTTGGCGGCAAGCCCGTTCGTCATTGTTATCTTGGCGCTGATGGTGGCGCTGGTTAAGGGGCTTTCCGACGATCCGATGTACCTCGATGACAAGGAACAGCGTCAGTTTGCCCTGCGCATGGCTCGCGAGCGCCGCTTGGCGGAAGCAGCCGAACAGCGCGAACGCCGCCGTGCTCGTAAATTGCGCAACTAGCTTTCCAACAGCAGCGGTGCGGCCTTGGCCTCAATCTCGGCCCATTCGCCCTCGGGTGTAGACCCGATGGTGATGCCACCGCCGATGCCAGCTTCGACCCGAACTCTCCCCGAGTTCGGGTCTTTTGCGTACTCAGCGGTACGAATGGCGACATTGAGCTCAAGCGCATCCCCGTGGGCCGCACCAATCGCGCCGCAGTGAGCACCACGGGGCTCGGGTTCCCACTCGCGCAGAAGCTCAATTGCTCGCAGCTTCGGTGTACCGGTGACTGAGGCCGGTGGGAAGCAGGCATCGATCAACTCAGCGTGGCTGAGCTGATCGGGAAGTTCCGCGGAAACTGTGGAAAACAGGTGCCACACGCCCGGTGCCGGACGCACACTAAGTAGATCCGTGACCTTCACAGTGCCAGTTTTGGCCACCTGGCCGAGGTCGTGGCGCACCAGGTCGACAATCATGATGTTCTCGGCGACATCCTTATCGCTGCGCAACAGCTCATGCGGGGGCCGGTCAGCGGGAATCGTGCCTTTGATAGGAGTTTCAGTCACGCTTGTGCCCGCGCGGATGAGGAACTCCTCAGGACTCAGCGAGGTCAGAATTGGAATTCCAGCATCGAGGTTGCCGGGCAAGAATGCCGCTCGAGCCGGCTGATACCGCGCCACGCGGGAGGAAAACCACGCGCCGGCGTGGGCTAGTGCAGCGTTGTCCACCTCGACGTTCGTGCCCGATTCCGCATTCAGCTCCGCGTGAAAGCGTGTGGAAATGCAGGTTTGATACACCTCGCCTGCGGCAATTGCCTCCTTGCAGTTCGCCACCGCACGCTGGTGGTGTTCTCGGTCGCCCTGATCCCACTCCAGTGGTGTGGCCGCGGGGAGCGCGTCGTCACGCGTGTGTTCGTGCGAGTAAGTGATGGCCTCCTGAAGGGCTTGGAAATCCGGATTTGAGGGGTCACCGGTGCCGGGGCCGTCGAAATGCCACGTGCCGTCGTCGGCAAGCAATGCGACGCAGCCAGCGGTCCCATGCGCGCTGGTGCCGGAGTAGGGGCGGAACCCAAATATCCACGCATCGGAGCCGGGGCTGGTGAAAAGCGCTGTCGAATCGCAGGCGGTGAGCTCGACGTTGGCGGCGAGAACTGCGCGATAACCGAACCAGGAGCCGACGAGTGCGGCGGGGCGATGACCGGCGGCGATAAGACGAGCTAGCGCAGTGGTCGCGCGCGAAGTGAAGTCAGCGGCCGAGTCGGAGGAGGTGGACCGAGTGGACATAGGACATAAGCGTAGTGACTGCGCGAGCGCGCGATGACGCTAGGGGACAGTTCTTGGAAGACTTCATGAGGGCACAGTTCATCGTGATGGTAGGTCATCTATTACCCTGTTAGATATGTCTCGCATTTTCACAGCAGTTGCGTGGCCGTACGCTAACGGTCCGCGACATATCGGCCATGTTGCAGGTTTCGGAGTCCCCTCGGACGTTTTCGCTCGCTACCAGCGAATGATTGGCAATGACGTGCTGATGGTCTCCGGTACTGATGAGCATGGCACGCCGCTGCTTGTGCAAGCGGAGAAGGAAGGCGTTTCTGTCCAGGAATTGGCCGACCGTTACAACCGCCAGATTGTGCAGGACCTCGCGGGTCTGGGGCTTTCCTACGACCTGTTTACGCGCACTACCACGCGCAACCACTACGCGATTGTCCAGGAGCTCTTCCGCGGGCTCTACGAAAACGGCTACATGGTCAAGCAGACCACGATGGGTGCGATTTCCCCGTCGACAGGTCGGACGCTGCCGGATCGTTACATCGAAGGTACCTGCCCAATCTGTGGTGCGTCCGGTGCCCGCGGTGATCAGTGTGACAACTGCGGTAACCAGCTTGACCCGGCCGATTTGATTGATCCGGTGTCGAAAATCAACGGCGAGACCCCGAAGTTCGTTGAAACTGAGCACTTCCTGCTAGACCTGCCAGCGCTGGCAGAGGCCTTGACCGAGTGGCTTCAAGGGCGCAAGGACTGGCGCCCAAATGTGCTGAAATTCTCCCTGAACATCCTGAAGGACATCCGTCCGCGTGCAATGAGCCGTGACATTGACTGGGGTGTGCCGATTCCGCTGGAGGGCTGGTCGGAAAACGGAACCAAGAAACTATACGTTTGGTTCGACGCCGTCGTCGGTTACCTATCCGCTTCCATCGAGTGGGCCTGGCGCATCGGTGACCCGGAAGCGTGGCGCAAGTGGTGGAATGACCCGGAGGCGCTGTCCTACTACTTCATGGGCAAGGACAACATCACCTTCCACTCCCAGATTTGGCCGGCTGAGCTGCTGGGCTACCGTGGCGAAGGCTCCCGCGGAGGTAAAGTCGGGGAGCTCGGTGAGTTGAACCTGCCGACGGAGGTCGTCTCCTCGGAGTACCTGACCATGTCGGGCTCGAAGTTCTCCTCTTCCAAGGGCGTTGTCATCTATGTGAAGGACTTCCTGGCGGAGTTCGGTCCGGATCCGCTGCGCTACTTCATCGCCATGGCTGGTCCGGAAAACCAGGACACCGACTTCACCTGGGATGAGTTTGTCCGCCGCGTGAATAACGAGCTGGCCAACTCCTGGGGCAACCTGGTCAACCGCACCGTGTCCATGGCTTTCAAGAACTTCGGTGAGGTGCCAACTCCGGGCGAGCTCACCGACGCTGACCGTGAACTGCTCGACCTGGCTGAGAGCTCTTTCGCCGAGGTCGGCGACGCACTCGCACTGTCCCGTTTCCGCGCCGGTATTACTGCCGCAATGCACCTGGTCGGGGAGGCGAACGCCTACATTGCTGCGCAGGAGCCGTGGAAGCTGGCGAAGGACGAGTCCCAGCGTGAGCGTCTCGCCACTGTGTTGTGGACAGCGCTGCAGGTAGTCAGCGACGCCAATGTCCTGCTGACCCCGTACCTGCCGGAAAGCGCGCAGAAGGTCTTCGAGACCCTGGGCGGCGAGGGCATCTGGGCCGCAATGCCGGAAGTGCAGGAAGTCCAGGACGACATGCCGGTCGAGCCGGTCGGCGCTGACCTGCCGGCAGAGGGCAGGAGCTACCCAATCATCACTGGTGACTACGTCAATCAGAAGGCCGCCTGGCGTCGCTTCGACATTGAGCCGGGTACGGCGCTGGCCAAGCCGAAGCCGATTTTCACCAAGCTCGACTCTGAGTTGGCTGAGCACGGCCCCGAGTGGGCACAGGTGAAGTAGGGGCACAGTAGAGGTATGGGAAAGCGCAAACGCAAGATTGCAGAACCCGCGGAGTATCTCACTCCGCTGTTTGACGCCCACACGCATCTCGCGTCCTGTGGGGCGCAAACTCCGGAAGAGATTGCGGCGCTCATGGACCGGGCCGCCGCAGCGGGCGTCGTCGGAGTCTGCACGGTCGGCGATGGCATGCCGGAAACCGAACTGGCCTTTACCGCCGCACACGCGCACCCCAACGTCTGGGCCGCCGCCGCCATCCATCCGACGCGCGCGCACGAGCTTGACGACGACGCCAAGGCCCGCTTAACCGAAATGGCTGCCGACCCCAGGGTTGTGGCCGTGGGGGAGACGGGATTGGATTGGTACTGGTTGGATTCTCTCGACGGCTGCGCGTCGAAGAGCGAACAGCTGGCTGCGTTGCAGTGGCATATGGAGCTCGCAGCAACCGTCGGCAAGCCGTTGATGATTCATAACCGCGACGCCGATGAAGATCTGATGGCGGCGTTGGACGGCTATGACAATACGGTCATTTTGCACTGCTTCTCCTCGCCCATTGAGGTTGCCCGCGAGGCCATTGCGCGCGGTTACCTGCTGAGCTTTACCGGAAACGTGACCTTCAAACGCAATGATTACCTGCGGCAGGCTGTGGCTGAGGCGCCGGCGGAGCAGCTGCTGGTGGAAACCGATGCCCCCTACATGACCGCGGAGCCGTTCCGAGGTGCGCGCAATGAGTCAACTTTTATCGGGCATCAGGCGCGTGCGATGGCTGCGGCCCGAGAAATCGGGGCGGAGGAGATGGCGCAGATTTTGACGGATAACGCACGTCGGGTGTACGGCATTTAAGCACGTGCCGGCGTATCGCCGCCCTGAGCTGTGGAAATGCAGCCGGGGCGGTTTGTTGTATTTCCCGTCACTTTTATCGATATATTTTAGACAACACTGAATCTTTACCGTACTGTTACAAACTGTATTTCTTTCATCTGAAAGCTGCCCATCCTCCGAAAGGCTGTGACGAACCCCGTGAGTGCTGCGAAGAAGCGTCATCTCAATCGTGCTAACGACGGAGTCTCCACTTCGTCCAAGATCGCTGCTGGCGGTCTGGTCGCTGCTGTTGCTCTGGGTGGCACTGTCGCAGCATCCAACTACGACACCATCACCGTCGAGATTGACGGCAAGGTCGAGCAAATTGCAACCTGGTCCAAGGATGACAAGGCCATTCTAGAGAAGGCTGGTGTCGAAACCACCGGCGGAGACTTGGTTCAGCGTCAGGGCGACCTCACGGACGGCGGCAAGCTGGTCTACCGCTCTGTCAAGCCGGTCACGATGATTGTCGATGGCAAGCCGCAGGAGCACAAGACCAATGCCATCACTACCGATGAGCTGATTGAAGGTCTGAAGAAGCAGGGGCTCATCTCCGATAAGGACAAGGTCGAGGTCGAAAAGGGCGAGATTTCCGCTAAGGGGGTCGAACTCGACGTCGTTCGTGCCAAGAATATTGTGCTTCACGACGATGCCAAGGACATCGACCTGACCGTCCCGGCTTTGACCGTCGGTGATGTACTGGCACAGCGTGGCATTGAGCTGCGTGAAGACGACACCGTTGAGCCGGGTCTGGATGCGCCGGTCACTGAAGGCATGCGCATCGCGCTGTCTCGTCTGATTGATAAGACCATCACCGAGACTGAGGAAATTCCAGCTCACGAGAACATCATTGAAGATGATTCGATGTTCGAAGACGAGCGCATCGTTGAGCAGGAGGGTGAGCCGGGCCAGGTAGAGCGTCAGGTCAAGGTCACCTCTCGCGACGGCGAAGAGCTCGGACGCGAGGTCCTGGAAGAAAAGGAGCTAAAGGCTCCGGGTATCTCCACTATCCGCCAGGGCACTAAGTCTCGCATTGCAGCTCCGGCCGCTGGCTACGGTGTGTGGGATCAGCTGGCTCAGTGTGAGTCCGGCGGCGACTGGGCTATCGATACCGGTAACGGTTTCTCCGGTGGTCTACAGTTCACCGATTCCACCTGGGCAGCTTACGGCGGTACTGAGTATGCACCGCGTGCATCGCAGGCTTCCCGCGAGCAGCAGATCGCTGTCGCCGAGCGCGTCCAGGCTGGTCAGGGTTGGGGTGCATGGCCCGCTTGCACCGCTTCCATGGGGCTTCGTTAAAGCTAGTTCAGACTAGCCAAAACGAGCTAAACCTATTTTGTCTTTTGACCCCGTAGTATCTAACTGTGACTAAAGCAGAAGTTTCTTTCCTGGGGCCGGTCGAAGTGCGCGACTTGGCGGCGCAGTTGGATATTGTCCCGACGAAGAAATTGGGGCAGAACTTCGTCCACGACGCCAACACCGTGCGTCGAATTGTCGCTGCGGCGGACTTGCCGGAGGATTCCTACCCTGTTGAGGTCGGCCCCGGCTTGGGCTCGCTGACCCTCGGGCTGCTCGAACACTGCGGCCGCGCCGCGGCTGTTGAAATCGATTCTCGGTTGGCGGAGCGTTTGCCCCAGACAGTCGCTGAGCGCGCTGAGGGCTGTGAACTCGAGCTCATTGAGAAAGATGCGCTGAAGGTCAGCCGCGAGGACTTTCAGACCGCCCCAGATGCGCTGGTGGCCAATCTGCCATACAACGTTTCGGTACCGGTGCTGCTGCACATGCTTGCCGAGCTCCCCACCATCCGCCGCGTGCTCGTGATGGTGCAGTCTGAGGTCGCTGACCGGCTGGCGGCTCAGCCGGGCTCCAAGATTTACGGCGTCCCCAGCGTCAAGGCCGCCTACTACGGCACAGTGCGTCGCGCCGGTGCCATTGGTCCGCACGTCTTTTGGCCGGTCCCGAAGGTTGATTCCGGGCTTGTGCGCATTGACTGCTACGCCCGCTCCGACGCTCCTGAGAACCCCAATGCCGCCGATGCCCCCGAGGCTCCGTGGGAGATTTCGCCGCAATTTCGCGCGCGCCTTTTCCCGCTTATCGACGCTGCTTTTGCGCAACGCCGCAAGACCCTCCGTGCGGCCCTATCGGGGATTTACGGATCTGGTGCCGCAGCCGAAGAGGCGCTTATGGCAGCGGGGATTGACCCCAAGCAGCGAGGAGAGAAGCTCGAAATTGCCGATTTCGTTCGCCTCGCTGAGGTCTCACGAGACCAGCGCTTTTAACAAAGGACAGGCGATCTTTCCCCCATGCACCGTGACGACAACCCCAGCAGGGCCGAAATCGGCCGGCGCGAACCGCGCGACCTGGCTTGGACTAAGTTCTGGCCTGACGACGACGGCTGGGTGTGCAACTGCATAGTTTTCCGAGGTGACCGCTTGCTGCTTCTGCTGCGTGAATACGAGGGCTTCCTCGGGGGCCAGTGGGATTTGCCCGGTGGCAAGCTCGACGCGGGGGAGGAGCCCGCGGAGGCCGCTGTGCGCGAACTGCGTGAAGAGGCCGGCCTGCGCGCAGCGGAGGTCAGTGAATTTGCCCACTATTCCAATCCGGACTTGGGCGGGGAGAATTTCCGCTTCCACACGGTGACCTTTCTAGTACGCGAGGCCGACGACACGCAGAATGTCCAGCTCAGCGGCGAGCATCCGGAGTTTAAATGGGTAACCCGAGAGCAGTTCGATGAGCTGCCGGTGGCCTGGTATGTCCGGCGTGTGCTTGGCAACGTCGAATGGGGCACAATAAATACTCATCATGGCGAATCTGATTAATTGCGAGAATATTTCTAAGTCCTTCGGGCTCAAGACTCTGCTCGACGGCGTCAGCCTCGGTGTTCAAGAGGGCGACCGCATCGGTGTTGTCGGTTTGAACGGTGGCGGCAAGTCCACACTGCTGAAGATTCTGGCAGGCGTGGAGCCAGCGGACTCCGGACGTATTTCGCGAGCCAACGACATGGCCATGGCGCATGTCACCCAGGGCGCCGAGCTCGACCCGAATTCCACCGTGTTTGAGTGCGTCATTGCACCGCTGGGACTCGCTGAACACGAGTGGGCGGGTAACGCTTCCATCCGCGAGGTCCTCGATGGCATCGGTATCAATGACCTCGGTATGGATACCAAGGTCGCCAATCTCTCCGGTGGTGAGCGCCGTCGCGTTAACCTGGCGGCCGCGCTGGTCCGAGATCTGGATCTGCTCATTCTCGATGAGCCAACGAACCACCTCGATATTGAGGGTGTGCAGTGGTTGGCCGATCATGTCCTTTCGCGCCGGGCAGCCCTGGTCGTCGTCACGCACGATCGTTGGTTCCTGGATACCGTTGCCACGAAGACGTGGGAAGTCCACGACGGCACCGTCGATTTTTACGATGGCGGTTACAACGACTGGACGTTCGCGCGTGCCGAGCGTGCGCGCCAAGCCGATGCCGCCGAGCAGCGTCGCCAGAACCTTGCGCGTAAGGAACTCGCGTGGTTGCGCCGGGGTGCGCCGGCCCGCACCTCAAAGCCTCGCTACCGCATCGAAGCAGCTGAGGCTCTCATCGCCGATGTCCCGGCGCCGCGTGATTCCGTGGAGTTGATGGCGTTTTCGCAGCGTCGACAGGGCAAGGTGGTCGTGGAGCTAGAGCATGCGTCCCTGGAAACGCCCGACGGTAGGGAATTGCTTAACGACGTCACGTGGCGTCTGGCCCCCGGCGAGCGCATTGGCCTGGTCGGTGTCAACGGCTCGGGTAAGACGACTTTGTTGCGCGCATTGGCGGGAGACTACCCCTTAAGCGATGGCAAGCGGATTGAGGGCAAGACGGTGCGCCTGGGTTGGCTGCGACAGGAGCTCGATGATCTGCCGCTGGATATGCGTGTGCTCGACGCTGTGGAGGACGTGGCGACCTACATTGACCTGGGCAAGAAGCAAATTAGCGCCTCGCAACTGGCGGAGCGACTGGGTTTTTCCCCGAAGCGGCAGCGCACCCCAATCGCAGACCTCTCCGGTGGTGAGCGTCGCCGCTTGCAACTCACACGCGTGTTGATGAGTGAGCCGAACTTCCTGCTGCTCGACGAGCCGACGAATGACCTGGATATTGACACGCTGCAGGAATTGGAAGACCTGCTGGACAATTGGCCGGGCACGTTGGTGGTCATCTCGCACGACCGCTACCTGATTGAGCGTATTGCCGACTCGACCTGGGCCCTCTTCGGCGATGGCGAGCTGACGAACTTGCCAGGCGGGATTAGTCAGTACCTCCAGCGTCGCGCACAGCTGGCTGACTCGGCCGCTAGTGGTGGTGCCTCTCAAGCAAATGCCGGTAGTCCGCAGACCCGTGGCGCAGCTTCAGAGGAGGATACCTCGAAGCTCTCGGCTGCGGAAGCTCATGCTGTCCAGAAGAAGATGAGTGCTCTGGAGCGGAAGATGGCGAAGCTCAGCCAGCAAGAAAGTGAACTGCATGCGCAGATGGCGGAAGCGAGTGCTGATGTAGCCAACTTGGACACACAAAAGCTGGCGGACCTCGATCGCCGTGCTGCGGAGGTGGTTGAGCAGAAGGCAGAGCTGGAGATGGAGTGGCTGGAGCTAGGGGAGCAGCTCGAGGGCTAGCATCTTACTTCAGCTACTAGCCGAACATTTTAGGTATGAGCCGGGTACTCGTGGTCAGCGTGCCCGGTTCTTTCAATTTGCACCGTGGCGTGTTCAATCCCGTGGACGTCGTGAAGCAGTGCCTGCGCGCGGTCGAGCAATGCGTGCTCGTCGCCGTTGGGGAGCGTGTCGCAGCGCACGAGATGGACAGACGCCAGCAGGTCATTGCCATTGAGGGACCAGACGTGGAGGTCGTGGACATCGACCACTCCGTCCAAGTCAGACAGGTCAGCAGTAATTTTCTCGGTGTCTACGCCCTCCGGGGTGTACTCCAGCAACACGTGAAGGCAGTCGCGCACCAGAATGGCAGCGCGCGGGACAATGAAGACCGCAATCACGATAGAGACCACCGAGTCGATGGCAGTCCAGCCGGTGTATGCGATAGCGATAGCGGAGATAATGACGGCGACCGAACCAGCGGCGTCGACAAGCACATGGAGATATGCGCCGCGGACGTTGACGCTCTCCTTGGCAGCACCCGCGAGCAGGAACGCCGCAATCACGTTGGTGAGCAGGCCGATGACCGCGATGATGAGCATCGACGTGGTCTGGATTTCAGATTGCTCCACTGACCCGAATCGCCGGATTGCGCCCCAGAGAATCACAGCGGCAATGATGAAAACGGTCAGACCGTTGACGAGAGCAGTCAGAACTTCAACACGACGGTACCCGTACGTCGCGCGGTGATTGGCTCCGCGCTGGGCGATAGCCAAACCGGCAACTGCCATCAGCAGGCCCGCGGAGTCCGTCACCATATGGCCGGCATCTGCCAGCAGCGCCAGTGAACCCGAAACCAAGCCCCCGATGAGCTCGGCGAGAAAAACGACAAGAGTTAGACCAGCAGCCGCGAGAAGGCGGCGAGCAGGAGTATTCGCGGGGTCAAAATGAGCGTGGTCATGGCCGTGACCGTGGCCGTGTGAATGACCGTGTGAGTGACCGTGGCCGTGTGAATGGCCAGAGTGTTCAGTCGTGTCCATAACTCCTAATGATAACAGGGCTATTCAGCCTCCGGAAGATAGCTGTCAGCCCACGCATAAATCAGGTCAGCGGCACGCGCAGCGGACTTAGCGCGAGTGAGCAAGTGGTCCGCGCGATCCAAGCTCATCAGAGACTTTGGATAGCGAGATACCTGGAAAATCTTCTGCGCACTGTCGATACCGACGGTCTGGTCGGTCGGAGAGTGCAGAATCAGAAGCGGCTTGCGCAGCTGGCTGAGATAGACCTCCGGGTTGTAGTCCGCCAACACTTCCAGGAACTCACGGGAGATCGGAATGCCACGACCTTCAATCTGCAGAACCTGCGTGCCATGCTCATCGACCGTCGAAATATCACCGGCGATGCGCACAATCGAGTGAGCTGGATCGAAGGGCGCACCGATTGTCGCTACCGCCTTGACCTTCGGCATATCGTGGCCGGCGTTCAGTGCCGCTGCGCCACCGAGCGAGTGCCCAATTAGTAGTGACGGTGCCTCGAACTCTGCCTCCATGAACTTGTAGGCAGCCTTGAGATCATCAATGTTGGTCTGGAACGTCGTCTCACCGAAATCGCCAGTGGACTGCCCAAGACCAGTGAAGTCGAACCGGAACGCCGCAATGCCCTTCTTCGCCAGCGCCTTGCAGGTGCGTGACGCGCCGGGCACCATCCGATTACACGTGAAGCAATGACCAAATAGTGCCCACGCGCGTGGCTTACCATCCGGCAAATCAATCGATGCAGCTAGAGTCTCGCCTGTCGATCCCGTAAATTTTAGGTGCTTTGTTGGCATAGGTTATATCCGCGTCTCAGTGTGTGCTCAAAGTGTGTACGTTTTCGCTTAACGACGCCCGTTGTGGTGGCGACCGTACGCAATACTAGACCCGAGTACCGCAAATAAGTGAGGGATTGACCGAAAAATTCGACCAATCCCTCAGTTGCCCAGAAGTTGTGAGTTAACGCACCGGAACTCCTGGCCCCAGCGGAATACCCGCGAGATACCACACGACAAAGAATAGGAACCAGCCCACCAGCATGCACAGCGAGTACGGGATGGCCAGTGACATCAGCGTGCCGACACCCGCCGGCTTGTAGTACTTCTGCAGGAAGGTCAGTGCCAGCGCAAAGTACGGCGACATCGGTGTAATGATGTTGGTCGGGGAGTCACCAATACGGAATAGCTGCTGAGAGACCTCCGGGGAGACGTTGACGTACATCAGCATCGGCACCACGACCGGCGCCATCAGTGCCCACTGTGCAGAGCCCGAGGTAATCAGCATGTTGAGAACAGCCACCATCAGGACGAAGGCAGCAAAGAGCAACAGCGGCGGCAGATCCGCCTTGGTCAGGAATTCGGAGCCCTTGATGGCGGTCCACTGGCCGATATTGGACCACTTGAAGTAGGCCGTGAACTGCGAAACAGCGAAGAAGAGCACCATCATTGTGGTCAGTGTGCCCAGGCCACGTTCCATGAAGGCGGGCACATCTGCAGAGGAGGTGATGGTCTTGGCGCCAATGCCGTACGCAATACCGACCACGGCGAAGAAGAGGGCAATGGACACCACGACGTCGGTAAGCAGCACGGAATTCAAGATGCCGTCGCCTTCGCCGCGCAGAGGCGAACCCGGGATGAATAGGGCAGCGAACCACAGCGCCAGGAAGATGACGGCGGCGATGTTGCCGTAGCGCAGGCCATGGCGTTCGGAGGGATTTAGAACGAGCTTATCGCGGCCGCTGTTGGAGCTGCTCGACGCGGTGTCCTGCTCCTTTTTCTTAGCGTTTTCCTCAGCAGCCTCCTCCGAAGCGCCCGGCTTGGTGAACTCGGCAGCTTCGTGGTCAACATGATCTTCGTGGATGGTCTTCTCCACGTGCTTGGTGATGAACAGCTCAGTAACAGCCGTAATAATCAGAGCCAGCACAATCGACGAGGCCATGGTGAAGAAGTAGTTGGCCAGCGGCGAAACTACGTATTCCGGATCTACGAAGTGCGCAGCATGCGTGGAGATGCCTGCCAGCAGCACATCGGTAATGTTGAGCACCAGTGATGAATTGAACCCGGCCGACGAGGCGGCAAAGGCGACCATCGCACCGACAATAGGGTTACGGCCAACCGCGGCAAATGAGGCGGCTCCCAGCGGAATGAGAATCACGTAGACGGCGTCAGAAGCGATCGAACCAGTCACGCCGGCCAGGGCGACAATGAATGTCAGCAGGACAGGGGAGTGCACCTTGGAAATTGCCGCGCGAATTGCCGAGCCGATGTAACCGGAGTACTCCGCAATGGCGACACCGAGCATGCACACCAGAATCAGGCCAACTGGTGCGAAGTCCGTGAAGTTCGTTACCGCCTCAGAAACCATCTTTTGCAGATACTCAGCGGTAGCGAGACTTTCCACCTCGATGATGTCACCCGACGCGGGATCCTTAGCCTGCATACCCGCAGCCTCACCGAGCCACGAAGAAACGATGACTACACCGGCAAGAATCACGAATAGCCAAAACGGATTTGGCAGTGCGTTGCCGATGCGTTCCAGTGTTGCTAGGAACCCCTTTGGCTTCGGGGGCGCTTTGTCCGGTTCCAACGTTTTTGACTGTCCCATATTTAAATCCCTCTGTGTTAGACGTTGGTAAAAGGTTAGGGGAAAGTAAGTTGCGTCACAACGTAAAAGGCCAGAGGCATATATATGTTGGCTGCAAGGAGGCGCACAAGGGAAAGTTAAGGGAATAGCTAGGAAATAGCTGTAGTGCACCTTCTTCGACTAGAGTTAAGTAGGTTATGGGCAAGAAGAAGTCGAAGAAAGAAAAGGTCAGCGCCAACAACGCGGTGGTGGCCACCAATCGTCGTGCCCGCCATGACTACAACATTCTTGACACCTACGAATGCGGTGTCGTTCTCGTGGGCACTGAGGTCAAGGCGCTGCGCGAGGGCAAAGCATCGCTTAACGACGCCTTCGCGACCATCGATGACGGAGAAGTGTGGCTGCGCGGGCTGCATATCCCGGAGTACTCCTACGGTTCGTGGACTAATCACTCGCCGCGTCGTTCGCGCAAGCTGTTGTTGCACCGCAAGGAGATTGACACCCTGTGGGGCAAGGTCCGCGATGGTAACAACACGCTTGTACCCCTGAAGCTGTATTTCACCAACGGTCGCTTGAAGGTCGAGCTCGCACTCGCCCGCGGTAAGCAGGACTATGACAAGCGCCAGGACATCAAGCGCCGCACGGAGGAGCGCGAAGCTACTCGTGCGCTGGGTCGCCGTGTGAAGGGCATCAAGGGGTAGCAGAGGTCTTCATTAGGAAAGGGCTCTATTAGAAGGGGAACTCAGTCGCATCGACTGGGAGGATGAGCAGGCCAATGACGTTTTCGTGACGGTCAAAGGCAACTCGAGCCATCCATTCGCCAGCCTCATGTTTGAGGGTGGTGATGACGAGACTTGTGCCGAGAATCTTCGACAGGAGTTTCTGCGAGGTCGGTTCCTTAGTCCTGGTTCCCCCGAGGCTGGTGACTTGGGTGTCGTCGAAAGATTCGAACGCCCCAGTCTCGGTGAGAACATCTTCCCAGACAGAGTAGATAGTGGACCAGGGGAGATCCTTCCGGAGCTTTGGGGAGATCATGCTTACGGTTTCTGCTTCTTCACCGTTGATGATGTGGCGAAGGAATTTTTCGCCGAGTTCGGCGATATGTGTAGTTTTTGTGGCAGTCATCAATTCTCCTGAAACGGGGTTTTGGACACTTCCGAACCGTTTGAATGCCGCTTGCCGGGAGATATTGAGTACATTTCCAATCTCTGCCCATGAATGGCCCGCTGCGCGAGCCTGCGCCACGGCATCTTCAAGTTCTTGTTCGGCAATGTTCGTTGCTTGCAGTCGGTGACGGATTGTCGTCAATGGATCCATGACTGCAGTCAACCATAGGTTGACGCTAGTGTCAACCCGGAGTTGACGACCGTATTGGGTTGCTGGCTTTTATGACGAGGTTTGTTGACTTTTCTCGTCGTAAAGCGTTATTCTTGAACATCCTTTGAGTGCTACGCACATTCCCGCGCTCGAAGGCGTTGTATGGGGCTGACATGGTTTCGACACCGTACAGTGAGCCAGGGGAAGCGTGCCGGTGCAGGCTAGAGACCACCGTTTAAGCGTCGTAGCAACTGATTAAGCGCCGAGAACACTCAGCGCGACTACGCTCTCGCTGCCTAATTAAGCGACTAGCGTGTCTGTCAGACCGGGCTTGCCCTTTGGTCCGGACCCTGGCATCGACTTAAAAGGGCTCGCCCGATGGGTGTGCCGTAAGGCTCATCGGGGATCTTCTTACTTGCGGCTGGGCCCGTCATTCGGACATGTTTGCCTGAGCCGAAGGGTCGAGTAGAGGCGATCGTGCGAACTGCGCACGGAGAAGCCCTGGCGAGTTGGCGGTGGACCCGAGTTCAATTCTCGGCAGCTCCACAAATAGAAATCCCCGGTCATTATGGCCGGGGATTTTCTCGTTGTACTTGAAGACGTCTGAGCGACGTCGAAAGACCTTAGAAGGTGCTCTTGTAGACGTTGGCGATGGTGGTGCCAGTAACTGCCGAACCGTGGAAGGTCGGGTGGTTGGTCATGTTGTAGGAAGCAACGTCAGTATCCAGAATTGCCGAGACTTGACGCTCACCGTCCGGGCCGCACATTGCGACATCGATGTTGGCAATGTTCTTCATGTTGACGAAACCGATGCCGGACTCATTTGCAGCGCGCTCCTGACGGTTCTGCAGAGCCATCTCAAACTGGTGCATGCCGGCAGCCGGAATGTGCGGTGCAAAACCTGCGGCGTTGACCGGGCAAGCGTAGTGAGTCGGATCATTCGAGGTGAAAGCTGGGTAGCCAATCAGCATGACGCGAGCAGTTGGGTTAGCGGCCTTGATTTTCTGCACCGCGGCAACAACGTTGGTGGTGTACAGGTCATCCTGAACCGGCATTGGCAGCACAGCGCCCTGCATTGCGTCATTGGCGCCAACGTAGATGGTCACCAGCTGGGTAGCCGGGCCGAGGGAGCCCTGGGCGATAGCGTTGTCAACCTGTCCCATCAGGGACTTCTGCGGCTGAGTCGGCATGAAAGCGGTAGTGCCGTTGCAGGAGTAGTCGTGCAGTTCAAGGCCAGTCTCGCGAGCAACGTGAGAGCCGATGTTCGAAACCGAAATTGGGCAGCCACCACGGCCCGGCACGGCCGGATCGGACTGGCCCGGGTTAGCAGCGAAGGAATCGCCGAAGGCAACGTAGTTACCAGTAGGAAGAGCGTTGGCAACACCACCAGTCAGGAGGGAGGCTGCCAGCGCAGAAGCTGCAGCTGCCGAGGCTGCTGCACGGCGAACAACGTTGTTCTTCATAATTAAAAACCTCTTAGTTGAAAACCAATAGAAGGAAAAACTCGCGCTACACTCGCGATTTCTTCGCCACATTCGCCCGTCCCTGGAAGAATCCGAGTCCAACAGAACCAAGTCCAACAGAACCCTGAGCGGAAACTTAGAGACGCGCCTTTATCACTTTGTTATACAACTAGGTTCTAGTCCTGATGTCAACCGGAATCAGCTAGTTATAAGGATATTCGGCGCTTTCAACGCCTCTTGTTTGTCTCTTGTCGCTGGTAGGTGGAGTTATGAGTTACTTCCGAACGTGGAGTACAGCGCAGCGATGACACCATCGGCTACCCCAGAACCATCTTTTAGCTCAATCTCATCTTCAGCAAAGGGGCCACGCTCATCCAGTTCTGCTTCTGTGGGGCGCGGCTGAATCAGCGTTAGGTGTGGCCCCTCACTGATAACGCCACTGAAAAGACGTGCCTGACGAGCCGCCTCGCCATCCGCCTGTGCCCGCACCTCGTCTACGGATGCTCCCTCAAAACTGTCCGCCTGCTCCGGGGAAAGGACTATAATTTCCTGCGCTAACACGGCACCGACGACACCTGCTGGCCACGATGTTCGAGCGATAAAGTCCGCCAACTCAGGGCTACCACCTTCAATTCCCTCGGGGAGAGGCTCCTGCGCAACGACAGTCAGCGGGGCGCTGTCAATCAGCTCGTCGGCAAGCACGTCGGCAAGCGCGGCGGTGGGGACGAGGGCGAAGAGACTCGGAGCACGGTCCCAACCTTCGGCGTGGACGTATTCGACAGCCTCGCGCACGGCGCGATTGAGTGCCTGCTGGCTGAGATGAGTCTGTGTGCCGTTGTTTTCGCTCATGACGCTTGACGACGCCCCTTTCCTGGCAACGCTGTTTAAACAGCATCCTTAGTCAATTGTTAGGAACTTTATTTAGAGTAGATGACAGATAAGCGTACGTTCGACTTGCCAGCTCGCTGGTAAGTCAAGCTCAACTTGAACAGGAGAGACGTTGTCTCTAAACCAGACTCGACCGAGACGATCGGCGGGTGGCCGCCCGGGGTGGCTGGCAATTACCGTGTTGGTGATTGCCGCGCTGACCTTTGTTATTCCCATCGCCGTCAATTTTTATACGGACTTTCAGTGGTTCGGTGAAGTGGGCTATCGAGGGGTATTCGCCACCACGTGGCTCACTCGTATTGTCCTGTTTATCACCGTAGGCCTAATAACGGGTGCACTGACATTTCTATCTATGTGGCTGGCGTGGCGCTCGCGTCCCGTCGACCTCGGGCTGACGGATCCACGCAGCCCGCAGGCAGTGTACCGACGGATGGCTGAATCTGGTTCGAAGTCGATGTTCACCACGCTGCCCGTTGTATTCGGCGTACTCGGTGGCCTTGTGGGGCAGGGCAATTGGCAGACGGTGCAGCTGTTCTTAAACCGGCAGTCCTTCGGTGAGACTGACCCGCAGTACGGCAAGGACTTGGGCTTCTATGCATTCCAGTTGCCGCTGTGGTCGTACATCGTTTCGACGCTGGTTGTCCTGGTAGTTATTGCGTTCCTGCTGTCGCTGGTGACACATTACTTCCTTGGTGGCATCCGCCCAGGTAACCCGACTACAGGGGAGAAGACCCGCGTTTCCAATGCGGCTCGTGCGCAGTTGGCGTGCTGGGCCGGTGTTTTCATGCTGCTCAAGGCTGTGTCTTACTGGCTGGACCGCTATGAGCTGCTGAATAACAAGCAGAAAACCTTCACCGGTGGTTCCTACACCGATATCAATGCGCTGCTGCCGGCAAAGATTACGCTGCTGGTCATCGCAATTGTCGTGGCCGCTGCATTCTTCGCTTCTATCTTCCTGCGCAACCTCTCCATTCCGGCGTTTGCCACAGTGCTGATGCTGGTCTCCGCGGGGCTGATCGGCGTGGCCTGGCCGATGGCAGTTGAGCAGTTCTCGGTTAACCCGAACCGCGCTTCCAAGGAACGTGAATACATTGCGCGCAACATTGAATCGACGCGCTACCACTACGGGCTTACCGACGACAAGGTGAAGGTCGAGCGCGACTGGGGCGTTCCGGCTGAAAAGGAAGGCGATAAGGAGGCAGCAAAGGAAGGTGCGGATTCGATTTCGCGCGATGCCGCGACATTGGCCAATATCCGAATCCTGGATCCGGAGGTCCTGCCGCGTACCTTCACTCAGCAACGTCAGCTGAAGAACTTCTACGGTTTCTCCGATCCGCTTGCCATTGACCGCTACCAGATTGATGGGGAGTCCCGTGACTTCATTGTCGCTGCTCGTGAGCTGAACCCGCAGACTCTGCAGGGCAACCAGACTGACTGGATTAACCGTCACACGGTCTACACTCACGGCAATGGTTTCGTTGCTGCGCCGGCTAATAAGGTTGACGAGGTTGCCTCCGAGTCCGGTTCCGCCCGCGGTGGTTACCCGCTGTACACCGTGGCTGACCTGTTCGAGTCCGAGGACCCGAACGGCATGAACCTGAACCTGAAGCAGCCGCGTATCTACTACGGTCCGGTTATCGCCAACAGCGATGCCGACTACGCGATTGTCGGTGGCAATGGTGACGGCAAGGACTACGAGTACGATGCTGACGGCCGAAACTTCACCTACGACGGTGAGGGCGGTGTTGGCGTTGGCGGACTTGCCAGCCGCATGATTTTCGCCACCCGTTACCAGGAACTCAACATCCTGCTGTCCGACCGCATTGGGTCGGACTCCAAGATTATCTACAACCGCGATCCGCGTGACCGTGTTCAGAAGGTCGCCCCATGGCTGACTACCGACACCAAGACGTACCCGGCTGTAGTCGATGGCCGTATGAAGTGGATCGTCGACGGCTACACCACGCTGGCCAAGATGCCGTACTCCCAGCGCATGAGCCTCCAGGAAACCACGCAGGACTCCATTAACCCGGATGGCACTCCACGCCCGCTGCCGAACAGCGAGGTCAGCTACATCCGCAACTCGGTCAAGGCGACCGTCGATGCCTACGATGGCACCGTTGAGCTCTACGAGTTCGATGAGGAAGATCCGGTGCTCAAGGCCTGGGAAGGCGTCTTCCCAGGTGTGGTGAAGCCAAAGTCCGAGATTTCCGAGGAGCTGCAGGAGCACCTGCGCTACCCGGAGGACTTGTTTAAGGTTCAGCGTGAGCTGATGGCGAAGTACCACGTCAGCGATCCGGGCGTGTTCTTCGCCAATGACTCCTTCTGGTCTGTCCCGTCCGACCCGACCGCACCGGAAGACAAGAACCTCTCTCAGCCGCCGTACTATGTTGTCGCTTCCGATCCGGAGAGCGGCAAGCCGAGCTTCCAGCTGATCTCGGCATTCCGTGGACTGGAGCGTGAGTTCCTCTCCGCTCAGATGAGTGCTTCCTCCGAGCCGGAGACCTACGGCCAAATCACTATTCGTGCTCTGCCGACCAACACCCAGACCATGGGTCCACGTCAGGCGCAGGACACGATGATGTCCGCAGATGAGGTCGCCCAGGACCGCACCCTGCTCGAGGGTACGAACGTAGTCACCAACGGTAACCTGCTGACGCTGCCGGTCGGCGATGGCGAGATTCTCTATGTCGAACCGGTCTACACCCAACGCAAGGGGCAGGAGACCGCATTCCCGAAGCT
Organism: Corynebacterium sp. LK33; assembly: GCF_014334955.1. Taxonomy (NCBI): domain Bacteria; kingdom Bacillati; phylum Actinomycetota; class Actinomycetes; order Mycobacteriales; family Corynebacteriaceae; genus Corynebacterium; species Corynebacterium sp. LK33. Next base: position 180,097 of record NZ_PDGU01000008.1, on the reverse strand, counting down.
GTTGCGTATTCTCGTCGCTTACCGCGGTCAGGTGGGCTACGGCGCTACGGTCACTGAGGCTCTGAGTCAGGTCGGTATCGATGCTTCCGCCGTGACCAAGGTCCGCGGTGAGGAAGAGGCTGAGGAGCAGCCGTCGGATAAGGACAAGGACGCCGCCGACGCTGAGTCCGACGACGAGGCACCGAAGGAAGAGCGCAAGGTTGATGTCGCTGCGCGTGACGACGCCGCTCGCCGTATCTCCGACGCGCTAAAGAAGCTTAACGACGCCCAGAAGAACGGTGACTACGCAGCCCAGGGCCAGGCACTTGCCGAGCTCGACCGCGCTGCCGCTGACTACCAGAAGGCCAACGGCCAGTAAGGTTTACAGAGAGTAAGGCTTGCAACGGGAGATTAGCCGAGAATCATAGGGTCTTATGGTTCGCAGAGTCCCCAGGTTGTAGCGAAACTGGCTATGACCTGGGGATTGGTCTTTGTTGGAAGGTCCGTGCTACAGTTACATCTCGTTGGCCGGAGAGGTCAGCACCCGCTGTGAGTGCTTGTAAAAGCCAGGACAGTTGACGCGGGGTGGAGCAGCTCGGTAGCTCGCTGGGCTCATAACCCAGAGGTCGTTGGTTCGAATCCAGCCCCCGCCACTAAGAAGAGACCCCTACCGGTGTAAACGCTGGTAGGGGTCTTCGTTATTCGGGGGTCAAATCACCGTTTTTCACCGTTTTTTTGGGGGTAAGTCGTTGGGTAGCCGTTGGGTCTGACGAACTCGCGCACTGCACAACCGGGCATTAAAGGGGCGGTCATCAGAAATGCAGTGTGAGGCGCTGCTCGATTAGTCGGCCTGAAGGTACTTAGCTTGAGGGGGTGCTGGGTTGATTCCGGTCGATTCGCCTCAGCTCATGTACGCGCTGCTGGCTTTCGGTTTCACATATCGATGAGTTATTCACTTATGGATACGCTGGAGCGCATCGATAGGTGAATCATGCATCGATAGGTGAGCGCAGCGCTAGAAAATAGCTGGCAGACGGGCCTGGTCAGTCCACGGTGGGGTCGCAACAGTAGAGGGCGGGAGAAAACTTTTCCTGTCCCCGCCCTCTATAAAGAACTCTACGAAGCCCTGGCCTTCGATTTCTTCAGCATGATCATCGGCGGAATCAACAGGGCTAGCCCACCGATAAGCGCGACTCCACCGAATAGCCACACCAGTCTGACGTATTGAACAGTGGGGCAAAAAAAATTCACGCCAAGCAGTGCGAAGAATCCCCACTGCGCCAGGTACATGCCTACGGAATAGGACCACATCGTTCGCGCGCGCTGGCGCACCTTGGCATCGAAATCCATTGTGAATGGCAGGGCACCGAAGACTGCCGCGATGAGAATGGTCGCGTAGTCGCCGACATGCTCGCTGAACTGGATTATTCCCAAAGCGTTGGGGCCTAGCAGCAAGCCGAGCAAGCCCGCAGTAATCGGTGCGGGGATGAGAAGCTTTTGGAACCGGGGGAGGAACCGCCTCATCAAAAAACCACCTACCCAGTTCCTTCTGGGAGGTGGTCTTGGTTGAGGTCAGACGGTTCTACTGTCGCCCATTCCTAATGCGCGACCAAGCCGCTGCGATAACCACGCCAGCGCATGCGATGGCGAGGTAGGCCCACATGTGATCACCGCTGGTCTGAATGGTCTTTGGCGGAGCAGGAGTGTTCTCCGCAGTTAGCACACTTTCTGTGTCACGGCCGGAGGTGATGTCATCGATCCAGTCAGCAGTGCCAGCGAGGGTAGTGATAGCTGCGCTGGGGGAGGGCAGGTCAGGGTCGCCATTGGAGGTTCCGGCGGTAGCGAGACCAGCGAGCTCTCCGTCAACGAAGAATGGGCCACCGGAGTCGCCTCCCTGCATACCCGCGCCAGAAACGGAATGTGCGTCCAGGATGGCGCTTTGAATCATTGGCATCATGGCAGCGTCGGCTGGGATACTTTCTGTCCCTGCCGGGATCGACTCGGTTTTGGAGTCATCTGGCATGGCAGCTCCTGGCTGCATCTCCATTGATTCCATAGCGTCACCCGGAACAGCGCCGCCCGGAATAGTCTCACCCGGAACAGCTTCGCCTGGAGTAGCGTCACCCGGAACAGCACCACCAGGCGCAGCCTCACCTGGAGTTCCTTCAGTCGGCCCGCCGCCCAGCAGCTCATTGACGACCATCTTGGTCATCGGAAGCTGCCCGGATCGTGCCATGGACGAGCTGCTGCTCCAGCCGTAGAGAGTTCCCGTCTGTCCAGGTGTGGGGATATCGCGGGAGACCTTCGCCGGGGTTGCGTCGGTGACCTTTTGGGTCAGGTGAAGCAATCCCGCATCAGACATTGGAGAAAGCGCCCAAGAATCGGCATCGTAGACCTTCCCGCCGATCCGGGCCTGGGTCCCTTCGTTGTTCACAGACTCCAGGCAGTGGCGTGCGGTGAGCACCCACTGATCGGCAACCAGCGTGCCGGTGCAGTCACCGAAATTACCGATTTTGCCAATCTTCAGCGCGGCCACAGAACTGCTTTCAGCATTGGCGGGCGCGGGTTCGCCGTTTTCCAATGCAATAGCTGGAGTCGCAGATAGAAGCAGGGTGCTGCTAACAATTGCTGCGATGGAAAAAGATGTTTTCTTCACAGTTATTCCCCTTTCCCAGAAGGAACAATGGCCTTGATTGCGGTGGCAACGAGTTTTTCGGCAGGGCCCTGTCCGACAAATTTCTTCCAGAGGCTAGCGATGACGAGGAAGAATACGATGAAACCTGCTGCAGACAATGTGGAATGCAATGCAACATTCTGCTGCCAATAAAATGCGGTGAGAACGTGCAGGATGTAGATGGTCAGCGACATTGTTCCCATAGCCGCGAATGGGTAAACCACAGCTGGGAAGCGATCGCCTACGAAAAGGCACAAGTGCAGCACAATGGCGGCAACTGCGACGGAGAGAATGATTTCTCCGAAGACGCCAGTGTGTCCGGTAAAACGGAGCCAGCCAGCAATCTCGGGATCAAATCGGAAGTACATGCCGACGGCCGTGATGACAGCACTGACAGCGGTGACAATCCAGCTCAACCGAGCATTAGCGCTGGTCTCGGAGGTGGAAGTGTCTTGCAGGCGACTGCGTAGGTAGACGTCGTAAAGCAGCATGCCGCCGATGAAATATGCGATCCACGCGAGTAGTGGATAGATCTGCGGCAGCGTCATAGGCGCGTACTTGATTGTGGCGGCGATGGTTGCGGCGATGAAGAAGCCGACTCGCCACCAGGTTCCGAGCGCTGGCATCCAGGAAACCAGCATCATGACCAGGCCCATGATGACGAGGACCACCTGAATTTCTCCACCCACCGGCAATAGCGCCAGGCCGATGAGAATGATCAGGGCACCGCGAGTGATCAGGCGCAAGAAGGTAGTGCTGCTGTAATTGCGGCCGATAATCATCATTGTGGCGCCGGCGATAATGGCGAACAGTGATGAGGGTAGGCCAGAGAGCACAACCTTTGTGCTCCAAAGTAGTGAGGCCATATGGACAATGATCATGCCGATGATGGCGAGTGAGCGCGCTATATCGAGCCCCACAATTCGGGTAGGTTTATTCACCCCGGATTTCTCCTTTACTACAACTTATAGGGAGGTGCTCTTTGGTAAAAAGCACTCTCTACAAACGGCGTATTGAAAACGACTTTCTAGTTGTAGCAACCGAACCTGACAATACATTAAGTGACTATGTGTAAATCATGGTGTTTCGTCTGTGTTTTTACTGGGAAACTAGCGCGCTCAAAAAGCTAAGAGGCAGGCGTAGCCTGGTGGCATGACATCGATGCTGACGAGTTTCACCTGGGCTGAGGTGCCAGGTGTCTTCCTCGCGTACCTGTTGATCATTGCCATCCCCACCGTCCTCGCATGGGTGGGCGCCGCATGGTTGGCCAAAAAATACGGCGAGCGTATCGCATTTGGGCACACGATTTTCGTCTTCGTCGCAGCATTCCTAATCTGCTTTTGTACGCTCGCGTGGACGCTCGAGGGCGAATACGACTACTCGCCGTGGCAGGTTTTCTGCAGCGGCTTTGCGATGGTCATCCTCACTGCCTCTGCCATGATGCGCGTGGCCGTCCCAACTCTGAACCTGCTGCCCACCTGGTGGGCTGCCGTCGCCGGCTACGCCCTGTGCTGGAGCATCATTGCCGGCACCGACGACACCACCGGGCTCTGGGCAGTCGGCCTGATGTTCCTGCTCCTCGGCCTCATCGCAGGCGTCGGCGCAGTCGTGTGGCTTACGCTGGCGATAAGGCGGCTTTTGTTGGATTCTGCCGCTTAGGGATTCTTAGTGTAACGGAGTTCGACAGCTAACTCGTCGATACGGTGCTCGAGGTCATCGCGAATTAGGTCCATGCGTTCTTTTCCGTCGATGCCTCGTTTTGAAGGCTCGTCAGTAAGCCAACGCTCGAGTGAGCCTTGAGCGTCCGAGGGGAGCTCTACATGAGCGGCATCGCCGATGATGACAACACGATCTGCAGTCCGGAGAATCGTGGGGTCAATCGGCTTTGGTGATGCACCGTCCATAGAAGCGCCGATTTCTGCAACTGATTTGGCTGCAAGCGCATTGGTAGTAGTTTTGGGGTTCGTTCCTGCTGAAAGGGCGATGAACTGCGTGGCATATTTTGCACGCGCAATGGCCTCGGCCATCTGGGATTTACCGGCATTTGCCACGCAGATGAAAAGTACCTTCGGGATTTCCTTCATTTCAGAATCCTTTTTCTATAGTTTGTCCGGTACGGAAAGGTCATTGGGAAAAAAGCGTGGCCCGAGCCAGCGGGTGACGTAGACAAGTGCAACGAGTACGGGTACTTCAATAAGTGGTCCAATCGTTCCCGCAAGTGCTTGCTGGGACAATGGGCCGAAGGTGCCAACCGCAACCGCAATTGCCAACTCGAAGTTATTTCCGGCGGCCGTAAAGGCAATCGATGCGGAGGTTGCGTAGTTCATGCCCGCGGCCTTGGCCGAAGTGAGAGCGATCGCGAACATGGCGAGGAAGTAGATCACTAGTGGTAGTGCCACTTTCGCAACGGTCCAGGGATTCTCAAGAATCTGCTGTGACTGAAGCGCAAAGAGCAACACGATTGTGTATAGAAGGCCGGCAAGTGCCAATGGTGAGATTTTGGGCAAGTACTCATTTTCATACCAGTCGCGACCACGGGTGCGTTCACCAATTATGCGTGATGCCGCGCCAGCCAGAAGCGGAATACCGAGGAATACCACTACAGATAGTGCGATTGCCCAAAAAGAAAAGGTGGCGGAAGTGGTTTCCAGTCCCAACCAGGAGGGCAGAATCTGCAGGTAGAACCACCCTAGAGCGCCGAACATGAAAATTTGAAATAGCGAGTTGACGGCCACCAATACGGCAGCGACTTCAGTATCGCCGCAAGATAGGTCGTTCCAGACCAAAACCATTGCAATGCAGCGGGCGAGACCGACGATGATCACGCCAGTGCGCAGTTCTGGACTATCACTGAGGAATATCCAGGCAAGGGTGAACATCAGTGCGGGGCCGAGAATCCAATTGAGGAAGACTGTGATGCCCATCAGCTTCCTTGATGTCAAAATTTTGCCCGTTTTGTCGTATCGAACCTTTGCGAGCGGTGGGTACATCATGACCAGCAATCCGATGGCGATTGGTACGGAAATTGTCGTAATTTTTGCCTCTGCCAGCCAGTTCACAAGTGACGGTGCAATTTTGCCCAGAATGAGGCCAATTGCCATTGCAGCTGCAATCCATAGCGGCAAGAAGCGGTCTAGGAAGCTGAGTGACTTTGTAGTCTGTGTCATAGTTTCCGGTGTAATCAATATATCGATGATTGTCAATATATTTAGAGGGGAGGCCGTGTAGCCTCAACGGGTATGGACGAAATCTCAGAATGCTGTGCACTTGGCGGTCGGCCTCTCGACGCGGCGGAAGCGCAGGCTGCGGCAACGCTCTTCAAAGCGCTGGCGCAACCGGCGCGCCTGCAAATTTTGTCTCAGCTCGCTGCCGCTGGCTGTAGTCCGATGACCGTAGGGGAGCTGGCCGCTGTTTCTGGGCTTAGTCAGCCGACGGTGTCGCATCATTTAAAGACCATGGCGGATGCCGGGCTGCTAACTAGGTCTAAGAGTGGACGGGTGGTAACCCATGAGGTACGCCCTGAGGTATTTGCTGAGCTGCGACGTATCCTGGATATCGGTCACGCGGACGGGAGATAGTGAGCCGCTCGTCGCAAATTGCGATAGGTTGGAAAACCCTGTTTACCCGCCCAGGCGCTTGACGACGGCGTCGTGAAGCAACCCATTCGTCGCAACTGCGTCCCCGCCGTGCGGCCCGTTGACACCCGCGAGGGAAGTGAAGCGGCCGCCAGCTTCCTCCACCAGGATCGCAAGCGCTGCCAGGTCCCACAGGGAAACCTCCGGCTCCGCGGCGACATCGACCGCACCCTCGGCTACCAGGCAGTAGGAGAAGAAGTCGCCATAGCCACGCAGTCGCCAGGCGTCATCGGTAAGCCCGATGAAGTTATCGCGTAGGTCGCGCTCAGCCCAGCCGGTGAGCGAAGAGTTGGAAATTGAGCAGTCCGCGATGTCTGCCACCTTCGAGACCTCAATGCGGCGCTCGGTGGCTTCCCGGCCATCGACGTGGGTGCGCTTGAATGCGCCGTCGCCCTCGGATGCCCACCAGCGACGGCCCAGTGCTGGGGCAGAGACTACGCCGACAACCGGCTTGCCGTCCTCCAGCAGGGCAATCAAGGTGGCCCAGACCGGGACATTGCGCACGAAGTTCTTAGTGCCGTCGATGGGGTCGATGACCCACTGGCGCCCCTCAAACACAGCTTCGCCACCGAATTCTTCGCCGAGAACTTCATCGCTCGGGCGCTTGTCCGACAGAATCTCGCGGAGCAGTTTTTCGCACGCGATATCGGCATCGGAGACCGGTGTCAGGTCGGGCTTGGACTCGACGATTAGATTGGCCGCCTCGAAGCGGGACATCGTGAGCTCGTCGGCTGCGTCGGCAAGCGAGAGTGCGAGGGCGAGATCTTCGGAGTAAGAGGTGGTCATGGCCGAAATTCTAGCGCAGAACCTCACGTAACTCTGCGACCTGGCCACTCGAGCCCGCGAGCTTCCAGCGCCCCACCGACGTGCATTCGCCGCCTGCGCCCGAGATAAGCGCATACCCAGGCAGCCAGTCCCAGGCTGCGACGTCGCGCTGGAACCACACGCCGATGCGGCCGTCGGCCACGCCTGCCATATCTACCGACGCCGAGCCCAGCATGCGCCAGGTAGCGCTGCGGGACACCGCATCCAACCAGGACTTTGTGGCGGTGACCTCGGATTCCTCGCTCGAGCTCACCACCGTGGTGTGGAGGTAGGTCGCTGCGCAGACTTCCGAGAGGGGGCGGTCAGTGACCCGGAGGTCATCAACAGTGCCATCGAGGTTGATGCGAGTGGTCGGGAGATTGGGGCCACCAATCCAGCTCTCGCCCGTTGCCGGACGGTGCACCGCGCCGAGGACGACCTCATCCGGATTGTTCGCATCGCCCATAACCAGCGCCAATGCGCTGCACCAGTAGTCCGAACCAGTGGTGAAGTTGTAGGTGCCATCGACAGGATCGATCACCCACGTGCGACCAGACTGGGACTCCTTCGCTGACCCTTCCTCGCCAAGAATGCCGTCCTCCGGGCGGAGCGCGGCCAAAGCCTCGACGACGAATTTCTCCGCTGCGCGGTCGGCCGCGGTGACGACGTCGGAAATCGATGTCTTGTACTCCGTGACCAGGCCTTCGTCGCGCATACGCGCGGCAATGGCAGCGGCACGCTTCACGATGGCAACCGCAACGCTGGTATCCGATGCCACAATCGACTCGGATACTTGGGAGAGAAAGAGTTCTAGGTCTTGACTGGAATCTTGGTGCGGGTCTTGACTGGAATCTTGGCTGGCGGTGGATTCAGACATACGTCCTATTGTGCACCGAAACAGGCGGTATAGCTAAGGTAGTACCCGTGAACCCGGATCTGAATGCTGACCTCAAAGAACTCGACGCGACGCTGACCACCATTGAGAAGGTGGTTGATGTCGACGAGCTTTCCGACCGGATCAGGGAGTTGGAAGCCCAGGCCGCCGACCCGTCGCTGTGGGATGACCCCGACCACGCGCAGCAGGTCACCAGCGCACTGTCACAGGCGCAGGCGAAGAAGAAAAAGATCGACTCGCTGCGCGGGCGCCTCGACGATCTCTCCGTGATGTACGAACTCGCGGAAGAGGAGGGCGACCCCGACGCCGTCGAGATGGCCGACGCCGAACGCGCTGAGCTTCGTGCGGACATCGAATCTCTCGAGGTCACCACCATGCTTTCGGGGCCTTACGACGAGCGCGAGGCGGTCATCAACATCCGCTCCGGTGCCGGTGGCGTGGATGCCGCTGACTGGGCCGAGATGCTCATGCGCATGTACCTGCGCTGGGCCGACAAGCACGGACATAAGGTCGAGGTTTACGACACGTCCTACGCTGAAGAGGCCGGCATTAAGTCCGCTACTTTCGTCGTTCATGGCGAGTACATGTACGGCACCCTCTCGGTCGAGCAGGGCGCGCACCGTCTGGTTCGTATTAGTCCTTTCGATAACCAGGGGCGCCGCCAGACTTCCTTCGCTGAGGTCGAGGTGCTGCCAGTTGTGGAGGAAACCGATCACATCGACATCCCCGAGTCAGATTTGCGTATCGACGTCTACCGCTCCTCCGGCCCAGGTGGGCAGTCGGTGAACACCACGGACTCCGCGGTCCGACTTACGCACGTCCCAACCGGCATCGTGGTGACCTGTCAGAACGAGAAGTCGCAGCACCAGAACAAGGCATCTGCGATGCGTGTTCTGCAGGCGAAGTTGCTGGAGAAGAAGCGCCAGGAAGAGCGCGCGGAGCTGGACGCTCTCGGCGCAGGCGGCAATGCCTCGTGGGGTAACCAGATGCGCTCCTATGTGCTGCACCCGTACCAGATGGTGAAGGATCTGCGTACCGAATACGAAGTCAACAACCCGCAGTCGGTCCTCGACGGTGACCTCGACGGTTTCATTGAGGCCGGTATTCGCTGGCGCATGGCTCAGCAGTCCGAAGGGGAGTAGCGCTAGAAGGGCGGTTCGTCTTCGGGTGCTTCCGGTGCGGTGGGGTCGTCGGCTTCTGATTTTCTCTCGTTTTTGTTCATTCCCAGTTCTTCGCGAGCCTGATTTGTCAGCTCCTGTGATTCGCGGAGGTTTTCCAACCTCTGCTCGTTGTACTCTTTGAGTGTCTGTGCTTTCTTTGTCTTGCGCAGGTCGAAGGAGTAGCGACCGTGGCCGGAGAGCGGCCCTGATTCTGTGCTGATTAGGGCAGCTTTTTCAGCGCTCTGATCAGTGGCGGAGGTCCAGTACTCCACGCCGTCGATATCGCGCACGACATTCCAAAGACCGGCCGTTTTTAGATTGTGGTGGCGACGGCATAGGCAATGGAGGTTGGGCGTCTCGGTTTGGCCACCTTCGTCGGGATTCTCGTGGTTATACGGCTGAATGTGGTCGATGTCGCACTTCGTCGCATCGACATCGCATCCGGGAAAGCGACAGGTGCCGTCTCTACCTTGGATGTAAGTACGCTGTCGCTCTGTTGGCGAGTACTTTTCCGTTTTCTCGTCCGCTAGTAGCCGGATGCTAGTGACCCGATCGAGCCAGGATTCAGTGGCGATTTTGTTGATCCACCCCAGGCCACCGATCCAGGCTTTTTGGGGCTTGTCTTGGGTTAGTGGGCAGTACAGATTCAGTGTGGCGGTGACCTGGGCAGTCCCGTGCAGAAGATGTGAAAAGGCCTCGACAAAGTCGCAGTCCTGATCAGCGGTGATTTCCTCCAAGACCTTCTGAAACTCAATTGCCCGCTCAGGCATCAGTTCCATGGTGACTTCAGTGAGGTTGTCCTTTAACTCGAACGTTATAGATTCGCCAGTTTTTTGCTCGATGCCTTTTTGAAACGAAGTGATCGGCGGGTCGTACTCATTCTTCGGGCGCAATAGCGGGCTGACTTCATCAATAAGCCGCTGAATATTCTGTTGAAGGCTCCGAACTCCGCGAAGAACTTCACCATTGACTCTCGGAGTGATCAGCTCAAGGAGATGGTCTTCGAAATATCTCACAGCCGAGGGGTCATCCAATGGGAGGATGGCCGTGGCAATGACCCGCATGTGGGGAAGCGGTAGCTGTGCGCGTTTGAGCAGAAGCTCTTTTAACCGCGGGAGTCGCTCTAGTTGCATTCCGACATCGATGTACTGGAGTGTTCTCCCACGTGACATGCCAAGAGCTGGAGCGATTTTGGCGATGTAATCTTCGACATCTTTTGTTGAAGAAGAGGGAACACAAGCAAGGGCAAGCTTCAAGTCAGCTCGATTGTGGTCAATTCCAAGACGTGCTGGTGCTGTTTGAGAAATCTCATGGTGAAAGCGTGGTGCCGTCGCTTCCATTGCCGCAGCGTAAGTGCGTTTGCGTGGTATATGTTCCCCGCTGGCCATTGGTGAATCCCCCTGAAAGATAAGGCCTGGACGTTGAAATGTTGAAATAAGGAAGAGGTAGGGAAAGTATTTTCGACTAACTCTGAGTGTCAATTTTCCAAGCTTAAAGCAGCTCGGCTACGTTATTTGATGTTTTCAATCCTCGCTTTTAATCTTTCATGGCTCATTTTAATCGAACAGGTAAGCGAAGTAAAGGGGCATTTAAAGATTTTTGGGGAAAATAGTTTCGAACATTGCTATGGCGTGAGCTTTCGTGCGGTCGCGCTCTGGGTTAGCGTTCGACGCCGCCTGTTCCCGCAATCCCGTCACGGCGACCAATTCCACGCATTCCAGAGTGACTTGAGTGGCTTAAGTGATTAGAGTGTCTACTTATGATCACTTTCGACGGGGTTACCAAGTCCTACTCGACTTCTAGCCGACCAGCTCTCGACGACGTTTCAGTCCACATAGATAAAGGTGAGTTTGTCTTTCTCATTGGACCGTCGGGCTCTGGTAAGTCGACCTTCCTGCGCCTTATGGTGCGTGAAGAGAAAGTGGATTCAGGAAAACTGACGGTTGCAGACCAGGATCTGACCAAGATTTCTCGTCGCAACATCCCTAAATTGCGTCAAAAGGTGGGGTACGTCTTCCAGGACTTCCGCCTGCTGCCAAAGAAGACGGTGTACGAAAATGTCGCGTTCGCATTGCAGGTAATTGGCAAGCCGAAGGCGAAAATCGACAAGGCAGTTCCGGAAACGCTCGAAATGGTCGGGCTCTCGGGTAAGGAAAACCGCTACCCGCACGAGCTGTCTGGTGGTGAGCAGCAGCGCGTCGCCATCGCTCGCGCCTTCGTCAACCGCCCGCTCATCTTGCTTGCCGACGAGCCCACCGGCAACCTCGACCCAAGCACCTCCGGTGACATCATGCTCCTGCTTGACCGCATCAATCGCATGGGCACGACCGTTATTGTGTCGACTCACGACAACGATGCCGTGGACTCCATGCGTCGCCGCGTGCTGGAGCTGGAGCTGGGGCGTCTCGTGCGTGACGACGCCACGGGTGTTTACGGCCTGAACAACTAGCAGACAGTCCATCGGTAGAAGAACTCATTCGAAAGGTATTACTGACCTATGAAGACTCGCTTTGTCCTCGGTGAGGCTTTCTCCTCCTTGGGCCGAAACATCACGATGACCATCGCGATGATTATTACGACTGCGGTGTCGTTGGCGCTGCTTGCGACGGGCATCCTGGTTACTGAGCAGACCAGCCGCACGAAGGATCTCTATCTCGATCGAGTAGAAGTGCAGATTGAGCTGAATGAACAAATCTCCGCCGAAGACCAAACTTGCTCATCGCCGGAGTGTGCTGAGGTCGTCGGCAAGCTTGAAGAGGCTGACGGCGTTGATTCGGTGACCTTCCGAAATCGTCAGCAAAACTTTGACCACTTCGTGGAGATGTTCAAGGACAGTGACCCCGTGCTCGTGGAAAATGCGACGCCGGAGTCGCTGCCGGCTGTCGTGATGGTGCGTCTGAGCGACCCGACCGATGTCAGCCCGCTCGATCCGATTCGGGAGCTGCCACAGGTCGACCACGTTACTGACCAGCATGAAGAGATCGGTACTGCAGCTCAGAACCTGGACTCGGTGCGAAATGCGACCTTCCTGCTAGCGGCGGTGCAGGCCGTTGCCGCGGTATTCCTGATTGCGAACATGGTGCAGATTGCGGCGTTCTCGCGTCGTAAGGAAGTTGAGATTATGCGCATGGTCGGTGCCAGCCGCTGGTTCACGCAGGCGCCGTTCGTCCTCGAGGCTGTGATTGCGTCGCTGATTGGTGGTGTGCTGGCCATTGGTGCGCTGTTCCTGGGCAAGGCGACGGTCATCGATCCGGCGCTGAGTAACCTGTACAAGGCACAGCTCCTGGCGCCGCTGACCAACGGCGATATCGGTGTGGTGGCGCCGATCGTGGTCGTTATTGGCATGGTCTTCGCTGGGCTTGTTGCGCAGGTCACGCTGCGTCTTTACTCACGCGACTAGGGTTGCAAAAAGGTTAGCTATTAGGCCCCGCGGTTAAACCCGGCGAATAGGGTCGTCGCGCCCTGCCGGGTAAACTGTGGACTATGAATAATGACGACGTCCAGCGCCCACCGAAGCTCGACAAGAAGGCTTATGAGGCCGAGCTCAAAAAGCTCCAGGCAGAGCTCGTCGAAATGCAGCAGTGGGTGGTAGAAACCGGTGCCCGAATTGTCATCGTGATGGAGGGGCGTGACGCTGCCGGCAAGGGGTCGGCCATTAAGCGCATCACGCAGTACCTGAACCCCCGTACCTGTCGTATTGAGGCCCTGCCGGCTCCGACTAGCCGTGAGCAGGGTCAGTGGTACTTCCAGCGTTACGTCGAAAAGCTGCCGACTGCTGGTGAAATCGTGATTTTCGACCGCTCCTGGTACAACCGTGCCGGCGTTGAGCGTGTCATGGGCTTCTGCACTTCGCAGGAGTACCGTCGCTTCCTGCATCAAGCGCCGATTTTTGAGCGTCTGCTGGTCGAAGACGGCATTATCCTGCGTAAGTACTGGTTCTCTGTGTCGGACGAGGAGCAGGTTGCCCGCTTCAAGTCCCGTCGTGAGGATCCACTGCGCCGCTGGAAGCTCTCGCCGATGGATCTGGAGTCCATCACCCGCTGGGAGGATTACTCCCGTGCAAAGGATGAGATGTTCATCCACACCGATATCCCGTCCGCACCGTGGTTCACGGTTGAGTCTGAGGACAAGAAGCGTTCGCGTATCAATGTCATCAACCACCTGTTGACGACCATTCCGTACGAGCGCATTCAGCGCGATGTTCCGGAAATCCCGGAGCGTCCGGAGTCGGAGGGAAGCTACGAGCGTCCGCCGCGCACTGAGTTCCGCTATGTGCCGGACGTTGCTGCCAATCTCGAGGCTGACCGCGTGAAGGGCGCAGGCAAGTCCGATAAGAAGGGCAAGAAGCACAAGAAGGACAAAAAGGACAAGAAGAGCAAGAAGAAGTAGCTCCTTAGTCTCAGTGAGGTTCTGGTCGTCAGAACCTTCGCAGCAGAACCTTCCCGTCAGAACCTTTCCCTGGTTAGTTATCTGTGTCACACTGGGTGGCATGACTGCTACTGATAACGGTTCTGGCACTGCACGCACCGAGGTCGATGAGCCGAAGGTGCTGCGAGAAGTCCACGGGCGATCTGGTCACCTTCGGCTGAATAGGCCGAAGGCACTTAATTCGCTCGATTTGGATATGGTCACCGAGGTCGTCGAGGGGCTCCGCGCATGGCGTGACGACGACTCGGTGGACCACATTGTTGTTTCATCCGGTCACCCCAAGGCGTTTTGTGCCGGTGGTGATGTGCGCGCAGTTCGGCAGGCTGTGCTCGATGGCGTTCCGGAGCAGGGGGAGGAGTTTTTCCGGGATGAGTACGAGATGAACGCGATGATTGCGGAATTCGCGCAGTCCAAGCCATATATCGCGATTATTGATGGCATCGCTATGGGCGGTGGCCTTGGTGTTTCCATGCACGGCTCCCACCGAATCGTGACCGAGCGTGCCAGCGCTTCCATGCCAGAAATGGCAATCGGCTTTATTCCCGACGTTGGCATTACCCACTTTTCGCAGCATGTGAACACGCGGTTAGGAGGGCCCTCGTCGGCAATCGCGAGGTTTACCGGGCTGACCGGTTACCGCCTAACTGCGGCGGACATGCTGTGGTCTGGATGGGCGACACATGCGGTGCCATCCGCGCAGCTGGACGAGTTTGTTGCGGCTCTGGACCGCGATGGAATTGATTCGGCGCTCGCGGAGTATGCGCTCGATGTGGACTCAGCTGAGGCTCGTGATCTGCTCGGGGATCCGCAGTTGGCCGAGTGGAGCGACTGCATTGAGGCTTGCTTTGGGGCTGATACCTGGGCGGAGATTGAGCGAGCTCTCAACGAAGCCGCTGAGGCGGGCTCTTGTGCATCGTCAACAGTGGAGACTTTTCGCGACCTGCTGGCACCCGCCAACCCGGAAAGTCTCGTAGCGGCCGTGGAACTCTATGCGGCTAACTCCGCCCACGAGGTCACCCTGCAGGAGGCGCTAGACCGGGAGATGAAGCTTGGCGCTTACATGCGCCAGCACCCTAATTTTGCCGAGGGTGTGAGGGCAGTGTTGGTGGATAAGGACCGCGACGCCGCCTTTAAGCCCGCTATCGTGCAGGAAGTTGACGTCGAGGAGATTCGACAGCACCTTCGTTAGCGAGCCCTGCGTTAGACAAAGCTGTGGCGGCCAGTCGTTGGCGCGAAATCATCGGCAATCATGGCCGCCAATTCGAGATAGCTCTGGGTGGTGGCGGGCTGGAGATTGTCCAGCTCGATATTGGCACCATTCGCGATATGCGGATCATAGGGGATGACCTGTACTGCGCGGCAGCGCTGGGCAAATAACTCGTGCACGGTCTCTGTGGACAGTCCCTGTTTATTTAGCTCGTTGACCACCACGACAGTGGTAGAAACCAACCGTTCGAAGCCGTGCGCTGAAAGCCAGTCCAATGTCGTCCAGGCGCTTTTCACGCCGTCCAGTGCAGGCGTGGTGACCAGCACCAGACAATTGGCCGCAGACAGAATCGAAGCGGAGATGGGCTGCGTCAGGCCGGTACCGCAGTCTGTCAGACTCACGTTGTAATGCCGCCGAAGGATGTCGAGGGCCGCGCAGTATTCGCCGTCGGAAAGCGCGATCGTCGATGTCGGATTTTGGTCGCTGCCGACAACCTCCAGCCGTGACGGCGTGTGTGATGTATATGCGCGGACCTGCGCGTATTTGTCCGTATCCGGGGCTCGGAGCAGATCGCGAATAGATGCGGGATTGGCTGCGGTGACGCGTGCGCCGAGGGTGCCAAAGTCCGGATTCGCGTCGATCGCGACGATTCGGTCACTGCGCAGGCTTGCAAGCGTGGCGCCCAGGCACATGGTTGTCGACGTCTTGCCAACGCCGCCCTTCACGCTGATAACAGCGATGTTGTAGTCACCGTAGATAGGCTGTCGCACCCGCTCTATCAGCTCGCGTTGCTTGCGTGCCGACGATGATTCCCGCGGTGAAATTGCGCCCCAGGTGGCCTTATGAACCCAGCTGCGCCAGCCCGACTGTGGTGCCTGCCGCGAGTTCAGGCTAGCGGCCAAGTCTGAGACGGAAACTGCGTGATTGACTGCGTGTTTGGTGGAAGTCATAGACTTCATCCCCTCCCCAAAAATCCCCAAAGTATGTCCCCGCCGTCGTTTTTACCACGCAGCCAGAACGACGGCGACTCCAAAGAAGGCATCGAGAATTCCGACCTGTTTCGGAGTCCACGGCCGAGCGCGGCGAGCGCCGGAGATTGGCATGGTAAAAGACCTGATGAGAAGCCCAATTGCGACGATGGGCACACCGATGCTGATGAGGTTCCGGTCGTGGAGGAGGAGCCACCCGATGATGGCCACGGCGGTAATGAGAACGTGATACGTGACCGAGCCAATGAGCCACTGGCGGTTGCCGCGCTCGCGAATCATAGTTTTTACATAGGGCACGGTGCCGACGAAATATCCAGCGTAGATAGCCGCAATTGCCCAAGCTTTCGGGGTTGGTCCGGCGATGATAGGCACCATGAGGCTAGCGGCCAGAACGGTGGAGACACCAGAGAGAAGTGAGCGCGGTCGGCGGCGGTAGGTCTCCCAAATAGCGATAGCGGCAAGAGGGGCAATGAGGGCGACCCAGGTGAGGAGGGAAACGTCGGCAAGCAGTGTGATGCAGCCGGCGACGGCAGTGAGCGCGGTGTATGTGGCGGCGGGTGCGAGGTGGCGGCGTTGGCGACGAGAGCGGAGCCAGACGCTCACGGCGAAGAATGCGAAGTAGCCGAGCAGCCAGGTCGCGGTGACGGCAAGGCCTGTCCATGTGGGGTTGAGGGCGAGAGCGGTCAGCGGGGGAATGGTGACCATGAACCAGGCGCCGTGCTGGTCCGGAACCCAGCCAGCGGAGCGCTTGTGGTGGAAGCGGCGGGCGGGGCGGGGAGGACGTGGCTGGCGGGGCTTTTGGCTCATACTACGCATTGTAGATGCGTAATTATGTCGGGGGCTGTATTAGAACCTCATATTGAAATCTCATTGAATAAAATGCACATGCGCGCAAGGCGACAGTGCTAACGTTGAACTCGCATTCTCAGGGCGAGGTGAAATTCCTCACCGGTGGTGATGCTGCGGCTGACGCAGACAAGTCCACGAGCGCCCTACCTGTGGCCAGAAGGGTCGTCAGGTAGGGGACAAGCAGATTTCGGTTGGAATCCGAAACCGACGGTCATAGTCCGGATGAAAGAGAAGGAGTTGAATAATTCGTGGAATACGTGTCGGATTTTTTGGTGGGTTTCCTCACTGCACAGCTCAGTGTGGCGGGAGCACCAATCTTGATTCGTGAAATTGTCGGTAACCTCTTTGGCCTGGCGTGTGCCTTCCTAGGTATGAAACGGAAGGTATGGGCTTGGCCGGTCGGCATTATCGGAAATGCCTTGCTGTTTACCGTCTTCCTCGGCGGAGTTTTCCACACGCCACAAAATCTTGATCTCTATGGCCAGGCTGGGCGTCAGGTCATGTTTATCGTCGTCAGTCTCTACGGGTGGTTCAGCTGGGTCAAGAGCCGCAATCAGAGCGGTGACGAGGTCGCAATTGAGCCGCGGTGGGCGACGGCATCGGAACGCATTGGGATGATTACCGTGGCTATCTTCGCCACTGTGATTTGTGCCAATATCTTTGAGATGCTGGGCTCGTGGGGGCCATGGGCCGATGCTTGGATTTTCGTCGGTTCGATGTTGGCGACCTGGGGTATGGCCCGCGGGTGGAACGAATTCTGGCTAATTTGGATTGCCGTTGACGCCGTGGGAGTGCCGTTGCTGCTCAAGGGGGGCTACTACCCGTCGGCGGCGCTGTACCTCTTCTACGGATGCTTCGTTATTTGGGGCTTTGTCTCCTGGGTTCGCCTCGAGCACCAGAGCGACAATGACCAGCAGAAGAGCTCCGAGACCGACCAAGTACCGGCTTTGGCAGCAGCCGAGCGGTAGGATAGTCCAGGTGAGCTTCCGACCAGATAACTCCCGTACCAACCGCGCCCATCAAGCCGAAGAGCGTGCCCGCAGTCTCGTGCAGGACGTCCTCGACCGCGAGGAGCGGGTACGCAACAATCTGGCCAGCGCTGATGTCGACCCGTGGACGATGCGTTTCGTCGTCGATGAGTCGATTTCTGAGGGCGCAATCATCACCTGGCGCAATGAGGCCACTCGTGCCCGCCGCATCATGCGCCGCTATGACATTCAGCGGGGCTACCGCGAGAAGCTGCGCGAAGTTGAAAAGCGCATCGATGCCATGTTGCACCTCGCGGAATCGCTGGAGGAGTCATGGGACGCCGCGGCACATGCCTCGAAGAGGCTTTCCGACGCCGAAGCCCGCGATGTCGCCGCCTTTGAGCGTGAGCGCGAGCGGCAAAATGACGCGGCAGAGACTAAGCGTCAGCGCGAGGAGAAGGTCCGCAAGTTCCGTCGGAAAGCGGAAAATATTGCTACCGACGCGTGGGACGCGGGCCGTGACGCGCTGGAGAAGCTGCCGCCGCTGTCGTCTTCGTTGAAGGACATCGCGGCCAAGTTCCGTTCGCGGGGCTCAGAGGAGGAACCGCGCGAGGTAAGGCGGGCAACCGCCCGCGACCTGCGCAAGGAGCCCCCGCTGCCGGAGGACTAGCGCTCCTCAGCTTTAGCTGCCTGGACTACCTCGGCGAGCTTGAAAATCTCCTCGTGAGAGGGGCGGATATCCGGATGCGTGCGACAGTAGTCCAGCAACAAATAGCCAGCTGTGCGAATGCGACGATGCCCATCCCAGTGTGGAGCGGCGATTTCGGGGTCGTTGGTGGCCAAAGACGAGATGGCCTGGCGCTCACTGAGCAGCTCGTACTGGAGATCTCGACGAATATCGAGCGCCTGATTCGGAGTACCGGTTAGCAGCGCGCCGAGAAGAGCGCCCATCTGTCGATAGCAGCGCGGAATATGACGCAGGTAGTGCTTTTCAATGCTCTCGGTTGGCCAGAAGTGCAGGACAGCGAGAGCCAGCGCGCAGGCGATACCGACTTCCAAGACACGATCGGTCACAATCGGTGCGAGTTCGCCAGCGACGTTTCCGCCCAGCAGCAGCGCCAATGGAGTGGTGACGATTGTCGTCAGCGCATAGTTTTTCACCACGAGAACCTCCGCGCCGAATTGGCATGCTGCAAGCGCGATAAGTAGCGTCCAGCTGTCCAGGCCAAAGGAAAAGAGCAGCGCATAGAGGAAAATGCCGATAATCGAGCCCACCATGCGGTGAATCCCTCGAATCGAACCGGCGGTGCGGTCGGGGCCCCACTGTAGAGTCATCAATGCGCTGACCACCGCCCAGTCAGGCCGGTCAAGACCGACTAGCACGCTGATGAGACCAGCTAAGCCGCCAGTAATAGCCACCTTTGTCGCAGTCATCGACGCGTGAGAATAGCGCTCGAAAGAGCGGAAGCCTCGGTAGCTTACGCTTGGCCGAGCGAGTGGAATGGTTGTCTGTGTCTCGTCGATAAGGTTAGGTGTGTCCACGATGTCCACAGCGCTGCCGTGCACGCCCAAGCGGCCGCGGATAGCAATCAGTCGCTGATGAGCAGCGATGACACGGTTGACCAGTTCCGTATGGGAGGGCTTGACGATTTTGCTGCCACGGATGATTCCTGCGTCGGCAAGCGATTCCCATGCGTCGGTGAGTGCAGTTTGCGCCTGGTGATGAACGGCGAACGATGTCGAGTCTGATTTTTCCATCGCCTCGATGGCTGATTCAAGGGATTGGACGGCCGCCATCTCGGGGCCGTGCGGATTCCACAACCGCGGTGCCATGCCGATGACTATCGCCGAAAGCACACCAACGGTAGCCCACATGGCGGTTTCAACCGGGTTGAAGCCAAGGCGGGCGACCATTGTGGTACCGCCTGAGACCATCACAATGAAGAATGAACCTGGTGGTGGCAGGCGCAGTGCGTTTTGGATAAAGGCGCCGGCGGTAGCCAGCGTCGTGGTAAAAAGTGCGATGAGCAGCAGCCATAGATTACTGTCGCCGGAAGCGATCTCACTGTGGACCACTGATCCAACAAAACTGCCGGACATAACGCCGGCGACCAGGCATAGTCCGGCGATGGCCATCACGCGCAGGCGACTGCGGTAGGGGTGGCCCTCGCCATAGATGACCACACAGCCACCAGCGGCGATAAGGAGCATCTCCGAGCCATGGCCGGTGAGAAGTGCCACGGCACCCGGCAGGAATAGCGCGAGTGCTGCGCGGAGGGCACCGGGCCATCTCTGCGCACGGGAGTGGAAGGCAGTAAAAAGCTGCCATGCACTTGGTTGCGGAGGAAGCTCAACCGTTTGGCTCAATGTTGGTGAAATCTCCTTAAAACTCTAGTCTGCGACCAGCGTCTCGAGCGTGAACTCCGGGTGCTCCTTCTCAATGAAGGACAGCTTCCACTTGTCCCCGAAGAGCGCGATGAGGGCGCCGTCGGAACGCGTGAAGATCTCCACGCCGCGCTGCTTTGCCAGCTCAGGCGCGGTCTCTTCGTCCGTGCGGCGGGCGACGGAGTAGGGGATCGGCTCGGCGATGGTCTCGACGTTGTACTCGTTTTCCATGCGTGCCATCATGACCTCGAACTGCATCGGGCCGACCGCGGCCATCACCGGGGCGGCATCGCCGCGGGCATCGTTGCGCAGAATCTGCACCACGCCCTCGGCATCGAGCTGATCGACAGCCTTACGGAACTGCTTGTACTTGCCCAGGCTCTTGGCGCGCAGAGTGCGGAAGTGCTCGGGCGCGAACTGCGGCATCGGCTTGAATTGAACCTTGCGGCCCTCGTAGATCGTGTCACCCGGTGCCAGTGAACCCGCATTGACCAGGCCGACAATGTCGCCCGGGTAAGCCGTCTCCACAGTCGAACGTGTCCGGCCGAAAACGGTCAAAGCATACTTTGTGGAGAAACTACGTCCCGACTGCGCATGCGTGACCTGCATGCCGCGGTCAAACTCGCCAGAGACAACGCGCATGAATGCCAGCTTGTCGCGGTGGTGCGTATCCATACCCGCCTGCACCTTGAACACGACGCCCGAAAAATCATCCGTCGGCTCACGCTTTTCGACGATAGCTCCCTGGCCGCCAGCCGCTGCAGCGGCAACGGCAGCCGGGTCGGACACGCGGGCACCAGGTGCCGGAGCCAGCTCGCAGAGAGTGTCCAGGATCTGGTGGACACCCCAGTTCAGCATGGCGGAGGCGAAAATCACCGGAGAGGTGTCGCCAGCGAGGTACATCTCCTGGTCGTGGTCAGCGCTATCGGCGGAGAGTAGCTCGGACTCCTCGGCTGCCGTCTCCCAGGCGTCGCCCTGCTCTGCGGCGGCCTCATCTGGGGTGAGGTGACGCTCAGCGGCAATAGTGGCGCCACCGGCAGTGCGCTCGAAGCCGATGAACTGCTTGGCTTCGCCGTCCTCACCACGCTCCAGCAGACCGCGGAAGTCGCCGGCCTCACCGACTGGCCAGTACAGCGGAGTCGGCTGCAGGCCAATTTCCGCGACAATCTCATCCATCAACTCCAGGGGAGCCTTACCCGGGCGGTCCCACTTGTTGATGACGGTGACGATGGGAATTCCGTTGGACTTACAAACCCGGAACAGTTTCAACGTCTGAGGCTCGAGACCCTTGGCACCGTCGACAAGCATGACAGCGGCGTCGACAGCGGTGAGCACACGGTAGGTGTCCTCGGAAAAGTCAGCGTGACCAGGCGTATCGACGAGATTGATCATGTACGGCTCGCCGTCGTGCCCCTCTGGCTGGTACTCGAACTGAAGCGCGGAAGAGGCAATCGAGATGCCGCGATCCTTCTCCATGTCCATCCAGTCGGACACAGTCGACTTACGGCCGGCCTTGCCGTGGACAGCACCGGCTTCGTTAATGACATGAGCATGCAGCGCCAGCGCCTCGGTGAGCGTGGACTTACCGGCATCCGGGTGTGCGATGACGGCGAATGTGCGGCGGCGTGCGGCTTCTTCGGCGAGAGTGGTCACAGGGAAACTACGCTTTCCTTAAAAAGAAAATCGGAATAAGGGAATCGGGTTCAACCTTTCTAACTTACCGCTCCAGTGGGGTAAGGGGTCAATTGCAGTTAGAGGTTGAACAGCTCGCGCAGCGTCGTGATGACGCCTTCCTCCGCGTTCGACGGTGCGATGTCGGTGGCGCGGCGTTTGATTTCCGGGTGACCGTTGGACATGGCAAACGAACGGCCTGCGTGGTCGATGAGCTCGAGATCATTCAGGTAGTCAACGAAGCAGACAGTTTCGGCAGGAGAGACACCTAGGGCCTCCTGCAGGGCGGCGAGTGCCGTGCCCTTGTTGGTGTTGGCATCGATGAGGTCGACCCAGTGGGCACCGGAGACTACCGCGCGCAAGTGCGAGCTTTGGGAACGCAGGTAATCGGCCGATTCCTCTTCGACGGAGTAAGGATCAAAGGCGGCAATTTTGACGATGCCGTCCTCGGCGGCAGCGGCGATGACATCATCGACCTTCTGCAGCTTCAGGTAGTACTTGGCGGCCTCGTCGAACTGCAGCTGCTGAACTTCCTCCGGAATATTGAAATGCGGCGGGAAAAACTCCACGTATGCGCTGGCAGCGCCGCAGATAATAACCGACAGGGGAGTACGGCCCGCCGCCACACGGTTGTCGTTGAACTGGCGGATCGCGTGCACCAACTGGGTGACAACGCCGTGGTCGATGCTGGTAACCGAGACCACCTCGCCCGCATCCGCGACGTAGTTGCCGTTTTCCGCAATGATTGGGATGCGGTGTGCAATGGGGGCGAACTGGTCGGCCAGAGTCGCGTACTGGCGGCCCGACGCGGGAGCGAAGTGGACACCGCGGTCGAGCAGCTCGGTGACTACCGGCCAAAAGGAATCCGGGATTTCCTTGTCTTCATTTAATAGAGTCCCGTCCATATCTGTGACTACAAGGCGGTATGGCGGCTGGGCGGGAGATTGCTGCTGGATATCCAGGGGTTCCGTCATGGCTCTTATTCTAACGGGTAAGTAGGGTTCATTTTTCTTCCTTGAGGTGTCTCCCAGGGGCTCCCCCGATTGGGTGAAAGCTGGGCCACAATACGGGGTACCCAGTTGAGGGCGATAGCCGTTGAATAGCGTGTGCGGGGTATTTTGAGGGGGAACTCATACTCATTTAAGCCAGGAGGATTTATGTCGGATTCGGCCCCCATCAAGCGCAATGACTGGAATGAGCGCATCAGCCTTGCAGAGCAGATGATCCCCCTCCTGGGACAACTGCGTCGCAACAACGATGTCGTGACTTCAATCTTCGGCCGCCGACTGGAAAACGTTACCGAGACCGGCATCATTAAGTCGCACCGCTACGCCCGTCGCATCACCTCGCAGGAGCTGCCGCTGAGTCAGACCCTGCCGATTCTGCAGGAACTGGTGAAGATGGATCTCGGCACCGCCTCCATCGACCTGGGCGCCCTGGCTACCAGCTTCGAAGAGGAAGGCGGCGACTTGCGCGCATTCCTCGAGCGTGAGCTTGCCGACGTCATCGGTGCCGGGACACAGACCCCGAAGACCGACATTGTCCTCTACGGTTTCGGCCGCATCGGCCGCCTGCTGGCTCGCATTCTGCTGGCTCGGGAGGCACTGTTCAACGGCCCGCGCCTGCGCGCAATTGTGGTTCGCCAGAATGGTGAGGACGACATCGTCAAGCGTGCTTCGCTGCTGCGTCGTGACTCCGTCCACGGTGCATTCGACGGCACCATCTCGGTCGACCGCGAAAACAGCATTATCTGGGCAAACGGCACCCCGATTCAGGTTATTTACTCCAATGACCCGGCAACTGTCGACTACACCGCCTACGACATTAACGATGCGATTGTCATTGACAACACCGGTCGTTGGCGCGACCGCGAGGGACTGTCACAGCACCTTCAGTCCAAGGGTGTTTCCAAGGTTCTGCTCACCGCGCCGGGCAAGGGCGATGTGAAGAACATCGTCTACGGAATCAACCACAACATCATCGAGGAATCTGACAACATTTTGTCGGCAGCTTCCTGTACTACCAACGGCATCACCCCGGTGCTGAAGGTCGTCAATGACAAGTGGGGCGTCGAGTTCGGGCACGTCGAGACTGTTCACTCCTTCACTAATGACCAGAACTTGATCGACAACTTCCACAAGGGTTCTCGCCGTGGCCGCGCAGCCACCCTGAACATGGTTCTCACTGAGACCGGTGCCGCAAAGGCCGTCGCCAAGGCTCTGCCGGAGTTCGAGGGCAAGCTGACCGGTAACGCCATCCGCGTTCCCACCCCGGACGTTTCCATGGCGGTGCTGAACCTGACCCTGGACACTGAGGTCGACCGCGACGAAGTCAACAACTACCTGCGTGAGGTTTCCCTCAAGTCCGTTCTGCGCCAGCAGATTGACTACATCCACTCCCCGGAAGTGGTTTCCACCGACTTCGTCGGCTCCACCCACGCTGGCATCGTCGATGGTCTGGCTACCATCGCCAACGGTAAGCACCTGGTGCTCTACGTCTGGTACGACAACGAGTTCGGTTACTCCAACCAGGTCATCCGCATTGCTGAGGAGATCGCAGGCGCTCGTCCGCGGGTCTACCCGAAGCGCAAGCACATCGACGAGCTGTAAGTCGGCGGTCCTGGGCTTGAGCTGCTGAGCCCTCGAAGGCCCTCTTCCCCCTCCTAAACCACGGGGGTTGCGGCGATGGGGAGGGCAGGGGAGGGGGACGGGGAGATTTTCCTGTCCATCGACGACGACCTGGATTCCGCGTATGAGCCGTTCGAGTTGGTGAGGATTGTGATCCTGCCGGAACTGAGCGACGAGGATCTGGTTTTCGGCCTCCAATTCCGGGCCTCCGGCGACATCGAGCACGGGCGGGGGATGAAGATTCGGGAAAGTGATTTCGGGATCGTCGAATACGGCTCGGCGGAAGTGGCCCTGTTCGGCGCCTAGGTGGCGGTGTCCGGCCGCGGGGGGCGAGAGGTCGGCCGCCACTCGGTTCCAATCCGCGTGGGGGTCCTATGTGGATTGTCAATAGTCAGGCGAGACTTTCACGTACATCGTATGGGAGGGGTGTAGCCATGACTGATCGCCGGGCCGCATCGTGCGGGCCGGCGGTGATCAGCGCAGTGGCCTACGCAGCCGTGGCGATGGTTCTAGCAGGGATTTCTCGGAAGAACTCACGCCGAGTCAACAGGGCATAGATGACGTTGCAGCGGCTTCGGGCAAGCCACATCACCGCGGCATTGTGCTTCTGTCCTTCAGCCCGTTTACGCAGGGAGTAGTCGCGCGATGCGGGATGGCAGTGCGACGCGATCCACGCCGATCGAAACATCGCGTTTTTCAACTGTTTTTTGCCGGCCCTGGTGGGAAACTCGCCGCGGACCGACGTACCCGACTGCCGGGTGGTCGGCGTAAGCGGCTAAGTGTGCGGCGTCGGCGAAGTCCTGGCAATCGCCGATGGACAACACGATGTTAGAGGCGGTCTTGATGCCTACGCCGGGCATCGACATCAAGATCTGGGCAAGAGGGAACGATTCGAGCATCTCCTCGACTTGTCCGGCAATCGTGTCGCGCTGTGCTTGAAGCGCTTTGATGTTCGCCGCCAGCTGGGGAATGACCAATTCTGCTGCCGCAGTGCCGGGTACCGTGACAGTTCGCTCGGCAAGGGCGGCGAAAATTGCGTCAACCAGGGCAGCAGGGTCCTTCTTGGCGCGGTTGCGCATCCACTTCAGGACCCGGCCTCGACCTGCGGCGGCCAGTTTTGTCGGACCTTCGTAGTGGATGAGCGAGTCCAGCACCAGCGTGCGGGAGAGAATCTCGCCTGCAAAGACGCGCTCGAGTACGGGGCGAATCTCTGTGAGCACGCTGGGAAGGCGGTTTTTCGTTCGGGGGGGGGGCGGGGGTAATTTCAGTAAATTGAGCCTGGCGTAAGCCGATAAGCATTGCCTAACCTAATACTGTTTCAGGTGGTGTTCCCGATCGGGAATCGGCAACGGAAGCGAGGCGGCGACGATGAACGGAAAACGTGGATCGACCGGAGAACCCCTCTCCGGAGGGGGAGCCGGGGACGCGGTGGCGTCGCAGACGGATGACGGGCGGTTGGTGCACGTCGCACCGGTCGCAGCTGGTGGCCGACCATCCATCCGCGACATGCTCGTCGCCGCCGCGATCGGCGTCGCGGGGTCTCTCATCATCGTGCCCCTGACCTACCTGCAGGTGTTCGCCGGCATCGCCCACGTTTATCTCGTCGCGGCGACGCTCGGGTTGTGGTTCCTGCAGTGCGTTGTTCCCCTCATCGTCGTCCGCAAGCCTGGCGCGAGCCTTATCGCGTGCCTTGCCATGGGCGTCGTGTCTGCGGCGACCACCCCGTTCGGCGTCGCCGCAATCGGGGCGCTGACTATGGAAGGATTGCTCATCGAGCTTCCGTTCATGGTCACCCTGTACCGGCGGTGGACGCGTCCCCAGTTCGTGGCGTCGGCGATGTTGTTCTCCGCGCTGATGGGAACGATGGCCCCGCGCGCAGTCGGCGTCGACTCGCCGACCACGCCCATGACCCTGATTAGCTTCGCCGTAGCCTTGGCATCGAGCCTGGTGTTTTTGGTCCTGGGCTTTGCCGTCGCAAAGGGGCTTCGCAGCCGCGGAGTCACCCGGTGACCGGCGGAGCACCCGCGTGCGCCGGTGCGACACGCGGGACGGCCCCGGCCCGGTTACGGGTTAGTGGCGCGGGCGTCCGGCACGCCGATGGGCGATGGGCACCCGACATGGTGGATCTCTCCTTCGATTTCGGCACGATTAACGCCATCACGGGACCCGTGGGATGCGGAAAGACGAGCCTGGCCCACCTCATCGCTGGACTGATCCCCTCGCACATCCCCATCGACCATGCCGGATTCGTGCACATCGTCGATGCCGACGGCACCGAACGCCCCGTGGACGGGGACCGGGTCACCTTCGTCGGGCAAGACCCGTCGACGCAGGTGCTCACGCTCCGAGTCGTCGATGACGTGTCGATGGCCCTCGAGTTTTCCCTCGTGGAAGCCGGCATCGTCGCCAAGCAATCAGCCGAGGCCCTATCGGAGCTCGGGCTGTCAGAGCTCGCGGAGAAGGATCCGTGGGCTTTGTCGGGTGGGCAACGCCAGCGGATGGCCATCGCCGGTGCTGTGGCCAGGGCGCCGGAGGTCATGATCTTCGACGAGCCCGCGGCCCACGTTGACGAGGACGGTCGTCGGTCGCTGTTCGCCGCCATCCGTGATTTGCGGGCCCCGGGGCGCGTTATCCTGCTCATCGAGCACGACCTCCGCCCGTTCGACGGGTGGGTCGACACGGTGACAATCCTCGATGCGGACGGGAGCGTCGCCGCGCACGGAGCACCGGAGGGCATCGCGGTGAAGGGCATTGCGACGTCGGCCGCGCCCGCCGGAGCGCCGGACGCCAGTACGCCGGGCACGGGGGCACCGGACCGTCCCGATTTGGAATCGGAGGCGGATGCCGTTCCACTGCTGGCCTTGACCGGAACCCACGTGGCCCGAGGCGGGGAGAGGATTCTGGACGGGGCCGATCTGACACTGGAACGGGGCGAGATTCATGCCCTAGTCGGCGCCAACGGAGCCGGTAAGTCCACCTTGCTGGCGGTGCTGTCAGGCCAGATGAAGGCGGGAGCGAACTTCCGGATCGACGGCGCGTCCGCCCGGCGCGTCCCCGACGCCTTCGCGTCGTGGGCGTTCCAGAACCCCGAGCACCAGTTCACCCGCGCGACCGTCGCCGCGGAAATCGACTCCGCGCTGGCCGGCACGGACCCGCACGGACCACTCGGCGCCGATGAGCTGCGGAAACTGCGGGAAGCCCTGTGCCCCAGGGCACTTGACCCCGTCTCGCCGTTCGTCCTGTCGGGCGGACAGAAAAGACGGTTGGGCATCTTCCTGGCGGTGGCGGCCAATCGCCGTTTGCTGCTTCTCGACGAGCCGTTGGCGCACCTGGATTCGCCGAGCTCGCGCATCGTACTGGATGCGCTAGCGGAATACGCCGGGGCCGGCGGAACCGTTGTGTTCACGTGCCACGACCGCCGTGTCGCGCGAACGTGGGCAGATAGGGCGAGCATCGTCGCCGAAGGGAAGGTCGCCTGGTCCGGTCCCGCAGCCGACCTGCCGGCTTCCCCGGAGTCGTCCCGGCGGGATCGCCCACTGCCCGCGGCCGGCGCACGGACGTCCTTGGACGAAAGCCCCTGGACCAGTGAATCCGCCGCTCGAAGGCGCGCGGGGTTGAACGCCATCACGATTGTCGCGGCGGTGATGTTCGTCCTCGTCGCCGGGCTGCTCTCCGGCGGAGACGCCGTTCTCGCCCTGACGGTGGTCGGGTTCCTCGCACTCGCTGCGATCGCGGAACGCGACGTTCGGGCGACGGCGGGGAAGGTCCTTCTTGTCCTGTTAATCGGGGGGTTCTTCGGCCTGCTCGGGTGGCGCTCCGAGTTCTACGGAGGTGGGGATGCGTCGGAAGCCGTCCGCCACGGCATCCATCACGGACTGCTGTTGATGGCCGTGTTCGCGGGGACGGTCCTGGTCTCCGCGTGCATGCGCGTCGAGGAGCTTTTCGACGCCATGGTGCAACGCCTCCGGGTGCCCTACACATGGTGCACCATAGCGATTTCCGGGGTGAGCATCGCAGCGTTCCTGCGCAGTGAAATCCCCCAGCTGACATGGGCGATTAGATTGCGCTCGATGCGACCGGAGCAGTCTTTCCGCTCCGGTTTCATTCGCGCGACGACGCCCGCGCGCATCGCTTTCCCGTTGTTCGTCAGCGCCGTGCGCTGCGCCGAAAAGCTGTCCCTGACCCTGGCGATGCGCAACTTCGGCCTCTATCCGCGGCGTACCTTCCGCACCGATCACCCCTGGCGAGTGCGTGACGGGTTCGCGGCCGCAGCGTCCGCCGCGGTCTTCGTCGCCGCCCTGGTGTCTGCAGTGACTTGACGGGCGCCTGGAACCGGCGGGTCCCGGGCCCGCGAGCGTTTCTGAGCTTGTGCGGAGACGCGCCCCACCCAGTTGCTTCACCCTTTCAACCCTTCAGACACATCCTCCGGGTCACGCCATGCGGGCCCGGTCCGCCCGGCACCGGCATGGCGCCGACAACCGAAAGAGGTACCAATGAACACGATCCGGACCATCAGCGACGTGCTTCGGGACAAGGCCGATGAGACGAAAAAGGGGATCACCTTCGTCGAGAATCGGCGGGACGTCTTCGTCCCGTATGGCCGGGTCCATGCGGAGGCGGTGGCGGCTGCGACTCGGTTGGCCGAAGCCGGCATCGGCCCCGGCGATCGCGTGATCTTCCAGGTTTCGGAGAACCGCGGGCTCATCCGGGCGTTCTGGGGCTGCGTCTACGCCGGCGCGGTTCCGGCGCTTGCGCCGCCGGTGTCGGGCCCGGTTGACGTCGACAGGGTGCGGACGCTCTCGGACATGATGCCCGGGGCCCCGATCCTGGTCGACGAACGCAGTTACACGCTGCTCACCGGCGCAAACGGTGCCGTGGTCGTGGGCGAGGATCGGCTGCTCGACGTGTCCATCGTCAATGACGCTGCCGCGGAACCGGATGCGGCGATGCCGGGTGATGCTGAATCGGACTTCTCTCAGGCGGGTGACGTGGATTCCGGGGATGGCGCCGGGGCGGTCCCCGCGTTCCCGGTGCGAGGTGGGACGGCAGGCGAAGCCCTCATCCAGTTTTCGTCCGGCTCCACGGGATCGCCAAAGGGCGTCATCGTAACCAACGAGTCCGTGCTGAACGGTCTGCGCGCGACGATCCCACGCCACGCGCACCGGTACGAGAACAAGATGCTCACGTGGCTGCCTTTGACCCACAACCTTTCGCTGATCGGCTTCCACGTCTACGCCCTTTTTCGTGGGTACGACCAGGTGTTGCTGCCGGTTTCCGAGGTGGTCGCCGATCCCCCGAGGTGGTTCGAGGCCGTGACCAGGCACCGGCCGACGGTGACAGTGTGCCCGAACTTCGCGTTCAAGCATTTCCTGCGCCATCTCGAGCGCCGGCCCCTCGGGGATGACCACGGTTACGACTTCTCCAACGTCCAGAAGCTGATGAGCGGTTCTGAGCCCATCGACGCTCCATTGGCCCGGAAGTTCCTCGCGGCGATGTCCGCCATGGGTCTCCGGGAGGATGCCCTGACCTCCGCCTACGGAATGTCCGAAGCTTGCCTGCTGGTCACGACCCGGGACATCTACTCGGGTCTGTCCACGGTGCGACTTGACCGGACGGGCATCGCCACGGGGCAGCGTTTCGAGGACATCGAGAGCGAGTCCGGAGCTGAGTTCGTCGCCTTGGGCAAGGCCGTCCCGGGGATTTCCTTGACCATCCGCGATGACGGGGGCGGGGTCCTCGGCGACGGCACCGTCGGTGAAATCCACATCGCCGGCGCTCCGATGACCCGCGCCGCGATCACAGCAGAGGGGATCGTGGAGCACGAGCTCACCGATGATGGGGCGTTCGCAACGGGGGACATGGGCATTCTCCGCGACGGCGAGTTGTTCGTCCTCGGCCGGAAGAAGGACATCATCTTCGTCAACGGCCGGAATTACTATTCGGCTGATTTGGAAGCCGTGCTGGAGAATGTGCTTGACCGCGATGTTGCCGTTCTCGGCCGGAGCAACCCAGCCACGGGCGAAGAGGAGATCGCCGTGTTCTTGGCCAGGCGGACCCCGACCGATCGTAAGGCCGACGATGCGACCGGTGCCGGGCAATCGGACGGGGATGAACCTCCGATCGATGAACAGGCGGTGGCCCGGTCCGCGACGACCGAGCTGATGCGCGTCGCCGGGGTGCCCGTCTCCAGGGTTCTGTGGGTCGACGAGCTGCCCGTCGCGTCGAACGGCAAGAAGCTCCGCCGCAAGCTCGAGGCTCTGCTCTGAGGCGATGACGATGACCAATGAAACGATCGCGCCGGCCGTCGCATCTACCGCCGTGGGAAGAGCCCGCACCGGGGCCCGAGTCGCCCCCGAACGGCTGTCGGAGTCCATCGCCGACGCCATCGGCGTGCACCTGGATTCGGCGGACGTGAAACTCCGCGACCACATCCCGAACTCCCTGACTTTCCTCCAGATGCTGCTGGCGCTGGAGGACGAGTACGGGGTCACCATCGATTACGCGGCGATGGACCCCGGGGTCACGGTCGCTGATTTGGCGGCCGTCATCGACGCCGCCCGGGGTGGCGCTGATGCCGGATCTGCCGCAGGTGCCGCTGCCGGGGCCGATCCCGCTGTAGCGACGGGTGAGTCGGATGACGGCTGTGCCGGCAAAAATGGGGCTGGTCCCGCGGATGCGGTCCCGCTCAATCCAATCCAGACCGCCTACCTGCTCGGCGCGGACGAGGACATCGAGCTTGGTGGCCAAGCGACGTACATCTACGCGGAATCCCGGCACGACTATTCGTTGCCGCAGGTGGAGGAGGCCGTGCGGGCGGTCTTCGGGCGTCACGACGTGCTGTTCCATCGGCTCGACGTCGATGCCGGGGTCTTGAGCCCGACCGGCGTGTGCCTCGCCACCGTCGAGGTAGTCGGGTCCGGCGACGATATCGACGCGGCGGTGGGGGAGATCCGTCGGGACATGCGAACCGCGGCGCGATCGTCGAACGAGGACGGCCCCATGGTCGCCGCGAGGCTGCTCGCAGATGCGGGCGGGTGCAGGATGTTCATCTACTTCAACATGATCGTCATGGATGCGGGTTCGGTGTACCTGTTCTTCGACGAGCTCGAATCCCTGCTGGCCGGGGAGCCGCCGGCTCCGGCTTCCAGATATGGGGATGCCCTGGCGGCGATCTCTGCGCGCCGGCGCGACGGGAAACGGGCCGAGGACCTCGCCTACTGGGAGAAGAAGGCCGCAGATCTGCCGCGGCGTCCGGAGTTCCCGGCGGCCGTGGGGGGTGGCGACGATTGGTCGACCCGGCGCTTGGGCACGGTGCTCGACGCGGAGGTCACCGCCAAGCTCAGCGAACGTGCCCGCCGCATTGGAGTTACCCTGTCGTCGCTGGTGATGGCCGTCAACGCCGCCGTCGTCTGCAGGTGGCTGCCCGAATCCGCGTTGACGGTCAACGTGACTGTCAGCGAACGCAGCGGCCTCGCCGCGGGCACGAGGGTGATGGGAGATTTCACTTCATCGATGCTTGTCGGCGTCGACGCCGGGAGAGCCGCGACCATCGACGGGTTGGCGGAGGCGATCGACCTGGACATCCGCGAAGGGCTGTCCCACCGCTGCGTTTCCGGTGTGGAGGTGCTACAGCGATTCCTCCGGGACGCGGCCAATCAGTCCCAGGCCACCGCTCCGGTGGTGTTCACCAGCTACCTCGGCGGCGAGCGGGGAAGCGGGCGCAGCCCGGTCATCGAACGCGTCTACACGCAAACCGCGCAGGTGTGCCTCGACATCCAGGTGATGCCAGCATCGGGCGGGATGGCGTTGTCGTGGGACGTGGTCGACGATTACTTCCCTGCGGTAGATGCGATGTTCGGAGCCGTTGCGGAGGCCCTGGACGTGGTGGCGGAGGGGGGAGAGGCTCTGCCCATCCGTCATGCGGAGACGGAGAGGGCCGTCGCCCGCTACAACGACGCTGCGGGCCCGATCCACGATGACACCCTGGTTTCGCTTGTCGAAGCCGCATGCGCGGCGACTCCGGATGCGCCGGCCGTGCGCCTCGCCGCCCGTGGCATCTCGTACACCTACGCCGAGGTCTGGGCCAGGGCCGGACGCATCGCCCGCCAACTCTCGGATTCCGGCGTCGGGGCGGGGGATGCGGTGATCGTGCGCTACACCAAGCATCCCGACGACATCGTCAACATGGTCGGCGCATTGCGTGCGGGAGCCGCATTCGTGCCTGTCGACGCGGGCATGCCGGCCCAGCGACAAGAATACGTAGTGGAAGCCTCAGGTGCGGCGGGCCCGATTCTGGACACCGGCGTGATCGATGAACTGGACCAAAGCGGAGTAGAGGGCGTCGGCAAGCCCGCAGCCGCGGAAGTCTGCGACCGCGCGGGCAGCGCGGGTGCGCACTCTTCGCCCGGCACTGCCCCTGACGACCTTGCCTACGTCATCTTCACCTCGGGGACCACGGGCCGGCCAAAGGGTGTGCGGATCAGTCATCGCAACTGTATCAACACCATCCTCGACGTGAACCGGCGGTATGGGGTCACCTCCGCTGATTGCATTATCGGATTGTCGTCGCTGGGATTCGACCTGTCGGTCTACGACGTGTTCGGTGCGTTCGCGGCAGGAGCGACGGTGACGATGGTCGGAGACGAACGCAACGCCGATGAAATCCTCGACGTCTTGCGGGAAGAGCGGGTCACGCTGTGGAACTCCGCGCCCGCCCTGTTGGAGCTCGCCCTGGTCCGGGCGACGGACGACGACGTGTTCCCGGATGTGCGCACCGTATTGCTCAGCGGCGATCGCATCGCAGCGGGGCTTCCGGCGCGCGCCATGGACATGTTCCCGAACGCGTCGATCAATAGCCTGGGCGGTGCGACCGAAGGAAGCATTTGGTCCATCCAGTACCCGCTGCAACGCGACAGCCTGGAAAACCGCATTCCCTACGGGTACCCGCTGGCGAACCAGGGCATCCACGTGCTCGCTCCCGACGGGGTGCATTGCCCCGTCGGGGTGCCGGGGGAAATCCACATCAGCGGCCTCGGCGTCGCGCAGGGGTATGCGGCCGATCCGGAGCGGACCGCTGCCGCCTTCGGGTATGTCCCAGGCATCGGTCGCTGCTACCGGACCGGAGACGTGGGCATGTTCAACGCGGAGGGTTTTGTGGAATTTCTCGGCCGCCGCGATCGTCAGGTGAAAATCGCGGGCTTCCGCGTCGAACTCGGAGAAATCGAATCGGTCCTCGAGCGGTCCGGCCTGGTGACCGCGTCGATGGCGGCGGTCGTCGAATCGGGCGATCGGGGACTACTGGCGTGCCTCTACGTTCCGGTGGACGATATGACCGGCTCGCGGGATGCCGTCCGGGCCGAGCTTGCCCGATGCTTGCCAGCGTACATGGTACCGACGGTCCTGCTGCCGGTGGCGCACCTGCCCGTTACCGTCAACGGGAAACTGGACCAGGAGGAAATTCGTAGGCACGTCGGCGCCGCGGGCGGCGGGGCAACGGCCGATGGCGAGGTCGCCGGGGCGGGGGCCGGAGCCGTGGGCTCGGCTGGTTCCGTCGCCGACCCCGGGGCGATCGAGTTGGTGTCCGGAGTCTTCGACGAGATTCTCGGGGAAGCCCCGTCGACGGGTGCCGCGGATTCGGCGTGCGGCGCGGGAGAGTCCTTCTTCCGCCGCGGCGGCGATTCCCTGCAATTCCAGGTTATGATTCGCGCAATCCGGCAGAAGACGGGAGTCCGGCTCCGTTTCCGCGACGTCATCGTCGACCCGACCATCGCGCACATCGCCGGCCTTGTATCGGAGGCCATGCGGGAATCCGGGGCCGAGTCTGAAGCCGTCGCCGAGGCAGTGCCTTCCCCCGATTGTGCCGTCGGTGCCGGTTCAGCCGCAGGAGGCGCCCGAGAATGCTCCGCGAGTGCCCACGGAAAGGATCCGGTGGAACAATTCGGGGATGACCCCCACGCGCCGTTCCCCTTGACTGACATGCAGAAGGCCTACTACGTTGGCCGGAACTCTGGGTTCGAGCTGGGCGGCGTCACCGAGCACTACTACATCGAATCCGTCACCGAACCCGGCACCGACATCGATCGCCTGGAAGACGCCCTCGACAAGCTAATCCGCAGGCATCCGATGCTGCGCGTCGTGTTCACCGCACAAGCCACGCAGCGGATCCTGCCGGAGGTTCCGCGCTACCGTATTGATGTCGCCGACTACCGGACCGCCGATGAGGCGACCGTGGTCGAGGCGGTGCGGCGCAAGCGCGATGAGCTGAGCCACCAGGTATTCGATCTGGGCAGCTGGCCCTTGTTCCATCTGTCGGCGTTCGCGCTCCCGGACGGGCGGCACCGCCTGTTCTTCAGCGTGGACATGATCATCGGAGACGGGGCGAGCCAGCGGATTTTCATCGACGACCTGGACAAGCTGTACCGAGGAACGGAGCTTCCGCCCGTCACTGGCGACTACCGCACGTACGTCTTGGAGATGAAGCGTCGGGAAGCTTCGGCGGTCGGGCGGGGCGAAGAGACGTTGACTCGGACGGTGGTCGAGGAATTCCCGCCCGGCAACACCCTTCCATCAAGCGGTGCGGCCGCGGACGTGGATGTACCGCGGATGCGTCGCCTGTCGTACACGTTCACCGCTGAGGAAACCGCACTGTTGCGGGAAAGGGCCAGCGCCGCCGACGGCAGCGTGTCCGCACTGCTTCTCGCCTGCTATGCGACGAGCCTGTCGCTGTGGTCGAAGGGGGATTCGGTCGGCATCAACATCACCACGTACAACCGTGATTCCGAAATCGCCGACGTCGCCGGCGTCTTCGGTGATTTCACCGGCGTCATTCTGATGCCTGTAAAAGCGGCCGCCGACCATGATCTCCGTTGGTGGACGGCGGAACTGCGCAACCGGCTGCTCGGGCACATGGCGGCCGGGTACTCCGGGGTGTCGTTGCTCGGCACCATCGCGCGCCACCGGGGTCTGCCCGTCGGACAGGCCATAGCGCCGTTCGTGTACACCTCGTTGCTGTTCGGCGAGGGGGCCGCGGCAGGCGATGGCTCGGGCAAGGATGCCCACGTCCTGGGAGACGTCGATTACGCCATCTCCCAGACTCCGCAGGTGCTGTTGGACAACCAGGTGATGGAGGTCGACGGGCGTATCAACGTCGCCTGGGATTTCGTCGAGCAGATCCTGAAACCGGAACTGGTGGAGGACATCTTCGACCATTACATCAGGTCGGTGTCGGGCTTCGCCGGGGGCTGCTCCGAAGCGGCGCCGCTGAGCGTCGGCCAGGTTCGGCACCTGCGCCTGGCGGTCGGGGGCACTTCTTCCGGCGGTGGGGTGATCGACGACGGCGTCGCGGGCGTGTTATCGGCAGAGCGCGACAGGGCGGGCGCGATCTCGAGGATCGCATCCGGGGACCTGATGGGCCGAGTTCGCGGATACCTGACGGTCATCACTGGGATAGTCCGGGCCGACCTCGGCGGCGCCGAAGCCGGCGCGGACGACAACCTGTTCCTCCTCGGCTACGACTCCCTGGGATTCGTGAAACTGATGCAGCGGATCCAGGACATCACCGGGGCGTCGGTGCCGCTCGCGGAAGCGCTGGCCAAGCCGACGCCACGTGGCGTGGCAGAGCTCGTCGGCCAGTCAACGGCCACGCCGACCGACCGGCGGGACGCGGATGACCCCGGCGCGTCGGCCACGGACCGTTCGCTGGTTCTATTGCGCAGCGGTGATGAGGCGCGCCCGATCTTCCTCGTCCACGGCGGATTCGGCACCGTCGACATCTACCGAGACCTGGCACTCGCGATCCCCGGTGGCGGGCAGGTGTGGGGTGTCGGCTTCGCGGAGTTCGAGAGACCATTCCCCCACGCTATCGGCATCGGCGATATCGCGGCCCACTACTCGGGCCGGGTCCGCGAGGTGCTCGTCGACGGTGCCGCCCCTGCGATCGTTGGATGGAGCCTCGGCGGCACCATCGCGGCCGAGATGGCGCTCCGTTTGGCCGATCTCGATCCTGCGCTGGTGTTTCTCGACAGCCTGGCTCCGGGGATCGCGGTCGACGTCGGGGATTTCGACGCGGAATCCGAAAAGGGGCTGCTGTCCCGGGTGATGCCCTCGATCGCCGATCTCCCGCACGGAACGCCGGTTGCCCGCCTCTGGGCGGAGTTCGGCGGGGTCGACGAGACCGATGAGGAACGAGGGGCCCGCCTGCGTGCCCTGGCCGCAGCGGTCGCACCGACGCTCCTGGAGGACCTTGGGCTTTCCGGCGACCGGGTGACAGCGACGGAGTTCAACTCGCTGCGCTCGCTCATCGATGCCCGCACTCGGTACCGGCCCGAGGGGCGGGTGAGGGAGGCGCTGTTCGTTTTCCCCGATGACGGCGAGGCTCACAACCACGACCAGTGGCGGGACCACCTCGTCGATGACCTCTGCGTCGCCGGCGTCGCGGGAAACCACTATTCGTTCGTCCTCGGAGAGGATGCCGCGCTGACTGGGGCTCTCATCGGGGAGTACATCGAACACCGGCGCCGGGCGCCGGAAACGGACGACAGGGCAGTGGACCCGTCGTCCGATGGAATCGACCGGTCGCGGGACCGGGGAAACGAGATGGAAAGTGACTGATCGACGAAACGGCGGGGAAGCACGGGACCGCGACGCGGGCGAACCTGTGAAAGTGCTGGTGGCCGGAGGTACCGGCGTCACCGGACGGCTCGTCCGGGGGATGCTCGGCGCCGTCGACGGGATCGAGCTGGCCTACACTTCCCGAAAGAAACCGGACGATGGCCCGGGGCGGCACTTCCCGCTGAGGATCGCCGCCGGCCACAACGAGATCTGCAGGGTATTCCGCAAACACGATTGGGTGGTCAACTGCACCGGCCCGTTCGAGGTGCACGCAGACTCACTCGCCCGTGCTTGCATTGACTCAGGCACCGGATACATCGACGTCAACGATTCGATCGACGCCCGCCGCGCAATCATGGCCCTCGACGGGGATGCCCGGCGGGAGGGGGTTCCCGTGCTCACCGGGTTCGGCCTGTGCCCGGGCTTGTCGACGGCACTGTTGATTCTCGGGGCCCGCGCTGCGGGGGTCGAAGAGGTCCGCGATGTGCGGGTCGATCTGCGAATCGGCGCCGACCAGGAATCCGGGGCCGCGTCGGTCGAGTCGATGTTCCGGACCATTCGCGGCGGATACCGCGCGATGCTCGGCGGCGCCATTGTCGAAGTGCGGCGCAACCCGGTGTCGTCGCAAAGCGGAATCGGCTACGAATGCCCGGACGTCGACGTCGTACGCGAGGTGTGCCCCTCGATCCGTGGATATTCCTACCACGTCGCCTTCGATGCCCTCCCCGATGAGTCGGTGGAGAAGATCTGCACGTCGAGATTGTACGCGATGCCCGTTGTATCCGGTTTGCTCGCCCGTCTCGGGTCGGCCGTGACATCGCGGAAGGCGCGGGCGAAGGGCACTCCGCAACCCGCCGAGCTGGTCGTCGCACTGTCGTCCGCCGGCGCGGGCGATGCGGGGCCGTCGGCCGAGACGACCGTCGTCCGGGCGACCGGCCCGGGTTCCTACAAAATGACCGCGGCGATTGCTGCCGCCACCGTTGTGGCGGTCGCGGGGAAGCCGGTCGCGCAGGGGTGCCGGGATCTCGTCGGCCACCCCCGGCTCCTCGAACCGGTCCTCGCCTTCGCCCGCGATGCGGGCATCCATATCGAGGTGCCGCATGACAACCCGACCACGGGGCCGCTGCCGACAGCGGCCCACTGCGATACCAAAGAAAAGGGGAAACGATGACGGAGAAAGCTGAACGAGGTGCGGCGATCGTCGTCCGCAACCTCACGAAGAGCTACCCGATTGCGGGCAAAGCGGGCACCGCGCCCGAAGGCGGTGCAGGTGCCCCGCCGGACGGCGGGCGTAAGGGAAAGCGCGGTGCCCGGATGCGCAAGCATGTGCTCGACGGCGTGAGTTTCACCGTGCCCGCCGGGGCGATCGTGTCGTTCCTCGGCCACAACGGCGCAGGCAAGACCACTCTCATCCGAATCCTGTCGACGCTCATCACCGCAGACTCCGGCGAGGTGAGCATCTTCTCGCGCGATGTGAAAGAGGATCCGGCGGGCGTGCGCGCCGACATTGCCACCACCGGCCAATTCGCGGCGATCGACGAGAACCTCACCGGCCGGGAGAACCTGGAGTTCTTCGGGCGGCTGCGCGGACTCGACCGCGCCGACGCGGCCGCCCGCGCGACGGAACTACTCGCGCAATTCTCGCTCGCAGACAGTGCCTCGACGTTGGTGTCGGCCTATTCGGGTGGCATGCGGCGGCGCCTCGACATCGCCGCGTCGCTGTGCGTCGTGCCCAGGCTGCTGTTCCTCGACGAACCCACGACGGGGTTGGACCCGGTCAGCCGCGAAGAGCTGTGGGGCTTCATCCGGCAGCTGCGGGACGACGGAATGACCCTGGTGCTGACCACCCAGTACCTGGAAGAGGCGGAGGCGCTGGCAGACCACGTCCATCTGCTCAAGGACCGACGCATCGTCGCCAGCGGAACGCCGGAGGAATTGCGCCGCGACTTCGGGTCGCACGTGCTCCGCGTGTCCTTCGCCACCGCCGCCGGGGCGGAGGCGTTCGCCCGCTGCCTCGGGGGAACGTGCCTGGACCGCGCCCGCGTCGCGGGGAAGTCGGTGTCCCTCGACGTCGACCCCGGGCCGCGGATCCTCGAGGCGGTGGCGCGGGCGATGGAGGCCTCGGAAGCGTTGCCGGATTCGCTGAGCGTGTCGCCGCCCACCCTCAACGAGGTGTTCATATCGATGAACGCAGGGGGTGCGGCACGATGAGTGCGACGTCGGTCGCGGCGTTTCTCCGTCGGGATCTGCTGCTGTTGCGACGCAACACCGCGTCGCTGATCTCCATGTTCGTAGTTCCGCCCCTCTTCCTGCTGTGCCTGTACGCGGTGTTTGGGTACTCGGCGGGGCAATCCGGCTTCGGGTACCTGCGTTTCGTGCTCGGCGGCTGCCTGTTCCAGGCGGCGATGTTCACCGCCGCGGCGTCGGCAATGGCGGTGGGACAGGACGTCGAATCCGGGCTTGTTGACCGCGTGCGCGTGTTGCCCGGGGCCACAGGCGGCTATGTCGCCGGCAGGCTCGCCACCGATTTGCTGCGGATGTCCGCGTCGATCGCGGCGCTGCTGGTCGTCGCGTGGGCCTGTGGCCTCGACATGGCTGTCGGTGACGTCGCGTGGACTGTCCTGTGGTCACTGCTCGCCGCAGCGGTCCTGTCCCTGGTCACGGACGGGGTGATCCTGATGGTGCCCGCCCCGGTGTCGACGGCCTCATCGATCCAGGCGCTGGAAATGCTGCTGCTTATGTTCTCCACCGCGTTCATTCCGGCGACCGCTTTGGACGGCTCCCTGCGCGACGTCGTACGTCACATGCCGTTTTCGCCGATGATCGAGGTGATCAGGGCGGCATCCCCGGACGCCTTCCCGGATAGCGCCGGGGAAGAGGCAGCCCTGTGGCTCGGCGTCGCGGTGGTCGCCGGAATCGTCCTGTTCATCCGCCGGTTCACCTCGAGGAGCGAATCATGATCGACGCCGTCTCCGTGCATCTGCGGCGCATCGTCCACATTTGGCTGCGGCGCTCCGACTTCTGGTTCATGACGTTCATTGCTCCGCTCGTGTACCTGTTCATCGTCAACCGCATGTTCGGTGGCCTGGTCAGGCAGCTCACCGGAGAGTTCGAACTCCGGAACGCGGTCATCCTGGTCGTGACGGCGTGGGCGTTCATCCTGGCCATCACGGGATCGTCCACCGTGTTCGTTGAACGCAGCAATGGCTTCCACGAGCGGTTAATCACCATGCCGTCACCGTACGCGGCCGTGCCGGCCGCACGGATTATTGCCGAGTTCATCCGGATCATGGCGATGACGGTCGTCGTCGCGGCGGTGGCCGCCTTGCTGTCCGACGGCCTCCCGGAGGTGTCCTGGTGGTGGAGGATCGCGGTGACCGGCGCGATGGTTGCCGCGGCGGCCGCATGCACCGGCACGTACATCGCGTTCTCCATCACCAGCCCCCAGGGTTCCGTGGCTCTCATCCCGTTAATCATCGTTGCGATGTTCGTCAACACGGTGCTCATGCCCGCCGACCACTTCCGTCCTCTCCTGCGCGGAATCGCCGGGCACACCCCCGTATCCGCGGCCGGCGAGGCCGTCAACGGCACCGGGGCTGCGGGTCTGGTGGTCTGCGCGGCCTGGTTCTTAGGCATCGCCGTGCTCGCGGCGTGGGGCATCGCCGTGAAAATCAGGCCGGGGGAGTCTGCATGACGGGCACGTCCACGGGGGCGGCGCCGCCGATGACGGCCCGCGAACCCGAGCACCTAACCCGAAACCGCCGCGTGGACGCGGCCCACACACCCGGAGACAGAACCAGATGAAGTCGATTGCCCAGATCGTCCAGAACAACCGCAGACTCCTCGCGGCCTACGAGGACAAGGTCCAGCCGAGGTTCCTCAGCCGCTATGCGCGTGAACCGATGGACGCCGCCGCCGTGTATCGGAAGCTCCGTGCGCTGGATCCCGGGCCGGATGCGCCAGCCCGGGTTCTCGACCTCGGTTGCGGAACCGGGTGGCTCGCCCGCATGCTTGCCGCCGAGCCTCGCTATCGCAGGGCGAACATCGTCGGCTACGACCTGTCGCCCAATGCGATCCGCATCGCCCGCGAACGCGCCGCCGTCGAAGGGCTCGGGGCCCGGACGGAATTCCACGTCGCCGACGTCCTCGCGCCGCTCGCGGGAGAGCCCGGCGGGACCGATGAAATCTGGGTGTGCGGCGCGCTCCACCAAATGAAGGATGCGGGTGCTGTGCTCGGCAGGGTCGCCGGGCTGCTCGCCGACGGCGGCATCGCTTACGTGCAGACGTTCGCCGAGGATCCCGACGTGAACGAGCGGGTCGACATGGCCGTCATGGCGAAGATGGGCCACCGGGTGTTCCGGGGCAGCGAGCTCGAGGACCTCGCCGAAGCCAACGGGCTGAAGCTGGGCGGAGCCTCACGCGCCGGCATGGTGTACTTCTGCACTCTCACGAAGAAAAGCACGATCGGGGAGGCGGGCAAGTGAGCGCCGTGGACGGGACCGTAAGCCCGTGGTCGCTGCTCGCCCCGATCCGGACCCGGATGCGTGCGGTGGTCGCGTTATCCGTCCTGTCGTCGGTGGCTACCGTCGCTTCGCTGGTCGGCATCATCGACATCGCGATGACGTACCCGGAGGCCCCGGAGCATCGGACGTGGTTGGCCGTGGCTGTCATCGTCGTCGCCGCAACGGTGCGCATGGCCGCGGACGGCGCCGCCGGTATGCTCTCGCACCGGGCGGATAACGACCTGCAGCTCCACCTCCGGCGCCGGCTGGTCGCCCAAATCCGGAAGTTGCCGCTGGGCTGGCTGGACGCCCGGCGCTCGTCGGGAATCATCGGGTCGGTTGAGAAGGACGTCGCGGCTATCCACCAGCTCATGGGCCACACCGTCGGTGAGACCGTGGTGGCGGTGCTGGTTCCCCTGCTTTCCCTCATCGCGCTCGTCGCGGTGGATTGGCGGATCGCGGCGGTGGCGGTCGTCCCGGTGCTGGTCACCTTCGCCCTGATGGGTGTGATGATTTCGCGCGGAGCCGGTCTTCAGCGCGACTACGAGCGAGCCTCCGAAGGAGTGACGGCCGCGGTCATCGAGTTGGTGCGAGGTATCTCAGTGATGAAGTCCTTCGGACGCGCCAACCAGGGCGCGGGTCGCTACGATGCCGCGGCGCTGTCGTTCGTCCGTGCGTGGTCTGCCTGGTCCCGGCAGTCGAACATCTATCTCGGGGTCATCGACGTGGTGACGTCCCCGATCACAGTCCTCGCAGTGGTGTGCGGGGCCGGCCTCGCTCTGAGGGACGCCGCGGGCGGCCTACCGGAGGGGCTCGTCGCCGGGCTGGTTCTCGGCCTTGGACTCTCCGCGGCGATCGTGCGGGTGGCCATGAACTCCGAACCCATCATCGCGGGGATCGCTGCCCTGAAGTCCATCGCGGAGGTGCTGGGCACGCCGCCGATCGTCGAGCCCGCCGATCCGGTGCCCGTGCGCGGAGGCGCGCTCGAGGCCCGGAACCTGGTCTTCGCCTACGGCGATGGGCCGCGGGTCCTCGACGGGATGTCCGCGACGTTCGAACCGGGGACCCTCACTGCGCTGGTGGGGTCCTCCGGTTCCGGAAAGTCCACCGTCGCCCGGCTGTTGGCGCGTTTCTACGACCCCGTTGAAGGCTCGGTGCTGCTGGGCGGCGCCGATCTTCGCGACATCGCCGTGCGCGACGTGCACCGCTCGGTGTCGGTGGTGTTCCAAGATCCGCAGTTGCTCACGCTGCCGTTGCGGGAGAACATCCGGCTGGCCAGGAGAGACGCCACCGACGGCGAAATCATGGCGGCCGCGAAGCTCGCGAACCTCGATGCGGTCATCGCGGCGCTGCCGAAGGGCCTGGATTCGGTGGTCAACGTCGACGTGACCTTTTCCGGTGGTGAGGCGCAGCGCGTGGCCATCGCGAGGTCGATCGTCACGGACGCGCCGGTGCTCATCTTCGACGAGGCAACCGCTTACGCGGATCCGGCTTCCGAGGCCCTCATCCAGTCCGCAATCGAGCGTTTGGCTCGTTCACGGACGGTGATTGTGATCGCGCACAGGTTGAGCACGATCCGAAACGCCGACCGCATCCTCGTTCTCGATGGGGGAGCGGTCGCGGAGGCGGGTACCCACGACGAGTTGCTTGCGCGCGGTGGCCGCTACCGGGATTTGTGGCGCGCGTTCGCACTCGACGACGAACCATCCGCCCCGCGGGGCACTGAATTAGACGATGAAAAGGCGGGGAACCGATGATTCGGGACTTGTGGTCGATGACGGATCGGCGCTCGAGAATGACGCTGGCGTGGCTCATTGCGTTGGCCGCGCTTGCCGCGCTGGCTCAGGGAGCGGCGTTCGTCGCGCTGCTGCCGCTGCTGTCGGCTCTGGCCGAGGGAGATGATGCGACGGCGTGGCGTTTCACCGGCGTCATCGCCGGCCTCGCGGCCGCCCATGCGGTGCTGTCTCTCGCCGCGGGGACGGTCGGCAGGGCGAATTCCGCAGCGGTGCTGTCGTCCCTGCTGCGTTCCCTGGGCGAACGCGTGCTGACGTTGCCACTCGGGTACGTCACCAAGTCCACGGCCGGCCGCTTTTCGGAGATGGCATCGTCGGGTATCGCGTTCGCGGCGTCCGTGCCGCACGTGATCCTGCGGCCTGTCATCGCCGCGGCGGTTGCGCCGACCGTCATCGCCTTCGGAATTCTGGCGGTGGATTGGCGCGTCGGTTTGGTTCTCGTCGCGTCGGCGCCGGTGATCTTCTTCGCCTACCGGGCCATTGGTCGGGTCGGCGGGGAGTCGGACGAAGCGCATGCTGACGCCGTCGCTGCCGTCTCCGGCAGGCTGATCGAGTTCACCCGCTGCCAGCAGGCGATTCGCGCCGCGGGCGACGGTTCGGCGGCGGACGCGATGGTGGATGAGGCAATCCGGGCCCAACACGATGCGTTCGCGAAGGCGACGTCGACGCAGGGGGCGGCCATCGGACGGCTGGGTTCGGTCGTCCATGCGGTGTTCACGGC
The DNA here is from genome assembly GCF_014334955.1 of Corynebacterium sp. LK33. Taxonomy (NCBI): domain Bacteria; kingdom Bacillati; phylum Actinomycetota; class Actinomycetes; order Mycobacteriales; family Corynebacteriaceae; genus Corynebacterium; species Corynebacterium sp. LK33. Next base: position 136,201 of record NZ_PDGU01000008.1, on the reverse strand, counting down.
GGCGGTGATAGTCGCCGTGGCAGTCGCCGCGACGGGCGGGATGGCGCCGGCGCATTTGGCGCCGATGCTCATCGTGGTCGTCCAGTTCACCGGACCGATCACCACGGCGGGAGCGTTGTCCGGCGGTTTCGGTGCGGGCCGCAACACGTTAGCTGCGTTGCGTGACCTGCAGGCAATCCCCGCCCTTCCCGAACCTGCCGCACCAGAGCTGCCCGACGGGCATGACGTGGAGTTCCGCGGCGTGAGCTTCGGGTACGGGGATAAGAAGGTTCTCGACGGCGTCAGCTTCCGTGCACCTCAGGGAGCGCTGGTTGCCGTAGTAGGACCGTCGGGGGCGGGCAAGACGACGGTCATGCGGCTGCTGTCGCGTTTTCATGATCCGGACTCGGGGGAGGTCCTCATCGGCGGGGTGCCCTTGCCTCGGATCGGCACCGACGGCGTGAACTCGCTGGTGACCCCGGTGTTCCAGGAGACGTTCCTTTTCGACGCGTCCGTGCGGGACAACGTGGTCTTCGCCGACCCCGGATTCGGTTCCGGGCCCGGTGACGGGGACCGCTTGCGCGAGGCCGCCCGGCGTTCCGGGGTGGACCGCATCGTGGAGCTGCTGCCTTCCGGGTGGGATACCCCGGTGGGGGAGGAGGGGACGCTGCTGTCGGGAGGCGAGCGGCAGCGCCTCTCCATCGCCCGGGCGCTTCTGAAGGATTCCCCGGTGGTGCTTCTCGACGAGCCGACGTCCTCGCTGGATGCGGCCACTGAGCGGGCGATCGTCGGTACGATGGAGGCGTTGCGCGGCGATCGCACCGTGATCGTCGTCGCCCATCGCCTGCACACCGTCCGCGATGCCGACCTCATCGTCGTGCTTTCGGAGGACGGGACGGTCGCAGAACGGGGCACGCACGATGAATTGCTGGCGAAGGGCGGCCGCTACGCCGAGTCGTGGGCGTGCCGGACGGGGAGCTCCTCGGGCGCCTGATCCTCATCACCTGGTCGATGCCCTCACGGGCGCCCTGCCGCAGCTTCCCGAATCCCACCGCCAGGCGCTCGGTGGACAGAGCGAAAACGCCGACGAAAACGCCGAGCAGCACGAACACCGACGAGCTATAAAGACTGAAGCTCCCGGGAACGTGAAAATAGCCCCCTTCCCGCTACTGCTACCGCCCGTGAATCTGGTTCTGCGCAATCTCCAGCCCGTGGCTGGCGATTAGCTCCACCGCCTCCGCAGCAGTGGGCAGAGTGAAAGCGAGCTCCTCGCGTTCCTTAGCATTGAAATTACGCAGCACGTAGTCCGCCGGATCTTGGCGGCCCGGAGGACGGCCAATGCCAATACGCACCCGCATGTAGTCCTTCGTGCCCAACGACTTCGTGGTCGAGCGCAGGCCATTGTGGCCATTCTCGCCCCCGCCGCGCTTAAGCCGTACCACGCCTGGGTCCAGGTCCAGCTCATCGTGGACTACCACGACGTCGGTAGGCGCGACGTTGAAGAACTTGGCCAGCGCCGCAATCGGACCACCCGACAGATTCATGTAGGTCCGGGGCTTAGCCAGAATCACCTGTCGCTCGCCGCCATCGGAGGTCTTAAACCGAGTCTGCACAATCTCAGCGTTGGACTTCTTATGCACGCTAAACGACGAAGGCATAGGAGAAGTGCGGCTGGCTAGTTCATCTAGCACCAGATGCCCGACGTTATGGCGGGTGAGTTCATATTTGGGCCCAGGGTTGCCGAGCCCCACGACAAGCAGAGGTGTGGTGGAGGCGTTCATGAGTTCAATCTTGGCACACGGTGCGCGGTCTGTTGGCTTCGGGGAGTTTCAAGAACAAAAAAGGGACGGACCAGAGTGTCCGTCCCTTTTTACTGAGCTGTGGTAGCTAGGCCTGCGAGTTCATAATTACTCAGCAGCCTCTTCCTCAGCCGGCTCATCCGGGGTCTCAGCCTCGCCCATGCCCTCGATGTCGGCATCGACGTCACCAGCCGGCTCTTCCTCCGGCTCGACAATGTTGAAGATGAGCAGGTCAGCGTCGTCGGTGAGGACCAGGCCCTCCGGCAGGGTAACGTCGCCGGCGTGAACCATGGTGCCGACCTCTGCACCCTCGACGGAGACCTCGATCTCTTCCGGAATAGCCAGAACCGGTGCGTTGACCAGAATGGTTTCGGCATCCTGCATGAGCAGGGCGCCCGGAGCGAGCTCGCCAGTCGGAACGACCGGAACCTCAACCTCAACCTTCTCGTCACGGTGAATGGCGAGCAGGTCAGCGTGGTCGATGTCGAGGGTCAGCGGGTTCTGGTCAACAGCCTTGACCATGGACAGCTGGGACTCGCCCTCGATGTTGACGTCCAGAACAGCGTTGACACCGTGGTTACGGATGACAGCGTGGAAATCCAGAGTGTCAACGAGGATGTGCTTCGGGGCATCCAGGTCAGCGCCGTAGATGACAACAGGGATGTCGCCAGCAACGCGGGCACGGCGAGCGGCACCCTTGCCGAACTCGGTGCGGTTACGAGCATCAATCTTGATGATGTTGGGCTTTGCCATGAAAATGGACTCCTAAACGATTCGATACTGAGTCGTCGAGTCGAGCACGTGCCGCATCCATGCCACCGTGGGCGCAAAAGTTGGGCTGCGAGCGTCGCGTCGATAACGGCAACCACCTACTGTGGCCGCCCTCGCCGAGACTTACCGGAGAAATTGTAGTGGACTAACAGGTCAAACAGCAAACCCCGCCACCACCAGCAAAACTAGGTTGCTGGTCGCGGCGGGGTGCCCGTCGGCAAGCGGAAAGAACTTATGCCTGACCCTCGAAGAGGGTGGTGACGGAACCGTTTTCGAAGATCTCGTGGATCGTCTTAGCCAGCAGTGGTGCGATTGGCAGGACGGTCAGGTTGTCCCAGCCCTCGGTGGACTGCGGCAAGGTATCGGTGGTGATGACCTCGCGGGCACCGCACTTCGACAGGCGCTCGCGAGCTGGGTCGGAGAAGACGCCGTGCGTGGTAGCGATGATGACATCCTCAGCGCCAGCCTCACGCAGCACCTTGACAGCGCCGGCGATGGTGCCGCCGGTGTCAATCATGTCGTCGATGAGCAGACAGGTCTTACCGGAGACCTCGCCGACCACGCGGTTGGCGACAACCTGGTTTGCGACATCGACGGAACGGGTCTTGTGAATGAAGGCCAGCGGGGCGTCGCCCAGGGTGTTGGCCCACTTCTCGGAAACCTTCACACGGCCGGCGTCAGGGGAGACCACGACCAGGTTGTCCAGGGAGTAGTTCTTCTTGATGTACTCCGACAGAATCGGCATGGCGTGCATGTGATCGACCGGGCCGTCGAAGAAGCCCTGAATCTGGTCGGTGTGGAGATCCACGGAGACGATGCGGTCAGCGCCTGCGGTCTTGAGCAGATCAGCGACCAGGCGAGCGGAAATCGGCTCACGGCCACGGTGCTTCTTGTCTTGGCGGGCGTATGGGAAGAACGGCAGGATAGCGGTGATGCGCTTGGCCGAACCGCGCTTGAGCGCGTCAATCATAATCAGCTGCTCGATGAGCCACTTGTTCAGCGGTGCCGGGTGCGCCTGCAGTACGAAGGCATCGGAACCGCGGACGGATTCCTCGTAGCGCACGAAGATTTCACCGTTGGCAAAATCACGAGCGGTCATCGGAGTCAGCTCTGTGCCGAGCTCCTTGGCAACTGCCTCGCCCAATTCCGGGTGTGCCCTTCCGGAGAAGAGCATGAGGTTCTTTTGGTTATCGATCCACTGGCCGGTCATCTGCCGTCTAGCCTTCCTGGTCTTCCTTGTTGTTGTCAGCGTTGTCAGCTACCTGCGCCGCCTGCGCTGCCTCAGCAGCAGCGGTACCTGGACGCTTCCGCTCGACCCATCCCTCGATGTTGCGCTGACGGCCACCACTGACCGCCAATGCTCCCGGAGGAACGTCGTCCTTAATAACAGTACCTGCACCTGAGTACGCACCATCACCCACGGTCACCGGAGCGATGAACATGGTGTCGGAGCCGGTGCGAACATGCGAGCCGATAACAGTGCGGTGCTTGTTGACACCGTCGTAGTTCACGAACACGCTGGAGGCACCAATGTTGGAGTGCTCGCCAATCTCCGCATCGCCGACGTAGGTCAGGTGCGGAACCTTCGAACCGTTTCCGATCTGCGCGTTCTTCGCTTCTACGAAGCCGCCGAGCTTCGCGCCGACACCGAGTTTGGTGTTCGGGCGAATGTAGGTGAACGGTCCGACCGTCGCATCCTCGCCGATCTCCGAATCGGAACCGTGTGTACGTACGACGCTGGCGCGCTTGCCGACGACCATGTTGGTCAGTGTCGTGTCCGGTCCCACGGTGGCCCCGTCGCCAATCACGGTCTTGCCGTGCAGCTGCGTGCCCGGCAGAATCGTGACGTCGCGGCCGATTTCCACCTCAACGTCAATCCACGTGGTGTCCGGGTCGACGATAGTGGCGCCCCCGCGCATAGCTGCCTCGCAGGTGCGACGGTTGAGTTCGCGGCCAAGGGTAGCCAGCTGGACGCGGTCATTGACACCGGCGACGACGGTGGCATCGGCGAGGCGGTGACCGCGTACTGAGCGGTCGGCCTCACGGGCGATGCCGATGACATCGGTGAGGTAGAGCTCGCCCTGGGCATTGTTGGTGTCCAGCTGCTTGAGAGCGTTTGCCAGGGTCTCGGCATCAAATGCGTAGACACCGGAGTTGACCTCGGTGATCTCGCGTTCCTCGTCGGAGGCATCCTTTTCCTCCACGATGCGCAGAACTTCGCCGTCGGCGTTGCGAACGATGCGGCCGTAGCCGTGCGGGTTGTCAGCAGTGGAGGTCAGCACAGTCACGGCAGCGCGTGGCTTGCGGTTGTGCTCTTCGAGCAGTGCCTGGAGCGCTTCGGAATCCAGCAGCGGAACATCGGAAGTGGTCACCAGAATGGTGCCATCGAAGTTCTGCAGCTCGGGGTGCTCCAGCGCGCACTGAACAGCGTGGCCGGTACCGTTTTGCTCGTCCTGGTGGGCAATGACGACACCGTTGGAGTGCTCGGTATCCGAAGCCCAAGTCCCGATGGCGTCGATTACCTTTTCGCGCTGGTGGCCAACGACAACAGCAATCTCATCCGGATTAATGCCCTTGGCGGCATAGAGCGCGTGCTCCAACATGGTACGACCGCCGATAGCGTGCAGCATTTTCGGCGTATCGGATTTCATTCGGGTGCCTTGACCCGCGGCGAGAATGACCACAGCGGTGGCCGAACCGTTTGACATGAAACTTGCTACTCCTCGGTCAGGGTGCATCACGGTCACGGCGGGGCGAAAAGTCACTTCTTAATTAAGGGGCCGGCCCCCCGCTTGCTCTCCCACCAGGACTCGAACCTAGAATGCCGGTACCAAAAACCGGAGTGTTGCCATTACACCATGGGAGAATGGGGCAAACGCGAAAAATTGCATGGCTGATTCGACGCTGATTCGACTCAGCCAACTCGCTTGCGCCTGCGATATACGATAGCAAGACTTTAGCCACTAATCTAAAAGCATGGCCTCCAATTCTCCGAGACGACGTATGACCGGTCCACAGCGCAAAGCTCAGCTGACAGAAGTCAGCCGTGGAATCTTTGCCGCCAAGGGGCTTGATGCCGCCTCAATGGAGGAGATCGCTGCCGCAGCTGGGGTATCAAAGCCGGTTGTCTACGAGCATTTCGGTACCAAAGAGCGGCTCTACCAGGCAGTCGTCGACCAGGAGATGAAGACCCTGGAGGCCACGATTAGGGAAGCGTTGTCCCTGGGACGCTCGCGTTACCGCATCGAACAGGCGGTGTTGGCACTGCTGACTTATGTGGAGGAAAACCCGGAGGGATTCTCCATTATTTCTCGCGACCCCGGCGTGGCGGGTGGCTATGAGACGCTGCTGAATAATGCCACTGAGTCGATTACGCCTATCCTTGCCGAGGCTTTCAAACGCGCCGGCTTCGACCCGGCCATGTCGGTGCTCTACGGAAACTGCATGGTCGGTATGGTTTCGCAGACCGCTCGCTGGTGGATGGAGAAGCGCAGTCCGGATAAGGAGACAGTGGCGGCGCACATCGTGAACCTGTGTTGGAACGGGCTGGCCGGCATGGAGGGTTCTCCGACTCTGCATGGCTCCGCTGATGTGCCAGCGGCCGCTGAGGGCGCGAAGTTCGGCGCAGGTGCCGCAGCAGACCCGATGCAGGTGGCGGAGAACGGCTAACCAGCACGCAGGGTGGATCCGGGGTGCATGGTTATATTGGGGCTATGCCAACTTCTGCGTCTTCCTCGGCGAAAGCCACACCCAGCATTCTGCCGAACCCGCTGTCGGGGCTGGAAAGCCTCGTTGTCACGGATCCTCAATTTGTCGGCGTGCTCGGGCGCATCGGCGAAGACGAGCTGGCGCTCACGGGTGCGGACGCGGTGCGTTCGCACCTTATTTACGCCATGTCTACGAAGGTGCCGGTGCTGGTCATCACGGCTACCGGCCGTGAGGCGGAGGACCTGACTGCCGAGGTCAAGTCTATGATCGGCGACCGTGTAGCTATGTTCCCCTCGTGGGAGACGCTCCCGCATGAGAAGCTTTCGCCAGCGGTGGATACCGTGGCGCAGCGTCGTAAGGCGCTTTACGACGTTCGCCGGGGCAAAGTCGACGTTCTGATTGCGGCGGTGCGCTCGTTGGTGCAGCCGATTGTGGACGACCTCGAGGCTGAAGCCAGCGCCCCCATTCACGTCCAACTGGACCGGGACTGCGAGAACCTGGTTGAGCGGCTGGTGCATCACGGCTATTCGCATGTGGACATGGTCGGCAGGCGTGGCCAGTTTGCCGTGCGTGGCGGCATCGTCGATGTTTTCCCTGCGACCGAAGAGCTGCCGGTACGTATCGAGCTCTGGGGTGACGAGGTCACCGACCTGCGCGCCTTTTCCGTCGCTGACCAGCGCACGATCTCTGAGGTAGAGGTCGACCAGCTGGATATCTTCCCGTGTCGTGCACTGCTTATCGACGACGACGTGAAGGCCGCCGCGGAGAAACTCGCCACCACGCGCTCGGGTCAGGTCCAAGAAATGCTCACCCGCATCGGCGATGGCCAGTGGGTGGGGGGCATGGAATCGCTGATTCCGCTGATTAGTCAGCATCCGATGAAGATGCTCACCGAGGTCATGCCGGAGAAAACGCATGTGCTCATGTGCGGGCCGGAGCGCATTCGCTCCCGCGCACAAGACTTGATCAGTGCAGGCGAGGAGTTTATGGCCGCAGCGTGGGAAACTGCTGCGATGGGTGGCTCGGCGCCAATCGCCACGGATGGGCTGGAGCCCAGCGCGTACCGCAGCTTGGCCTCTATCCCGATGCCCACTTCGTGGCATATTTCCCCGCCCGGCATGTTGGAGGCGGGAGTCACCGAAGATGATGTGCTGCCACTGACCTTCGAGCCTGGGCCCGCGCCACGCGGCGACTTAAAGGAAATTGGTCACCTGATGAAGCAGCTGCGCGATGCCACGGTCGCGGGGGAGCGAGTGGCGTACGTGGCGGCGACGCCCGCGGGGGCGCGTCGGCAAGCGGAAAAGTTTAGGGAAGCCGGAATTGCGACGCGCATGGCGGCGGGCCCGGAGTATCCCGAGTCCGGAAGAATTACGGTTTACCAGGGTGTTTTGCACGGTGGCCTGGTGTTCCCGCGAATCCCCGGTGGCGCGCTGACTCTGATTACCGAGCAGGACATCACAGGTAACCGCATCGCGGAAGGCGCGCTTGGTGGGCGCCGCAAGCCGGCGAAGCGCCGTGGTCGGGTGGATCCGCTGGCGCTGAAGGCCGGTGACTATGTCGTGCACGACACGCATGGCATTGGTCGGTTTGTGAAGCTCACTGAGCGCACCATCGGCACGGGCGAGGATCAGGCACGCCGCGAGTACGTGGTGCTCGAGTACGCACCGAGCAAGCGCGGAGGTCCCTCGGACCAGCTCTACGTGCCGATGGAGAGCCTGGATTTGCTGTCGCGCTATGTCGGCGGCGAAAAGCCCACCCTGTCGAAGATGGGCGGGTCGGACTGGAAGTCCACCAAGCGCAAGGCCCGTGGTGCCGTCCGCGAGATTGCGGAAGAGCTGGTCAAGCTCTACGCCGAGCGCCAAGCCGCGCCGGGCCACGCGTTCGCGCCGGATACGCCGTGGCAGCAGGAGATGGAGGATAACTTCCCCTTCACCGAGACTGAGGACCAGCTGCAGGCCATCGACGAAATCAAGTCCGACATGGAAAAACCGGTGCCGATGGACCGTGTGCTCATCGGTGATGTCGGCTACGGTAAGACTGAGGTGGCACTGCGTGCTGCCTTCAAAGCGGTTCAAGATGGCCGTCAGGTGGCAGTGTTGGTGCCGACCACTCTTCTGGCGCAGCAGCACTTGACCACTTTCACCCAGCGTATGGAGGGCTTCCCGGTCACCATCCGTGGACTGTCCCGCTTCACCTCGCCGAAGGACTCCAAGGAGGTCCTCGAAGGGCTGAAGAACGGGACGGTCGACATTGTTATCGGCACGCATCGTCTCCTGCAGACCGGCGTGCAGTGGAAAGAACTCGGCCTGGTCATCGTTGACGAGGAGCAGCGTTTCGGTGTCGAGCACAAGGAACACATCAAGGCGCTACGGCACCACGTCGACGTGCTCACCATGTCCGCAACGCCAATTCCGCGCACGCTCGAAATGTCGATTGCCGGCATCCGCGAGATGAGCCAGATTCTCACCCCGCCGCAGGACCGCCACCCGGTGCTGACATACGTCGGTGCGCAGTCCGACAAGCAGGTCGCCGCTGCTATCAGGCGAGAGCTGCTTCGCGACGGCCAGGTGTTCTACCTGCATAATAAGGTGGAAACCATTGACAAGGTCGCCCAGAATATCCGCAATTTGGTGCCCGAGGCCCGCGTGGTAGTGGCCCACGGTCAGATGGGGGAGGAGCAGCTGGAGCGCACGGTCGATGGCTTCTGGCAGCGCGAGTACGACGTGCTGGTGTGTACCACCATCGTGGAGACCGGCCTGGATATTGCCAACGCCAATACGTTGATTGTGGAAAACGCCCACCATATGGGTCTTTCCCAGCTGCACCAGCTGCGTGGTCGCGTGGGCCGTTCCCGTGAGCGCGCCTATGCCTACTTCCTCTACCCGGAAAATCAGACGCTGACGGAGACTTCCTACGACCGTCTGTCCACGATTGCGCAGAACAATGACTTGGGTGCCGGTATGGCTGTGGCCATGAAGGACCTGGAAATGCGCGGTGCCGGAAATATCCTCGGTGCGGAGCAGTCCGGTCACATTGCCGGTGTCGGCTTCGATATGTACGTCCGACTGGTTGGCGAGGCCGTGGCCGCGCTGAAGGCAGTGGCCGATGGTGAAACTCCGGATGCTTCCGATAACGAACCGAAGGAAGTTCGGATCGATTTGCCGGTCGATGCGAATATTCCGGCCGAATATGTGTCGTCGGAACGCCTGCGTCTAGAGGCGTACCGCAAATTTGCTGCCGCCAGTGCGCTGGACGATATCGACGTAGTGCTCGAAGAGCTCGTTGACCGTTACGGAACCCCACCCATTGAGGTGGAGAGACTGGCGGTTATTTCACGACTTCGAATTATTTGCCGGGAATTCGGCGTGCATGAAGTTCAAGCCATGGGTGCGCACATTAGAATAACCCCTATGGAGCTTGCTGACTCCAAGCAGGTGCGTCTCAAGCGCCTGTATCCACAGGCGACCTATCGTGCGGCAACGCGCACGGTTTCCGTCGGAATGCCGAAGGAAGGGCGAGGGTTGCGGGCAAAACCTGTCCGCGATATTGCATTGGTGCAGTGGGTAGCAGACTTCTTGACATCGATGGCGGGAATTCCACGTATGGATATCTCGCACATGGGAAAGGACTAGAAACCGTATGACTATCATCAAGCTCGATAGCCGCTTTCCAACAGCGATTCCGCTGGAAGCCGCTAGCCTGCTGACCGGTGAAGTCAGCTACACCGAAGAAGTCCCGATCCGTGTGCGCTGGGCAATCGCCGACGCCGGTGGGCACTCGGTGTCCCAGGCGGAGATTCTGGTCACCACCGATATGGAAAACGACGAGGTACTCGATCGCCTCGATGCGGGCGAGAAGGTCTACTCGGTCGAGCTGGATGATGCGCCGGACCCAGCAGCTCCGGCAGCTCAGGTTGCGGCGGCTCCCCAGCAGGACTCGGTGAAAGAACCTGAGCCAGAACCGGTTGCAGAGCCTGTTGCAGAACCGCTGACTCCGCAGGAACAGCTTGCCGCAGCTCGTCTGCCCCACGTCGTCGAGGCCGTGGACATCATGGCGGCCGCACGGCGCACGGGGCAGTGGGAAGCTCGCCAGACGCACAAGAGCCTGCTGCCGTATCTCATTGAAGAGACCTACGAGTTTGTCGACGCAGTCAACGAGGGCGGTGACATTCGTAGCGAGCTGTCAGATCTGCTGCTGCAGATCCTCTTCCACGCTGAAATCGCGGAGGACTTCGACTTCGACGATGTGGCGACCGACTTTATTTTAAAGATGCGCGCTCGTCAGCCGTACCTCTTCGACGGCACTGTGGCCGAGGGAGAGATGGTGTCGGAGGAAGAACAGGAGCGACTGTGGGCTTACGGCCGCGGACGTCCGCGCTCGAACCCGGCCACACAGCTGCCAGCTCTGACTTTGGCTGAGGAAGCCATCCGCCGCGCACGTGCGCTGGGACTGTCCGATGCAGACATTCCAGTGGAGATTCTGGTCCCGACCCCGGGGCTGGAGACTGAGTCCGGTGCGGAAGAGCGGACCCGACAGGCTTCACGCGCATTCCTGGCTGAGCTGGCTCAGATGGAGAATCAGCAGGCCGGCAGTGTTGAGCAGTGGGCAGCGGGCAGCGAAGATAACGAAGAGGCTGAGGACTTCGGCCCGTCGGAAAGCGACAGCTAGTTTCCAGCAAAAGTGATTTCTGCCCTCGAGTTTGAGTGATTTTTACGGTTTACCCCGTAGAGTAATTCCCCATGCCTTCTAATTCTCCCTTTGATGAATACGCGCACCCCGCACCCCGCGGGGCGAAGCCGCGTGGCCGCAGTAAGGGGAAAAAGAAGTCCTCGAGAGGCTGTGGCTGCCTCGGTCTAACCTCCCTGGCGGTGCTGATCATCATTGGCACGGTTGGGGCGTTGGCGATGTTCACTGGACCCGTTATCCCGTCGTTGACCAAGAAGCCGATTCCGGATAATGTGCCGCCTGCTGCGGCTGAGCCACCGCCGATGATTGATGTTAACGCGCCCGGGCGCACCTCGGAACAGCTCCGACAGTGGGCGCAGCAGATTTCCCCGAAGACTGGTATTTCTGAGGACGCTCTCCGTGCCTACGGCAACGCATATGTGATTGCGGCCGAACAGTTCCCGAACTGCCACCTGGAGTGGAACACGCTTGCGGGACTGGGCAAAGTGGAGACTAATCACGGCACGTACTCGGGCAATTGGCTCAAGCCGGCGCATATCGGTGCCGATGGGGTAGTGAGTCCGACGATTATCGGTCCGCCGCTGGACGGCACGAGTGGGTTTGCTGAGGTTCTTGATACTGACAACGGCGAACTCGACGGTGACACAGAGTATGACCGCGCTGTGGGGCCGATGCAGTTTATTCCCGAGACCTGGCATCGCTTTGCGATGGATGCTTCTGGTGACGGTGTCGCCGACCCTAACAACATCGACGACGCAACTGCGACCACGGCACGGATGCTCTGCAGTGGGGAACGCGACCTCGCCACCCCGGAAGGGTGGGCATCTGCAATTCGCTCGTATAACCAGTCTGAGCAGTATCTTCGCGATGTTCGGGATGCTGCGGCGAACTATGCGCTGAATCAGCCCGCATAGGGTGAAAAGGATTTAAGGCGAAGGTTGGCAAACCGTGCCACAATTGGAGTCATGTGCCGGAACGGTTCCGGCGGAAAGGTGACCTATGGCTGCAATCATCGAGTTGAACGCACGCGAAATTCTGGACTCCCGTGGTAACCCGACCGTTGAGGTTGAGGTGCTGTTGGAAGACGGTGCTGTGGGCCGCGCTGCGGTTCCGTCCGGTGCCTCCACCGGCGTTCATGAGGCACACGAGCTCCGCGATGGCGGAGACCGTTACCTGGGCAAGGGGGTCGAGAAGGCTGTCCGCGCTGTGCTCGAGGAGATTGAGGACGCAATTATTGGCCTCGAGGCTGAGGATCAGCGTCTGGTTGACAAGACCATGATTGAGCTGGACGGCACCGACAACAAGTCCCGCCTGGGTGCTAACGCAATCCTGGGTGTTTCCATGGCTGTTGCCAAGGCTGCTGCTGAGTCCGCTGGCCTGGATCTGTTCCGCTACGTCGGCGGCCCGAACGGTCACGTTCTACCGGTTCCGATGATGAACATCCTCAACGGTGGCGCACACGCTGACTCCGGCGTTGACGTCCAGGAGTTCATGATTGCTCCGATTGGTGCCCCGACCTTCAAGGAAGCACTGCGCGTCGGTGCTGAGGTCTACCACGCACTCAAGAAGGTCATTAAGGACAAGGGCCTGTCCACTGGCCTCGGTGATGAGGGCGGCTTCGCTCCGTCGGTTGACTCCACCAAGGCTGCTCTTGACCTGATTGTTGAGGCAATTGAGGCTGCAGGCTACAAGCTGGGCGACGATGTCGCTCTGGCTCTCGACGTTGCTTCTTCCGAGTTCTTCAAGGACGGCAAGTACCACTTCGAGGGCGGCGAGCACACCGCTGAGGAGATGGCAGCTGTCTACGCTGACCTGGTTGAGAACTACGCCATCGTCTCCATCGAGGATCCGCTGCAGGAGGATGACTGGGAGGGCTACACCACCCTGACTGCTCAGCTTGGTGACAAGGTCCAGATCGTCGGCGACGACTTCTTCGTCACCAACCCGAAGCGTCTGGCAGAGGGCATTGAGAAGAAGGCCGCTAATGCTCTGCTGGTCAAGGTCAACCAGATCGGTACCCTGTCCGAGACCTTCGAGGCTGTCGCAATGGCTCACAACGCCGGCTACAAGTCCATGATGTCCCACCGCTCCGGTGAGACTGAGGACACCACCATCGCTGACCTGGCCGTCGGCCTGAACTGTGGCCAGATCAAGACCGGTGCTCCGGCTCGCTCCGAGCGCGTTGCTAAGTACAACCAGCTGCTGCGCATCGAAGAGTACCTCGGCGATGCCGCAGTCTACGCTGGCCGCAGCGCTTTCCCGCGCTTCAAGTAAAGAGCTGAGGCGCTGCGAAAGCTGCGTCTAGCACTGCCCGTCCGCACCACGCACGTGGTTGTGGGCGGGTTTTTGTTATTTCATCGGCTGGCGGTCGGGTAGAGTGTGGGGCATGAGTGCATCGGACCGATCTCGCCGCGGAACACAGTCGCGCCCCGCAGGGGCGGGGCAGCGTTCGGCAGCGGCAATCGCATCGGGAATGCGCTCGCTGAGCACGGCACAGAAGATCGGCATTGGTCTGCTGGTGCTTTTCTTAGTATCTGTTCTCGCAATTCCGCTGCGGACTTTTGCACAACAGCAGGCGGATGTAGCCGCAACGCAGGACAATATTGCTCGCATGGAACAGCGAATTAAGCAGTTAGAGGATGAAAAGGAGCTTTACTCCAACCCTGCCTATGTTAAGGAGCAGGCACGTCTGCGCCTGGGGCTGGTAGAGCCGGGGGAGACCCCATTCCGTATCCTCGATCCGGCCGTGGGCGAACAGCCTGTGACGCAGCCGGAGGAAATTCCGCAGCACCAGGCCAAGAAGTGGTACGAGACGCTGTGGGATTCCATTTCTATCCCGCCCGAACCCGAAGAGACTCGCCCTAATCCGGGGCGCGATCAGGCAACGAGGCCAGAGAGCTTGCCGACGGTACCGGAGTCCTAAACCTCCGTAGGGCTACCTGGGGCCTCTCGGTGAGGTTGCATGCGCGGCGGAGTGTGCCGTCGTAAAGCGAAGCAACGCGCTTGTAAGGCGACTGTGAGATTATGTGTCAGTAAAAAACGGAAGCAAAAGGAGTGTGACCGATGTCTGTGGATACCGCAGATTTGGAAGTGATAGCGGAGCAGCTCGGACGTGAACCGCGGGGTGTAGTGGACATCTCTTACCGCAGCCCCGACGGCACTCCTGGTGTGGTTAAGACGAAGCCGCGCTTGGACGATGGCACTCCGTTTCCCACGCTCTTTTACCTAACTGATCCGCGACTCACCGCCGAGGCCTCTCGGTTGGAGACGACCGGCGTGATGAAGGAAATGACCGCGCGTCTGGAAAGCGACGAAGAGCTCGCCGCCGATTACCAGCGTGCACATGAGGCGTTTCTGGCAGAGCGCAATGAGATGGAAGACCTGGGCACGGACTTCTCCGGTGGCGGAATGCCGACGCGCGTGAAGTGCCTCCACGTTCTTATTGCCTACGCGCTGGCCAAGGGGCCGAATCACTTCCGACTGGGTACTGAGTCGGTGGCGCTGGCGGCGGAGAACGAGAAGCTGCGCGGCACCGCGATTCCCGCAGATTGGCCCACGATTGCCGAGCTCGGTATTGCGTATCCGGGGGTGGAGGGATAAATGACGACCCTCGCTGCCGTCGACTGCGGCACTAATTCGCTTCGCCTGCTTATCAGCCGGGTCGAGGTTGTCGATGGAGTTCTCGAAATCACAGAACTGCACCGACTGATGGAAATCGTCCGCCTTGGCCAGGGCGTGGATGCCACTGGCATGCTGGCTCCAGAGGCGCTGGAGCGCGTGCGGGAGGCTCTGACGAAGTATGCGGAGCTTATGCAGGTCGAAAAAGTGCAAGCAGTCCGAATGGTGGCGACATCGGCGACACGCGACGCAAGCAACCGCGACGATTTCTTCGCCATGACCCGCGAGATTCTCGCTCCGTGGGGTGCAGAGGCCGAGGTTATTTCTGGCGACGAGGAAGCCGCGCTGTCCTTCCGCGGTGCAGTCGATGACTTGGAGCCCGAGCTCGGTCCGTATTGCGTCATCGACGTCGGTGGCGGCTCCACCGAGGTTATTGTCGGTGACCACGATGGTACGGTAGCCGGTTCTGATTCCGTGGCTATGGGCAGTGTGCGCTTGACCGAACGGTTCCTGCAGGCCTCGCCACCGACGGCGGAACAGGTCCAGGAGGCGCGTTCGTATGTTGCGGAACTGACAGACGAGATTGTTGCAAAGGTGCCTGTCGACAAGGCTCGCACCATCGTCGGCTGCGCCGGGACCTTCACCACCCTGTCGGCGCTGGCACAGGGGCTAGAAACCTACGACCCGGAGGCAATCCACCTGTCGCAGCTGCGCTTTGCGGCGTTGCGTGCGCTGACCGCATCCGTGATTGAGACCGACGCGGAGTCCCTCGCTGCCAATCCCGTGATGCATCCGAAGCGCGCGGATGTCTTCGCCGGCGGTTCCATCATTGTGGACGGTCTGATGGACATGTTTGAGGCGCTGCCGCTTTCCGAGGCAGCGAAGGAAGAGCAGCGCTTTTTCTACATCAGCGAGAAGGATATCCTCGACGGAATTGTGGCGAGTTTGGTAGACACCCATATCGCCCATTAATCTTTCTTAGGGGCCCCTATAGCCCAATTGGCAGAGGCAGAGGACTTAAAATCCTTTCAGTGTGGGTTCGAGTCCCACTGGGGGCACCAAAAGGCCAGGTCAGAGAGTTTTCTGACCTGGCCTTTTGCTATCTGTGCGCGCTGCACACGTATTACGGCAGGACGTTGAACTTCTTGCCGAGGACAAGTGCCGTGTTGAACACCTTCGAGTACAGCTCACGCGGCATCTGCGGCATCGACACCGGGGAAAGACGCTGCACGGTCACCGTCTGCTCGTCGGTGTACTTCAGCAAGCCGCCCGCTGCTTGACGACGGCCCACACCCGAATCCTTGAAACCACCCATCGGGGCATCGACAGACGCGAAAGCCGCAGCAAAACCATCGTTGACATTGACAGTGCCGGCCTCAAGCTGTGGAGCCAGCTCCTTTGCGCGACGCGGGGAGGTCCACAGCGAAGCATTGAGGCCATAACGGGAATCGTTGGACTTGGCGATAGCCTCATGGACGTCCGAGACACGCTGGAGAACTACCACCGGGCCGAATACCTCTTCGGTCAGCAGGGCGACGCCCTCCGGGACGTCGGTAAGCACGGTCGGCTCGTAGAACAGCGGTCCCAAATCCGGGCGAGGACGACCGCCGGCCAGCACGGAGGCGCCGGCCTCGATGGCCTCGTCGACCATGGACTTGACGGTGTCGAACTGGCCCTGCGACTGCAGGCAGCCCATCTCGGTTTCCCACTCGTAGCCAGCGCCGATGGACATTGCCTTCACGCGGTTGGTGAATGCCGGGACGAACTCGTCCCAGACGGAGTCCACGACATAGATTCGCTCAATGGACACGCACAGGTGACCGGAGTTGGTGAAGCAGCCAATGCGTGCGCCCTCGACCGCGCGGTTGATGTTGGCATCTTCGGCGACAATCAGCGGGTTCTTGCCGCCGAGCTCCGCGGAGAAACTGATCAGGCGCTCGCCGCACTGCTGTGCCAGCGAGCGGCCGGTCTCGGAGGAGCCGGTGAACATCAGGAAGTCACACTGGCCGACAATGCCCTGGCCGACAACGCGACCGGGACCTGGGATGACCTGGAAGAGATCCTCCGGAAGGCCAGCGCGGTAGAGCAAATCGACAGCGAAGAGAGCGGTAAACGGAGTGGTGCTGTCCGGCTTGAGCACGATGGCGTTACCGGCCATCAGTGCAGCCAGCGCATCGGAAACCGCGAGGGTCAGCGGGTAGTTCCACGGAGCAATAACACCGACGACGCCCTTTGGGTGGTGGTAGACGGTGGTCTTGGAAAGTACCGGGACCGCGCCGTGCGCTCGCTTCGGCTCAAGCAGTTTCGGGCCCTGATTGCCGTAATAGCGGGCGGTGATAGCGGTGTGTACGAGCTCCTCGTGGGCACTGGCGCGGTTTTTACCGGTCTCGGCCTGCAGCAGATCCAGCACCTGGTCGCAGTGGGTAAAGAGCAGGTCGTGGAAGTGGTGCAGCACTTCGCCGCGCTTTTCCGGCGCCATGCGGGCCCACTTCTTCTGCGCGGCACGGGCACGCTTGAAGGCCTCGTCGACATCGGCCTGGGTACCGACAGGAATCTGCGCCAGCTCCTGGCCGGTAAATGGTGCCGAGATAGTGGCGGTCTTCGACTTATCAGCTACCGTGACGCGCTGAAGAAGGCGGGCAACGAGCTCGTCGTTAAGCGGATTGCGGATGGTAGTTCGGTTTGTCGTAGCAGTAGATGCTGTCATGGCACAGATACTACTGTTGCGCGGCGCCCCGAGATAGTAAATTTGGCAAAACTACAAAAACTTAGAAAACTTTAGTAAGTAGTCCAGCCCATCCGACGGTTGCGGTCCGGTTCGCGCGGGCCATCGTTGCCGAACTCGAACGGTTCGTGGCCGTCGACATCGCCGTAGCGCATCTCCGGGTCATCATCCAGATCGTCGTCGACGTCGATGTCCGGCTTTTCCTCGGCCAACCGCTTGCCGAGGGTGTCATGCGGAGAAGCACCCCGCCAGCGGTCCGGCGGATCCATTACATAATTCTCGCCATCACCGGTGAGGAAGTCGCCATCGAGTCCCTCTGAGCCATCGAGCGTGGTCTCGTCGAAATCACCAGTGGTATCCGGATCGTAGTCAAGGCCATCAGACATCTTGACCAACCTCCTGTTTCATAATCACTCATGTGGTGCCCACGCCTGGCGACTGTGAGTTTTTCCGCGATTACAAAATCACCGCCAGCAGGCGAGGAATTACCTTGATACTAACTGTTTTTCAGGGTTGGGAACAATACCTTTACATCGCCCGTTGTAGAAAGTGTAGGCAAACGTAAGCGCGTGTGCCTGAATACAAAACGTAAGAAAAACTGAGAAAAGAAAGAAGGACGACGTGCGCGAAAGCAGCAATCCTGCATTCAGTTCACTTACTAAGACCGTCGCCCGCGGACAGGCGGGCGCACATCACTACGGCCAAGGTCAGATGGGCGCTGGCTACGGGGATAACCCGTACCAGTCGCAGGTTGCCGCCGACTACCGTCCGATGACGGTCGACGATGTCGTTTCCAAGACCGGCATCACGCTGGCAACCATCATCGTTTTGGCTGCGGTCAATTTCTTCATTGCCGTCAGTGTCTCCACCAGCCTGGCCATGATTCTGACCATTGTCGGCGCCATCGGTGGTCTGATTACTGTTTTGGTTTCCACCTTCGGCAAGAAGTACGGCTCCGCGCCGGTTACCCTCACCTACGCGGCCTTCGAGGGTCTCTTCGTCGGCGGCATCAGCTTCATGTTCACCGCTCCAATTCAGGGCGTTGCCGCTGGTGCGCTGATTATGCAGGCAGTGCTGGCCACCCTGGGTGTCTTCATCGGTATGCTCTTCGTCTACAAGTCGGGCGCTATCCGCGTGACCCCGAAGTTCACCCGTTTTATGAGTGCGGCTCTGATCGGTGTGCTGGTCCTCATGCTGGGCAACCTGGTGCTCTCCCTGTTCGGCCTGGGCTTCCCGCTGCGTGACGGCGGCACGCTGTCGATCATCTTCTCGCTGGTCTGCATCGGCCTGGCAGCCTTCAGCTTCCTGATTGACTTCGATCAGGCTGACCGCCTGGTCCGCGCTGGCGCTCCGGCTCAGTACGCCTGGGGTGTCGCCCTCGGCCTGGCTGTGACCCTGGTCTGGCTCTACACCGAGATTCTGCGTCTGCTGTCCTACTTCAGGGACTAAACGCTAGAAAACTAACTAACGCACAAGCGCCGGTTAGCCCGTTATTGGGCTTGCTGGCGCTTTGTTGTTGGCAGTCGACATATTGACCGATCGGGCTGTGCAGTGTGACGTCGTAAAGCGCGATATCGAAGCGGGAGAGGGCACAAAAAATGGACCGATAGGCCATATGGGCTTCTATCGGTCCAAGAATCGGGCACTGTGGCCCGAAGTTGCCGCCTGGGTTGAGGCGGTCTAACGCCGGGAGCGCTTAGGCGTCCATCTCCGGGTCGTACGGCTCAGCCTTGACCACAGTGACAGACACTTCGTCGCCGCTCGGGGAAGCGTAAGTGCGGGTCTCGCCCTCCTTAGCGCCGACCAGAGCCTTGCCCAGCGGGGAATCGGTGGAGTAGGTCTCCAGGTTCGGGTTGGAGGAGTCAGCGCCACGGGTACCGATGAGGAAGGTCTCGGTGTCGTCTTCGTCGCCGTCGTAGTAGACGTGGACCACGGTGCCGACCAGAGCCACACCGGACTCCTGCGGGATCTCGCCGACGGTGGCGCGCTGCAGCAGGTCTTCGAGGTAGCGGATGCGCGCCTCTTCCTGTCCCTGCTGCTCGCGGGCGGCATCGTAGCCGGCGTTTTCCTTCAAGTCGCCCTCTTCGCGGCGCTCGTTAATCTCGGCGGCGATGACCGGGCGGTTTTCATATAGCGCCTCAAGCTCGGCCTTGAGCTTGTCGTAGGACTCCTGGGTGAGCCATGGGCTATTGTTCTTTGCCTCAGTCATGGTTCCTCCTGTGTTTTGGCTATTTAATACAAAAGCGGCCCCGCGTGGGGCCGTCGGCTGCGTCACAGGATAGCACTGTCACGCCACATGGCAATAACAGGCGCGTCGGAGTGTTGTCGCGCACGCTTTACGACGTGCCGTGGAAGCACATAATCCTCGGTTGCGAAAGGAGGTTACTTAGCAGGTGCGAGGAACTCCGGAATGTCGGTGGAGCAGCCGTAGACATCGCCTGCGACGGCCAACTCGCGGGTGGCAATGGGGACGTCCATACGCACCGTAGCGGGGCCGCCGCCCGGGATGAATACGTCGCGACGACCGACCTCTGCCACGTCATAGTTCAGCGCGTAGATAATGCAGTAGCTATCCAGCTCCGGCTTTTCGCGGGTGACGTCCAGCGTGAAGATGAACTGCTCATCTTCCTTACCTGGAGTGCGGCTCCAGCCCGCTTGCGTTGCAGAGACATCCGGGGCGGAGACGCGGTTCATCTGAACGAAGATGTATGCGCCGGCGATGACGAGCATGCCAACAATAGCGATAACAACCAATTTTGCGGGGAGAGTGCGACTGTTATCCCCATAGCGCTCGCGCTGCCCGTTAGGCGCTGCGGTATTTCGGGTGTTTCGCTCCGAACTTTCAGCCATGCTTTTTAGCCTATCGGAGTTCTTGGTCGACGTGGTAAAATGTTGACAGTTAAACAATCTTTCTGGTGTGGCGCAGTGTCCTGCTGCTATGTTGTTCCACCGAGTAGCGATGCTGCGTGGTCATATGATGGTGCAGCGCTATAGTGGGGCGGTATTGAAACGGTGCTGTAGTAGCATCGTTGCGGTCGAAGGGCCCCGGCCTCGGCCAGAAAACATGGACTGAGATAGTAGCGGGAGTGACTTCAATTGGCACTTCGTCTGATGGCGATTCACGCTCATCCTGATGACGAATCGAGCAAGGGCGCCGCAACAATGGCCCGATATGTGGCGGAAGGGCATCGCGTCAAAGTGGTGACCTGCACCGGCGGTGAGGCCGGTAGCATTCTCAACCCGGCGATGGATCGGCCGGAGGTGCGGGAGAATATCGCCTCGGTGCGCGTTAACGAAATGGCTGCAGCCGCTGAGATTCTCGGTGTTGAACATGAGTGGCTCGGCTTTACCGACTCCGGTCTGCCTGCGGGGAACCCGGTGCCGGTGCTGTCGCACGGTGTGTTTGCTCGCCAATCGGTCGAGGATGCGACGAAGCCTCTCATCCGGGCCATCCGGGAATTCCGTCCGCACGTCGTCATTACTTACGACGAAAACGGTGGCTACCCGCACCCGGACCACATCATGACCCATATCGTGTCCATGCGCGCTTGGCTGGAGTCCGGAACGGATAAGTACCCCGAGCTCGGTGAACCATGGGAGATTTCCAAGCTCTACTACACCCACGGTTTCATCAAGGCGCGCCTCATCGCGCTGGATAACTACTACCGCGACAACGACTTGGAAAGCCCGCTGGCCGAGTCCTTCCGTCGTTGGACTAAGACTCCCGGCGACATCATGACCCGCGTGACCACGCAGGTCGAGTGCGGCGATTACTTCCAGCAGCGGGATCAGGCGCTGCTGGCGCACGCCACGCAGATCGATCCGAACGGGCCATTCTTCGCCGTGCCGGTAGACATTCAGCAGCGCGTTTGGCCGACCGAAGAGTTTGAACTCGCCCGCACTCGCGTGCAGACCGAGCTGCCAGAGACCGATCTCTTCGCTGGTATCGACCCCGACGCGGAATAGTCCGGAATTAACGCTAAGCTGGAACTCATGATTGAAAGCTTCGATGCCTTGGCGGCTCGCACGACAATTTTCCTGGCGCAGAACCCCACTGGTCCGCGGGGTGCTGACTTCGGTAAGGCCTCTCCTATTGGCCTGCTCATCATTGTCGTTTTGCTCATCGTCATCCTGGCTCTCGGCTGGGATCTCTCGCGGCGCGCGAAGCGCATGGCCGCCCGCCGGAAGTTCGCCGAGGCACACGGTATGGATCCCTTTGATTCCGAGGCCGTGGATAAAGCGATGGCTGCAGCAGAGCAGCGTCGTGAAGCGGAGTAGTTAGCGTCAAGGCATGTGCTCGCCGCTTGACGACGGGCGATGTGTGCACCCCTGATTGCGTCCCATGTGGCGGGATTTGGAGTTCGAATTGCGGGATTCTAGGCAGTGCGCTACAGTCAAGCACATGCGTATGTGGCGATTTTATTTTTCGAAGGCTCCGGAGGCAGTGACGACATAGTCACAGCCGGCGGCTAATCGTCACGTCGCCACCAACCGGAGCCAAAGGCAGCAGCCCCAACCAATCGGGGCGCTGCCTTTTGTCGTATCTACAGCCAAAATGCGCAACTGATCACCCAGAGAAAAGAGATCTCAGATGACCCCTCCAACTTCCCTCGAAGCCCCCGCCTCGACCGCGAACCGCCGCGTCGTAGCCTTCCACGACCTGCCCTCCCCAGAAGAGGTCATGGCCAAACAGCCACTGACCCCGAACCTGGTTAACGAAGTGGAGCAGTCGCGACTCGACATCGCCCGCGTCATCGCCCGCGAGGACGATCGTCTGCTGGTCGTTGTCGGCCCGTGCTCCATTCACGACCCTGAGGCCGCCATCGACTACGCCCGCCGCCTGAAGGCCACCGCCGATGAGCTCGACGAGGACCTGCTGGTCGTCATGCGCGTCTACTTCGAAAAGCCGCGCACCACCGTCGGCTGGAAGGGACTCATCAACGACCCCGACCTGGATAGCTCCTTCAAAATCAACAAGGGCCTGCACATGGCCCGCGAGGTGTTGATTGAAGTCCTGCGTACCGGCCTGCCCGCCGGCGCCGAATTCCTCGAGCCCAACAGCCCGCAGTACATTTCCGACGCCGTCTCCTGGGGTGCGATCGGTGCGCGTACCACGGAGTCGCAGGTCCACCGTCAGCTCGCTTCCGGACTTTCCGTGCCCATCGGCTTCAAGAACGGCACCGACGGCAACGTCCAGGTCGCCGTGGACTCGCTGGTCTCCGCAGCAAACCCGCACTTCTTCTTCGGCATGAACGACCAAGGCCGCGCCGCCGTCGTCGAAACCGCCGGCAACCACAACTGCCACATCATCCTCCGCGGCGGCACCTCCGGCCCGAACTGGGACGAGGCATCGCTTAACGACGCCGAAGCCCGCCTGAACAAGGCCGAGCAAACCGTCAGCATTATGGTGGACGCCTCCCACGCCAATTCCGGAAAATCCGAGGTGCGCCAGGCCGAGGTCGTTGAGGAGCTCGGCAAGCTCATCGGGGGCGGCGACGAGCGCATCACCGGCATCATGATGGAGTCCTTCCTCGAAGCCGGCGCGCAAAAAATTACCGATGGTCGTAAGGGCCTCGTATACGGCAAGTCCGTCACCGATGCGTGCATGGATTGGGAAACCACCGACCGGCTGCTGCGTACGCTTGCGGCAGAAGTCCGGAAGCGTCGGCAGGCACGCGACTAAGCACAAAGTGGCCGTGCCCATTGGGTAGGGTTACATATGTGAAAGAAAACCAGCCGTCCTCACTCCGGCGGATCGCCTATCCGCTCTACGAGCGCAAACTAGCCCAAGAGCTAGAAGGAAAACCTCGCCCCAAGCACGTTGCCATCATGGCCGATGGCAACCGCCGCTGGGCGAGGGAGGCTGGATTCACCGACGTCAGCCACGGCCACCGCGTCGGCTCCCGCAAAATCGCAGAATTCGTCGGCTGGTGCGCCGAGCAGGAAATCGAGCTGGTCACCATCTACCTGCTCTCCACCGAAAACCTCGGGCGAGACCCCGAAGAGCTGGAATTACTGTTCGACATCATCGCTGACGTCGTCGACGAATTGGCGCAATCGCCTAACGACGTGCGCCTGCGCATGGTCGGCCACCTCGAGCTCCTTCCGGAAAGAATGACCGCCCGGCTACGCCACGACGAAGAAGTCACCGCGAACAACACCGGCATCCAGGTCAACATCGCCGTTGGCTACGGCGGCCGGCAGGAAATCGTCGACGCAGTACGCAGAATCATTCGGGAATCAGTCGCCGAAGGAATTGATGCTGCCGAGCTCGAGGAGAGCATCACAACCGACGCCATTTCTCGCCGCCTCTACACATCCGGACAACCGGACCCCGATCTAGTCATCCGCACTTCCGGAGAACAGCGGCTCAGCGGCTTCCTACTCTGGCAAACCGCCTACTCCGAGATTTGGTTCACCGATACCTACTGGCCCGAATTCCGCCGCATCGACTTCCTCCGTGCACTTCGAGACTTTTCGCAGCGCTCGCGCCGCTTCGGCAAATAACCTCCCTACATCCGGAAAAATTTCCGGATGTTAGAGTTTGCGCATCCGGACCCTCGAAACCTTGTGGTCCCGAGACTTCGTCAGAACTAATGACGCACGCACTCGAGTGGGCAAAATATTTTCCGTAAGGTTCGGCAAGTTCACCTGCTGCCAAATGCGTCGGGCCACCTCGGCCGCAGCTTCGTCGTCAAGCGTGGCGTAATCCGCGAAGTGCGCGCCCGGAGCGCGAAACGCCGTCTGGCGGAGACGGAGGAAACGGCTGATGTACCAACGCTCGATGTCCGCGCGCGGGGCATCGACGTAGACACTGAAATCGAAAAGATCGGAAATCATCAGCGTCGGGCCCGTCTGCAAAACGTTGAGCCCCTCGAGAATGAGAATGTCCGGACGGTCAACATCGACGAACTCATCCGGCACCCGGTCATAGAGCGTGTGCGAATACACCGGGGCCTTCACATGCCGCGCCCCCGACTTCACCGCCGTGACAAACCGCATCAACGCACGCTGATCATACGACTCCGGATACCCCTTGCGCTGCATAATCCCACGGCGATTCAATTCCTCAGAAGGGTAGAGGAAGCCATCAGTAGTAACCAAGTCCACCCGCGGATTAGTCTCCCAGCGCTCGAGCAGCACCTGCAGCAAACGCGCCGTCGTTGACTTGCCGACCGCCACCGAACCCGCGACGCCGATAATAAACGGCACCGACGCCCCCTTCGAAGGATTTTCCCCAAGGAAGTTCGACGTTACGGCGTTCAGCTCCCGATGCGCCGCCACACGCATGTGAATCAGACGAGAAAGCGGAAGATAGACCTCGGCGACTTCGTCCAGGTCGATGTTTTCACCGATACCGGAAAGTCGTTCAGCTTCCTCTTCCGTCAGCACCAGAGGCATATTCTTGCGCATTTCGCGCCACTGCTCGCGTTTGAACTCGACGTACGGGCTGGGGGATGTTGCGCGCGTCATACTTCCAATTGTGCCAAGGGGGGCCTAAAACCGGAAAACGGAACAACGAAGGGGGCATACCTGAATGGTGCTGCTTTCGTGGTTTGCCCCATAAAGGGCTAGCATGGCCTGTGGCATTGAAGTTTCATTGAAAGGTCGAAAACCTACTCATGACCGGGTCTAACAATAACGATGTCCGCTACCAATCGCTGCGTGAACTCGATCCCGACCTCGCAGAGGCAATGGCAGGGGAGCTCTCTCGTCAGCGTGACATGCTCGAAATGATTGCTAGTGAGAACTTTGTTCCACGTGCAGTGCTGCAAGCTCAGGGCTCGGTTCTGACCAACAAGTACGCCGAAGGCTACCCGGGTCGTCGTTACTACGGTGGCTGCGAATACGTCGACGTCGTCGAGGACATGGCTCGCGACCGCGCCAAGGAGCTCTTCGGCGCTGAGTTCGCCAACGTTCAGCCACACGCAGGTGCGCAGGCAAACGCTGCCGTTCTGCATGCGCTGATCAACGCCGGTGACAAGATTATGGGCCTCGACCTGGCACACGGCGGTCACCTGACCCACGGCATGAAGCTGAACTTCTCCGGCAAGCTCTACCACGTCGCCGCATACGGTGTGGACAAGGACACCATGCGGATCGATATGGACAAGGTGCGTGAGCAGGCGCTCGCAGAAAAGCCGGATGTTCTCATCGCAGGTTGGTCGGCGTACCCGCGCCACCTCGACTTCGAAGCTTTCCGTTCCATCGCCGATGAGGTCGGTGCGAAGCTGTGGACGGACATGGCGCACTTCGCAGGCCTGGTTGCCGCCGGTCTGCACCCGTCGCCGGTTCCGCATTCTGACGTTGTGTCGACCACCGTTCACAAAACCCTCGGTGGTCCACGTTCGGGCATGATTTTGGCCAAGCAGGAGTACGCCAAGAAGCTGAACTCCGCTGTTTTCCCGGGGCAGCAGGGTGGCCCGCTGATGCACGCCATCGCCGGCAAGGCCGTGGCGCTGAAGATTGCTGGTACCGAGGAGTTCAAGGAGCGCCAGGAGCGCACTCTCGCTGGTGCCCGCATTCTGGCTGAGCGTCTCACCGCTTCCGACTGCGCCGAGGCTGGCGTCGATGTTCTCACTGGCGGCACCGATGTCCACCTGGTTCTGGCGGATCTGCGCAATTCTGAGATGAACGGCCAGGAGGCCGAGGATCTGCTCCACGCTGTTGGCATTACCGTCAACCGCAATGCTGTTCCGTTTGACCCGCGTCCTCCGATGGTTACATCCGGACTTCGTATCGGTACTCCGGCGCTGGCCACCCGTGGTCTCGACGAGAAGGCCTTCACCGAGGTCGCCGATGTCATCGGTACTGCTCTCGCCGCCGGCAAGAATGCGGATGTTGACTCCCTGCGTGCTCGTGTTTCGAAGATTGCTCAGGAATTCCCGCTTTACGACGGTATCGAGGACTGGAACCTCATCTAAATCTGCGTTTTTGCAGCGCAAGTACCCGTTCTAGCAGTGCGCTAGGACGGGTTTTCCCGTACATCCGGGTTTTAGTCCGGAGGTGGTGGCTCCGGCCCGAGCTGTTTCGTCGTGCCCGCCCGGTATCCGGCGTAGGACCTCCCGGACATTGATGTCACAAATGAGTTGCTAAACAGCGGCGGCCGAGTCTTGTCAGGTGGGCGCCATCGAATATGTCCGGATGTGGGGATGCGTTCGAGGTGGCCGTTGCGTCCTTCCCGGTCGTCGTCGTTAAGCCCGTTGTGTTCGCGGCAGACCATGGTGAGGTTGTCCAGCGTGGTTGTGCCGCCGTGCTTGTGGGCGACTAGGTGGTGCGCTTGGCCGCTATAGGCGGGGCGTTCACAGCCGGGCCAGGCGCAGATGGGGTTGTCGATGAGCATCGCGATGCGCTGCTCTTCAGTCGCCAGGCGGGGGTTGCCGATGGGAAATAAGTCCGTAATGGCGCTGTGTTCGTCGTAAAGCACGGCCCACCCGGTGTCGGCGAGTAGGGCGTTGAGGAAGACGTCGGGGGCGAGCGCGGAGCCGTTGGTGGTGGCGGCGAATCGCGGGCTGTAGTCGATGAGGTCTTGCGCGGTGATGATGATGGCGGGTTGGTAGCGCATTTCATCGAGCTTGTCGACGGGCGTTGCGGCATCGGCATGCTCGAGGCGCTCGGCAAGCGCTTGGCCGACGCAGCGGTCGTGGGAAAACTCCGGATGGGACTTCCGGATTTCTGCGGCACGGATGGTAAGCGGCGACAGGAGATTGTCGAGCATATCCGAGGGGCCGGAGATATGGAAGTGCTTCATTCCCCGGATGTCTACCTTCCGGGAAAATCGGGCGCGCAGATGCTGGGGTGGCTCGTCTTCGGTGTTGAGCTCGGTGAGAGTTTCCCGCATGTAGAGATCGAGTTCTTCGAAGCCGAGGCGTTCGGCGGCAGCGACGAAGGTGAGCCGCAGGTTGTCGTGGAGTTCGGCGTTGTTGGCTTGGCGGCTGCGCTTGTCGATAAGCACGCAGGTGTCCAGGCTGAGGCCGAGCTGGCGCGCAAGGGCGGTGGCGTCTTCGCGGGCTTTGGTGTTTTCCTCGGTGTCAGCGGGTTGGAGATAGTGGGCGGCGACGCGTAGCAAAAGCCGGAGGCGCGCCGGGTCAAGGCCGAGGGTTGCCGCCAGGTGGGAGGTGGCGTCGTGGCCGTCGGGACGCGCGGCGTGGAGTTCCGCTAGCGTGTCCATTCCGCGCGAGGCCAGTGCGGCGAGCGTCCCAAGAACTGTCATGCCTTTGAAGGTAAAAGTCCGGATGTAGGGGGACAACGCCTATGGGGGCAGGCTGTGGATAAGTCAGCCGGTTTAGCAGTTATCCACATCCGGACTTTTCACCGCGCAAAACGCAGCGCAGCTGCACCGCCGTACCGCCGCACCACGCGCTGCCGTCTGTTACGCCCCGAAGTCACGCAGGGCGCTGCCGGTGAGGCGGAAGGTGTCCCATTCGTCCATGGGGAAGGCGCCGAGGGAGCGGTAGAAATCGATGGAGGGTTGATTCCACTTCAGGACGCACCACTCGACACGTGAGTAGCCTCGCTCCACGGCAATTCGCGCGAGGTTCTGCAGCAGTGCTTTGCCCTTGCCGGTGCCGCGTGCCTCGGGGCGGACGTAGAGGTCTTCGAGGTAGATGCCGTGGGTGCCTTCCCAGGTGGAGTAGTTGAGGAACCACAGTGCAATGCCGTCGAGGCGCGGGCTGCCTTCAACACCGCCATCACCGCCACCGGCGCCGTCGTCCAAATTTCCGGATGTGGAGTCGACGACGTGGCAGAAAATCGCAGGGTTGTCCCCGAAGAGCTGTTCGCGCAGGCGCTCGGGGGTCAGTCGGACGGCATCGGGTTCTTTTTCGTAGGCCGCCAGGTCTTTGATGAGGTCGACGATCTCGTGGACGTCGTCAGGCGTGGCGGGGCGTGGAAGTGTCATGTGTCCCTTGTTACTCGCGGCGAGTGATTTGGTGCAAAAGTGCGTCCGAGGCGGGGGAGATTGCGATAACCTGCGAGATTATGAGCAACGTTACTCAAGACTTTTCCGACGGCATTCTAGCCATCACCATCGACCGCCCGGATGCCTATAACTCCCTGGATAAGAATCTCCGCTTGGAGCTGAAAGCCGCTTTTGAGCGTGCGCAGGAGCCGGATGTGCGCGCTGTTATCCTGCTCGGCGGGCCGAAGGCGTTTTGTACGGGCCAGGATTTGAAGGAGCACATTTCTGACCTGCAGTCCGGCGCCGGCATGGGCAAGGTTGTCGAGGAGTACAACCCGATGGTCGCGGAGCTGACCGCGATTAACGTTCCGGTTATTGCAGCTATCGAAGGTGCTGCGGCGGGTGCCGGCTGGTCGTTGGCGCTGCACTGTGATTTCCGTATCGCGGGCCCGAAGGCGTCGTTCAAGGCGGCGTTCCCGTCGATTGGCCTGGCCACGGACTGTGGCATGTCGGCGCTGCTGCCGCGCATGGTCAGCGACGCGAAGGCGCGTGAGCTGTTGTTCTTCGATAAGAAGGTGCTTGCCGACGAAGCCCTGAGCCTCGGCCTGGTCACTGAAGTGGTGGATAATCCAGCGACTCGGGCACGTGAGTTGGCTGCCCAGTTTGCGGCGGGGCCGACGGCCGCGCTGAAGGAGATTAAGGCTCTGCTGCGCCGGGATACCTTGTCTGCCGCTGCGGCGGAGGCGGACGCGCAGGCTCGTTTGGCGGTCTCGGCCGACCATAAGGAAGCGGTGGCCGCGTTCTTGGAGAAGCGACCACCGCATTTCGTAGGTGAGTAAGGCAGATACCTGGAGTGGCAGGGGAGAGATAGTAGTGAAGAACTACTGCTCTTCCTGTGCTCCTAGTACTTCACTGGTGAGCTCTGGGTGATCTCCCAGCTCACCGGAAACCTCGTCAGGGTGCTTGGATAGGCTGACCAGCGAGACCGCCAGACCGCCCCAGATGACGATGATGAACAGTGCCATCATGACAATTGCGATACCGGACATTTGGCTTAAACCTCCTCGGTTTCCGGAGTGTGCTTGCGTGGCAGGTGTGAGGACCGCTTGAAATCTGGCGTCACACCGAAGTCCGAGCCCGGAGGGCCATCGAGACGGTGTTGGCCGCGCCAAGGCAGGATGGCCATAATCAGAGCGCCGATGAGAATCACGCCGATGACACCCCAGCCAAAGATGTCGATTTGGGTGTCGGAGTAGCCTTCGTAGTTTTCCTGGAAAAGTCCAATGAGCTCCTGGAACAGGATGACGGCGAGAATGACCGGCGTGATGTTTCCGACGAAGATCTGCCACATGGTGCCGACCTTGAACGAGGACACGGCGTTGAGGTGCATGGCGAACTCGTTGGTGCGGCGCAGGATCCAGTCGATTGCGATGATGGTCAGCAGTGCAACCAGGACGATACCGACGTTGTTGGTGAACTTATCTACGATGTCGAGGGTTACCAGACCTGAGGTGGTCGGGAAGGCCAGCAGCGAGATGACGGCCATGGCGCCACCGACGGTGAGGGTGGCCTGGACGCGGCCGAGGTTCAGCTTGTCCTTGACTGCGGAGACGACGACCTCGAGCAGCGACATCAGGGAGGTCACACCGGCGATTGCCAGGGAGAGGAAGAACAGCAGCCCGAAGACCGAACCGATGACCTTGGGCATCTCAGAGATGACCGTCGGGAATGCGATGAAGGCAAGACCAATACCGGAGGTTGCGACCTCGTCAACGGCCTGACCCGACTGCGCTGCCATGAAGCCCAGGGTGGCGAAGACACCGATACCGGCGAGAACCTCGAAGGAGGAGTTTGCGAACGCGGTGACCAGGCCGGAACCGGTGAGGTTCGTGCGTGGCTTCAGGTAGGAGGCGTAGGTCAGCATAATGCCGAAGGCCACGGACAGGGAGAAGAAGATCTGGCCGTAGGCGGCAATCCATACGCTGGAGTCAGTCAGTGCGGACCAGTCTGGGGTGAAGAATGCATCCAGGCCCTTTGCAGCGCCGTCGAGCGTCAGGGAGTAGATGACCACTGCGACGAAGAGGATGGTCAACAGCGGGATGAAGATAATCGAGACCTTGCCGATGCCCTTGTCCACACCAGCGGCCAGAATGCCGATGACGAGTACCCAGACAATGAGCAGGACGATGGAAATCGAGGGGACGAAGTCCAGAGAGAAGACGCTCTCGGTGTCTACTTGGAGGAAGTCCTTCATGAAGTGGGTCTCGGCATCTGGGCCCCAGCTCTTGCGGATGGACTTCCAGGCGTAGATGAAGGACCACGCGATAATAACGGCGTAGTAGACGGTAATGAAGAAGGCGATACCGACCTGAATCCAGCCAATTGGCTCAGCCCAGGGCTTGATGCGACGCATCGACTTCGGTGCGGACCCGCGGAAGCGGTGTCCGATGGCGAAGTCGAGGAAGAGCAGTGGGATACCTGCGGTCAGAAGTGCGACCAGGTAGGGGATAAGGAAAGCGCCACCGCCGGAGTCATACGCGACATAGGGGAAACGCCAGATGTTTCCAAGCCCGACTGCCGAGCCGATAGCGGCGAAAATGAAGGCTGCTCGGGTGGAAAACACCTCCCTTCGCTGAGGGGTAGCGGTCGAGTTGGTTGTGCTCATACCTCTGGAACTCCAATTCTTCATCTCCGGTCACGCGCTCGCGCGGCCTAGGAGGGAATTTGGTGAAGTGCATCACCATTACCTAATGGAATCTTAGTATATGAGATAGGTATCTCATTGTATAGTTTCAGTTTTGTAGGGGGTAATGGTTTTGGTGAGGGGTGTGGCACAGGGGGAGGGCAGCTCCAATCAAGCCTCGTAAATAATCGCCGACCCTAAGAGCTGCCTCAGTCACAAGCATGCAAAAACCCCGCCAGGAAAACCTGACGGGGTTTGTGTCGAATCAGCTAGGCCGACGTGCGCTATTTACTCTGCGCCGCCCTTGGCGATGCGACGGAAGATGATTTCCTTCATGATCTCGTTGGTGCCACCGTAAATGGTCTGGACCTTGGAGTCGAGGTAGTGAGTGGAGATCGGGTACTCGAGCATGAAGCCGTAGCCACCGAACATCTGCAGACAGCGGGTAACGATGTCCTGCTGCTCCTCGGTGGTCCAGTACTTGGCCATGGAAGCGCCGGTCTCGTCCAGCTGGCCTGCGTTGTGAGCCATAACGGCCTGGTCAACGAAAGCCTGCAGGGCGGTGACGCGGGTGGCGATGTCAGCCAGGTAGTGGCCGTGGACCTGGTGCTGGATGATCGGACGGCCGAATGCCTCGCGCTCCTGAGCGTACTTGTAAGCGAGGGTCCAGGCGCGGCGGGAAGTTGCAACAGAGCCGCAAGCCAGGGTCAGTCGCTCGTGAGCGAGGTTGGTGCGGAGGTAGCCGAAGGCGGCACCCTCTTCGCCGAGCAGGTTCTCGGCCGGAACGCGGACGTTGTCGAAGTTGAGCTCAGCGGTGTCCTGAGCCTTCAAGCCGACCTTCTGCAGCGGGCCAGCCTTGGTGAAGCCCTCGAGGTCGGCGTCGACGATGAACATGGAGACACCAGCGCGGCCCTTGGATGGGTCGGTGATAGCTGCGACGAGAGCGAAGTCCGCCATCATGCCGTTGGAGATGAAGATCTTGGTGCCGTTGAGGACGTAGTGGTCGCCGTCCTTCTTGGCGAAAGTGCGCATACCTGCCAGGTCGGAACCTGCGCCCGGTTCGGTCATGGCGAGGCAGCCGATGGTGTCGCCGGCGTTCATGGAAGCCAGGTACTTCTGCTTCTGCTCTTCGTTGCCGAACTTAGCCAGGTACGGAGCGACCAGGTCGTTGAGAACGCCGAAGGAAACGACGATGGAGCCACAGTCAGCGTTGGAGAGCTCCTCGTTCAGGACCTGGTTGTAGCGGAAGTCCATCTCTCCGCCGCCGCCGTATGCCTCCGGAGTGGACATACCAATCAGGCCGAGCTCACCGGCCTTCTTGAAGACCTCGCGGTCCGGCTGACCTTCCTTGTGCCAGCGCTCTACGTTCGGGGTGATTTCCTTCTCGACGAAGCCGCGAACCATGTCGCGGAACATGTTGTGCTCTTCTTCGAAGTGAGTACGGGGCAGAAAGTCCTTCATGACATGCTCCTAGAAATATTGTCGTGGAATTTTTGTCTTAAGGCCTTTTCGTACGTCGCAGATAAACGCTGCAGTTAAACGCGATGGCCTCGGTTCATCGTCATAGTGACTATGACTGTTGTACCCCATTATGCATGAGTGTGATGAGAGACACTTGTTTTTTTAAAAGTTTTTTCCCGATTGGTGATGTGGAATCGCTTGACGACGGATATTGCGCCCAGCCTTCCCAGAAAACTACCCCCGTTGCGGTTGGGGGTTGCTATTGAATTCGGGCTATCGCCGACAGTCGGCAATGTTAGGTAATGCTAACCTACAAAGCCAGGTGAATGGCTATTTTTGTCATGTCTGCTAGTCGGGCCGCTGGGGCTTTGGGGTGTGGAGGTTATGTGTGTGAGGTAGTCGCCATGGGGGTGATTAACGAAACATTCTCGTTTTCTTATTCCCATTAGTGCTGGTGGTCGTTAGTATGAGCATCAGGTGGAGACCGGTTCCCTTGATTATCCGAGCTTCTTCCACTGCAGTCATAGCAACCTCCAATTGCACTCGAAAAAATGACGCGACCCGTGCGCCGTCCCTGTGGAATGGACAGCGAGCAGGTCGCGTCATTTTTATTTTTTATTGCTTCGATTAGGCGCTAGTCGGCAATCCCATCAATGTGCGCCAGCAGGGCAGAGTTGTAGTACTCCGGGGTCTCCTGGTTAAGCAGGTGCTTGGCCGGCGAAATGACGACCATGGTCGAGCCCGCGATGCCGTCGTGAAGCGAAGTGACGACGTCGAGTGACGTAGAGGTGTCTTGCTTGCCGGCGATGACCAGCGTCGGAGCGGTGATCTCGGCGAGGCGCTCGCGGGTGTCGAAGCGAGACAGTGCTCCGCAGGCGCCGATGTAGCCGTCATCGGGGCAATCTGCGATCATGTCGCGGAAGCGGGCGGGGAGCTCAGGGGTGGTGTCGAAGCACTCGTCGGTAAACCAGTTGCGGACGACAGTGTCTGCGAGCGCGACCGTGCCCTTGTCGCGCACGAGCTCGGCCTTTTCCTGCCAGGCCTCGGGGGTGCCGAATTTCGGCGCCGTCGACGACAGCGTCAGGCTGACCACACGATCGGCGTGTTCTAGTGCGACGGTCTGGGCGATAGCGCCGCCGAGGGATAGTCCCACAAAATGTGCGCGGTCAACATCCTCCTCGTCGAGGACCTCGATGATGTCGGCGGCCAAGTGGCTCATGTCCCACTCACCCTCGGGGATAGGGGATTCGCCATGGCCACGGACATCTGGCGTGATGACCTGGTACTTTTCGCTCAAAGCGGCTACCTGTGGCTCCCACATCCCCTGTGTGGTGCCCAGCGAGCCAATCAGGACAACCGTACCGTTGCCCTTGTGGTTGATTGCATGTGCGGTGTAGTCGATGGCCACGGGAAAACCTCCTTGACGTCTGCTGTGTCTGCTGTGTCGGCTATTTCTCGGCGTTGCGAGCAGCTTCAGCGGCAGCCCGACCAGGGCCGTCGTCCTTCTTGGACTCTGCCTCAGCGGCTTCCGCGCGCTGCTTCGCCATGGACTCACGAGCGGCCTCTAGCCACTCCGGCATCTGCTCGAGCAAATCCTTAATCTCCGCCGTTGTCAGCGGCTTGTCCATGTCATTCTTCTTCAACGCCGTGATAGTAATGCCCAGCTTGCGGGCAACTTCCGGGCGCGGGTGCGGTCCGTTGCGGCGTAGCTCAGCGAGCCACTCCGGCGGCTTGGACTGCAGTTCCGCAAACTGCGCGTGCGAAATCTCACCAGTGCGAAATTCCTCGGGTGTGGCAGGGAGGAAAATGCCAAGTTTCTTGGCTGCGGTTAGGGGTTTCATGGGTTCAACGCTAGCACCCATTCGAGTAACCTTGCGGAGTATGTCGACTCCTGAATCCGCCGTCCTGCGCATCGTGTTCGCCACCGGCACCAGTCCCGAGAAGTGGTTTCGCCGCTTTAGAGATCGGATTCCGGCAACACTGCACACCCACGCCGCCGACGATCCGATGTCCGACCTGGTCGGCGGCGCCGCTGACATGGCGCTGGTTCGGTTAGAGTCTGAAAGCTCGCTGCCCGAGTCCCTCCATCGCATCCGGCTTTACGACGAAGCCTGGGGCGTGGCCTACGAAAAAGAACACGTATTCTCCCTCACAGACTGCGTGCCGGAGGAGCTGTTGGCAGACGAAACTGTGCTGCTGACCTCCGTGGATGCGGACGAGCTGCGACAGATGCTGCCTGTCGCAGCCACTGGTGCAGGTGTCGTAGTGGGGCCTCGCACGATTTTGAAGGCGCTATCGAAGAAGGCGGTGGCCTCATCGAACTTGGTGGCCGAGGAAGGTGCCACAGATCCGCTGTCCCGGACAGCTATTTGGTTGGTGTGGCCGAAAGCAGAGGACGACGAGCTCCGGCAGGAGTTCGTCGGCATTGTCCAGGGGCGTCGGGAGGGATCGACACGCACGCAGCTGGGGCGCAGGAAGTCTGACGAGCACCCGAAGAAGTTGTCTGCCCGAGAAAAGACGCTTGCTAAGCAAGCCCGCCGGCAGCGCGCTGGGGCCGTCGTAAAGCATGCGCGCAGTGGCCGTGGCGGACGTCGAAGCGGTGGCGGAAGCGGGCGACCACGCAAGAGAAAGTAATCTTTTTACAATATTTTTGCCGTTTCGTTCGACGTGCGCGAAAAAATTAGCCACACTTGTAGTTATGGCTGAAAAGAAGCGCGATTTCACGATTCGAATGATGCGTGAAGAGGACTATCCACAGATCCAAGAGATCTACGAGATTGGCCTGGATACGGGGCATGCGTCGTGGGAGCACTCCGCTCCGGAGTGGGACGAATTCATCGCACTCAAACGAGTGGATTTGTGTTACGTCGCCGTCGACGCAGAGAACCCGGACAAGATTCTGGCTTGGGCATCGGCAGCGCCGGTATCCAAGCGTCCGATTTTCAATGGCGTCATTGAAGACTCCATCTACGTCCACCCTGACGGGCAGGGCATGGGGCTGGCGGCGACGCTGCTGCAGAAGCTTATCGACGATGCCACGGAGCGCGGCTGCTGGTCGATTCACTCGTGGGTCTTCCCGGAGAATGTGGGATCGCTAAAGCTGCATCGAAAGCTTGGCTTCCGAGAAGTGGGGATTTACCACCACATGGCAAAGATGACCTACGGCCCAATGGCGGGGCAGTGGCGCGATGTCATTATTTTGGAAAAGCTCCTGGAAAAGCCAGAGGAGCGTGCGTTGAAGCGCGTCCAGGAAGAAGCAGAAGCCGCCGGTGAGCCGAACCGTCCGATTCTGGACAAGCTCGACCGCGCCGACGGCCAGGTGGGGGCATAGCTGCCGGGAGCTGTGGCTCCCGCGAATTAATTACTCGACGGTTTCCTTCAAAGGATCCTCGCGAACGAAGAACACAATGATTGCTGCCAGAATAATCACTGGCGTTAGTACCAAGAAAATCGGCGTCAAACCATCGTTGTAGCTGGAGATCAGCGCTTCATGGATTGGCGCCGGCATACTATCCAGTACCTGCGGCGTCAGTGAACCAATCGACTTAGAGGAAAAGCCCTCCGGGCCCATCTGCTTTGCGAACTCCGCTGCAGCCTCCGGTGATGCGGCCTTGATTTGTTCGACAGCCGCCGGAACGCGTTCGCCTGCCAGGTCCTTCATCCGGTGGATGAAAATCGACCCCACAATGGAGGAACCGACCGCACCACCAATCTGGCGGAAGAAGTTATTCGCAGCGGTAGCGGTACCGACCATGGCGACCGGGAAGGAGTTCTGCACGATGAGAACCAGAACCTGCATGCCGGTTCCCAGGCCGAAGCCCATGATGAACAGGTAAACACCAACCTGCCACAGTGGGGTGGTGGTCTCCAGCGTGGACAGCAAATAGAGGGAGACAGCCATAATCATCAGGCCGACGAAGGGGTAGAAGCGATACTTACCAGTCCGCGAAACAATCTGGCCAACGCCAATTGAGGTGAGCAGCATGCCGACCATCATCGGCGTCATCATCAAACCTGCAGCGGTCGGTGACATTGAGTGCACCATCTGCAGGTAGGTCGGAATATAGGCCATAGTGCCGAACATCGCGATACCCAGAATGAGGCCCGACACAGTCGTGAGCACGAAGTTCCGGTTATTAAACAAGTGCGTCGGAATCAGTGGGTTGGAAACGCGAGTCTCAGTGAGGAAGAACAGCACCCAGGAAACGACAGAGGCAACGATAAGCGAGATGATGATCCCGGAGTTCCAGTCGTACTGTGTACCGCCCCACGTGGTGGTGAGAATTAGCGTCGAGGCAGCAGCGGTCAAGAACGTCGTACCGATGTAGTCGAAGTTTCCTTCGCGCTGGCGTCGGGGCAGCTTCAGGAAGGCCGCAGCTGCCGATAGTGCAACCACGCCCATTGGGACGTTGATCCACAGACCCCAGCGCCAGCCCGGGCCGTCGGTGAACCAGCCTCCCAGTACTGGTCCCAGCACGGAACTCAGGCCGAACACAGCACCCATGATGCCCATGTACTTACCGCGCTGGCGTGCGGGAATAACCTCGGCCAGGATGGCCTGTGAGGAAACCATCAATGTACCGCCCGCAAATCCCTGAAAAGCGCGGGCGGCGATGAGCAGGCTCATGGAGCTGGTGACTGCACCCATGACGGAACCGATTATGAACAGAGCGATGCCCATCATGAACAGGCCCTTGCGCCCAATCATGTCACCGAGCTTGCCGACAATCGGCATCGCCACAGTCTGTGCCAACAGGAATGCAGAAATAACCCACGACATGTGGTCAACTCCGCCGAGCTCGCCGACAATGGTCGGCAGGGCGGTGGCGAAAATCATCTGCCCCAGCGAGCTCATCAGCATAGTGAGAATGAGCGCGAAGAAGATGATTCCCAAGTGGGACTTGTTGTCAGAAACCGTGGTGTCGGTTTGGCCTTGAGTGGTGGTGTTGCTAGCTGTCACTATTCCTCCTCCAAAAATTCTTAACGACGTCGGCGGCGTCGTGAAGCGGTGTGTCTGTTGTGAATTCGTCCCGATGAGCCGATGAGTAGAGCACGCATTCGCGGACGAAACCGACCGACAGTGCTACCTCGTGCCCGACGGGCAGCTCGGGGTGCGTGCGCGACTGTGGATTCATCTCGAAATAGCGCTCAAATGCGGACCGGACGCGGCGCATTGAGCTGCCAAAATTGGAAATGACAACCGTCGAGAGCTTTGGCTCATTGAGCAAAATCTCGCGGATACGCTCCTTGAGCATGCGGTGAAATTCCTCGGTTGCCCCTAGCTCTTTATATCGGAGTAGCTGGGATCGCTGCTTTTGCTCAATGAAATCGAGCATGTCCGCGATGGGGTCTTGGTGGGTTTGGGCGAGGAATGTCTCTTCATCGTCAGCATCGAATGACATGATGCCGTTGCCGAAGATGGATTGATCCTTGGAGTCGAAGTAATTGAAGAATGTGCGTCGACTGATATTGACCCGCTGGCAGATGTCTTCGATGCTGACGTGGTCGTATCCGCGATCCAACACAAGAGCGGTCGCGGCATCGGCCAAAGCGCAGTGTGTTTGAAACCTTTTGAGCTCCCGGAGACTGCACTCGGGACGTTCGCCCGGGTCCAATCTGGGAGAAGCTTTTTCATCAATTTGCACAAGGTGTAAAGTTACACCGAGTGCAATGTGGTGGCAAGTTGACTAATCAACATAAAGTTTGCCGCAGGGCGCATCCCCGGCAGTATGGCAGGGGTCGAATGGGGGGGGCACGAAGTCACTCTCCGATCATTGCGAATGGGGAGTACCAAAACAAAGGACCCCGAAGTCTTTCAGCGAAGTGAGACTACGGGGTCTTATGCGTAAGGTGCTCTCACACCTTCGAGTTCAGAAAGAACTAGTCACGATCAGTGTTGGCCATTGCCAGCACGTCGAGGCGCTTGTCCAGCTCTTCCTCGGTCAGCTTCTCGCCGTCGACGAAGCCCATGTCGATAACAGTCTGACGGATGGTCTTACCTTCCTTCAGAGCAGTCTTAGCGACCTTAGCTGCGTTCTCGTAGCCGATGGCGGAGTTCAGCGGGGTCACAATCGACGGGGAAGACTCAGCCAGAGTCTTCATGCGCTCAACGTTCGGCTCGATGCCGTCAACCAGCTTCTCGGCGAAGACGCGTGCGGTGTTCGCCAGCAGCTTAGCGGACTCCAGCACGTTACGTGCCATGACCGGGATGAAGACGTTCAGCTCGAATGCGCCGTT
Organism: Corynebacterium sp. LK33; assembly: GCF_014334955.1. Lineage (NCBI taxonomy): Bacteria > Bacillati > Actinomycetota > Actinomycetes > Mycobacteriales > Corynebacteriaceae > Corynebacterium > Corynebacterium sp. LK33. The sequence goes on along the minus strand of NZ_PDGU01000008.1, from coordinate 97,634 downwards.
AGCGCCCGCGAACTCAACAGCGGTGTCGTTGCCCAGAACCTGCGCTGCGACCTGGGTAGCGGTCTCACACAGAACCGGGTTGACCTTGCCCGGCATGATGGAGGAACCCGGCTGCAGGTCCGGCAGATGAATCTCAGCAAGACCGGTCAGCGGGCCGGAGCCCATCCAGCGGATGTCGTTAGCGATCTTGTTCAGGGAGACTGCAACGGTGCGCATAGCGCCGGAGAACTCAACCAAGCCGTCGCGGTTAGCCTGAGCCTCGAAGTGATTCTGAGCCTCGCGCAGCTCCTTGATGCCGGTCAGCTCGACGAGCTCAGCGGTGACCTTGGCGCCGAAGTCCGCCGGGGTGTTCAGGCCAGTGCCAACAGCGGTACCACCAATTGGCAGCTCGCCCAGACGCGGCAGGGTGGCCTCGATGCGCTCAATGCCAGCCTCAATCTGGCGAGCGTAACCGGAGAACTCCTGACCCAGGGTCACCGGGACAGCGTCCATCAGGTGAGTGCGGCCGGACTTAACAACGGTCTCCCATTCCTTGGCCTTCTTAGCCAGGGACTCCTGCAGAACCTTCAGTCCCGGGACGAGGTCCTTGACAGCTGCCTCGGTTGCTGCGACGTGAGTGGCAGTCGGGAAGGTGTCGTTGGAAGACTGACCCATGTTGACGTGGTCATTCGGGTGAACCTCAACGCCGTTGGCCTTTGCGATGGACGCAATGACTTCGTTGGTGTTCATGTTGGAAGAAGTGCCCGAACCGGTCTGGAAGACGTCAATCGGGAACTCAGCATCGTGCTTGCCTTCGGCAATTTCCTTGGCAGCGGCGACGATGGCATCTGCCTGCTCAGCAGACAGCAGGCCGCGCTCCTTGTTGACGATGGCGCAAGCTGCCTTCAGCAGACCCATAGCGCGAATCTGTGCAGACTCCAGCGGACGGCCGGAAATCGGGAAGTTCTCAACTGCACGCTGAGTCTGTGCGCGCCACAGGGCATTAACCGGAACCTTAACCTCGCCCATGGTGTCGTGCTCGATGCGGAACTGCTGCTCTGTCATTCGTTGCCTCTTTCAGTTAGGGGAACTTGAGTGCGCGCAGAACGGCCCCTCATTGCGCATGCAATTTTCATGCGATGCAGAACCGTTAGCGCATTCGTCTTCAAGTATGAATCAGTTTGTTAAAAAAGTGGTGCCCTGAGGGCACCACTAAAGGGGTAGTTACTTACAGATCGATGTCAGGCATCTCGCCCTTGCCGTAGTCGATGCTGGCGTACTTGCGCAGCTTCTCCAGGGAGTGGAAAGCCTCGATGCGACGAATGGTGCCGGACTTGGAGCGCATAACCAGCGAGCGGGTCCACGCGCCGTTACCGCGGTAAGCGACACCGCGCAGCATGTCACCGTTGGTGACACCAGTGGCAACGAAGTAGCAGTTGTCGGATGCGACCAGGTCATCGGTGGTCAGAACACGAGAAAGATCGTGCCCAGCGTCGAGAGCCTTCTTAATTTCAGCCTCATCGCGCGGATGCAGTTTGCCCTGGATCTCGCCGCCCATACACTTCATGGCGCATGCGGTGATGACACCTTCTGGGGTGCCGCCGACGCCCATCATGATATCGACCGAGTTCGTGTTCTGAGCTGCGGCAACAGCGCCAGCAACGTCACCATCGCCAATCAGTCGAACCTTGGCGCCAGCTTCGCGGATGTCACGAATCATGTCAGCGTGGCGCGGGCGATCCAGCACGACAACAGTGACATCTTCCGGACGCAGCCCCTTGGCCTTAGCAACGACCTTGATGTTGTGCTCAACTGGAGCCTCGATGTCAATCTTGCCGGCAGCCTCCGGGCCAACAGCAATCTTATCCATGTAGAACACAGCCGACGGGTCGTACATGGAACCGCGGTCTGCAGCAGCAAGAACAGCGATAGAGTTCGGGCGGCCCTCTGCCATCAGAGTCGTGCCGTCAATCGGGTCAACCGCGATGTCAACGGCCGGACCTTGGCCGTTGCCGACCTTTTCGCCGTTGAACAGCATCGGGGCTTCGTCCTTTTCGCCCTCGCCAATAACAACGACACCGTTCATAGCCACGGTGTTGATGAGCTGACGCATGGCATCGACGGCAGCGCCGTCGCCCTTTTCCTTCTGACCACGACCGACCCACTGACCAGCCGCCAATGCAGCGGACTCAGTAACTCGGACGAGCTCCATCGCAAGGTTGCGATCTGGTGCTTCAGGATTCGAGGCGTTCATTGACTTCTGGCCCTTCCGTCGTTTTTTAGAACTCTTTTGAGGTTTGAGAATGTGCTGGGAGACGCCACGCCAGGAAACTGGGGTTTAGCGCTGCAACAATTTCTATATATCGATGTTTGGCGCGTCCTTTTGAGCGCCATTGCATCTGTTACTAGTGTTCCACCTTTTTCATGTTCGGGGGTGGACGCAGCGCCAAAGTGGGGGGAGCTTCAGGGCTAAACCCCCACATCATGCGGGTATCAAAAGTTTGTTCCGGCGTCAGTTCGCTTGACGACGTCGACAGCGTCCGTCATCAAGTATTGCTAGCCGCAGCTGTGCGGATGCGACTGATGACTAGGTTCGTTGCGAGGCCTTTGGCATACTTGAGCGCGTGGCGAATGAGAAACCTAGGATTTTGCAGGACAGTCGAGACATGGTTCTCACCCTCGTGGTGATGTTTCTTGCGGTGGCTGTCACCATCGGCTTTACCGGCCTGTGCAGTTTTAACCCCGGGAAGCCGGAAAACGGTCCGGTGCGCGAGGTCGATGCCGCCCCATTCGTGAACATGGAGGCTCGGCGCGTGGACTATCCAGTTCGCCTGCCGAAGGTGCCTGAGGGCTGGACTTCAAACTCGACCCGCGCGGGTATGGCAGCGGGGAAGCAGACGACCATTATTGGCTATGTCACCGCTAGCGGAGCATTCATTCAGGTCACGCAAACAGATGCGGAAGCAGGTCAGCTGCCGGATGATGGTAAGAACCGTCTCCGGGACGGTACTACTGACGTGGAAGGTACAACCTGGACTAAGTATGAGCCGGCTGAGGACAACGTGCGTCGCGTATGGGTTGGGGACCTCGGTGGCTCCCGCGCAATTATCGAGGGCACTGCCAACGACGAGGAGTTCACACAGTTGGCGGCGGCTATGCAGAAGGCCGAGCCAATTGATCCGGACGCGACAATGCCGGATTCGTCACGGCCGCAGCCGACTGCGTCCGAGATGCCGTCGGCACCAGCAAAGTAGGCCGAGTCGAGCACTCACCTGGAGCGGTAATCCCGACTAGGGCCATAAAATAGCTGAACTCAGCTATCAGCGAAGAGACGAGAAACGATATGAACTGACGATCGTTTCTCGTCTCTTTTTAGTCCTCATCGCCCACATTCTCGGCAGAAGCCGAGACATCCTGATTCTTGCTGGCCAAGGCGGCTTCAACCTTTGCCCGGGCGCCAGCCAAATGCTCCTCGCAGCGGCGGGCCAACGCCTCGCCTCGCTCCCACAGCGCCAGGGATTCATCCAGGCTCATCTGTCCGAGTTCTAGGAGCTTGACGGTCTCTACCAGCGCATCTCGAGCCTGCTCGTAGCTCAGGTTCTCCACCGGTACCTGTTCCTCCGAAGAGGGAGCCTGACCCGCGCCGAAAACATTGTCATTCATTAGCGAATACGTCCTTTACATCTAGTAGTTAAAGATTCAAAGTTGGAAAAGTCATTGCTTACTAATTCGCCGGCTTCGTAGCTAGCGTCGCTGCAGAGATGGAGCCGTCACTGACGCGAATTCGCAGTTGGGAACCCATCGGAGCATCTGCAATAGAGGTCACAATCTGTGGTTCCGGCTGAGTAGCCGATTGTGCCTGCACGATGGCATAGCCGCGAGCGAGTGTGGCAGAGGGGCCAAGTGCTGAAACCTTGCCGCGCAATCCCGATACCACGGCTTCCTCACGTTCCAGACTGCGGTGGATGAGAAAACGTAGCCGATCGACCTGCGCCGTGACAAACTCTTCACGCACGCGGATGGGAGTGAGCGGATCGCGCAGTACCGGCCGCGACGTTAAATCCCTCAGAGTAGCTACTTCACGGTCAACCCATCGCCGCAGGGATGCCGAGGAGCGCTCACGCAGCTGTGCAATGAGGCGGCGTTCCTCCGCAGCATCGGGCACTGTTTTCTTTGCTGCATCCGTCGGTGTGGCAGCACGTAAATCAGCGACGTAATCCAACAGCGGAGTATCCGGCTCGTGCCCGATTGCAGAAACCATCGGTGTTGTCGCCTTACTCACCGCACGAATCAGAGCCTCATCTGAAAAAGGCAGCAAATCTTCGACACTGCCACCGCCACGGGCGACGATGATGACATCAACCTCCGGATCGGCGTCGAGCTGTGCAAGCGCCTCAATAATCTCCGGAACAGCCTTGGCGCCCTGCACAATTGTGTTGATTACCCGGAAATCCACTTCGGGCCAGCGGGCACCCGCGACCGAAAGCACATCGCGTTCAGCCGCCGAACCGCGACCAGTAATCAACCCGATCTTGTTGGGGAGGTAGGGCAGAGGGCGTTTCAGCCGTGGATCAAAAAGTCCTTCCGCCGCTAGCGCCTGGCGCAGCTGTTCCAGCCGCGCCAATAGTTGCCCCAACCCCACGGGCCTCCACTCCGTAGCCCACAGGGAAAACTGCCCCCGCCCGGCATAAAACGCAGGCTTGCCCAAAACCACTACGCGGTCGCCGTTGCGCAACGGATTATTGCGCAGAGCCGCCGTAGAACAAGTCACCGACACCGAAAACTCCGCGGAGGTGTCACGCAGAGTGATGTAAGAGAGCTTCCAGCTCGGCTTGGAGTTGACCTGGGCGATTTCCCCCTCTACCCAAATCTGTCCAAGGCGCTCAATGTAGTCCTTGACTAACTGGTTCAGGCGTCGAACCTGAACCGGTTTCTCGGCCGACGTTTCCAATTTCGACATACATCAACACTTACACGATGGTGCGGATCGCCCTGCTAATAAACGCACGTTGCCCACAGGCTAAATCTGCCTGTGGGCAACTGTGACGGTAAAAGTGCAAGCCCGAGCTACTTGCGGTAACGAGACCTGCTATCGCGCCCGGTTATGCGTTCCTGGCGAGGGCGCTGCTGTCGCGGTGGCCACTCCTCGGTGCGACGGTGGTTGCTCCCCGGGCGTGCGGGACTCTGCTGAGGCTTTTCGGACCGAGACTCCGGCGAAGACTGTTCTCCCCACATCCGTGCCGTTCCTGCCGCTTGACGACGGGGAAACTCCTGCGTTGGCCGCTGCGGTGCGTTTGGCCGTTCAATCGGACGACGAGGCTGCTGTCTGGTCGAGTTTGGCGAAGTGGAATCCTGAGTGAACTGCGCCTGGCCCGGATGCGGGCGAGACTGCCAACGGGATGTTGGCTGCTGGGCCCGCTGGGCGAAATTCGAGCGCTGCTGGGCGCGCTCCCCAGAGCGGTCAACTGGTCGCTCACGCAGTTGCTCGGCGTTGCGCGATGCCGAGCTGGCGCTCGCTGCCGGTCGGGCACCAGAACGAGAAGTCTCCTGCCGAGAGCGTGCAGCCTGCTGGCGCGCCTGGCGGCGAGCTTCGGCATCTCGGATAATGTCCGCAGCGGGACGTCGTGAAGCAGGGCGTTCCTGAGAGCGAGAAGCTACGCGGCGATCAGATTCGGCGAGACGACGGCGAACCTGAGAGCTGGATTCGACAGCGGCTTCGTCACGGTGCTGGCGTTGTTTAGCGGCCTTGCGCTGGGTGTTGAGGGATTTCTCCTGGGTGCGGGTGATTTCGAGGTAACGCCACACTGCGATGATGACACAGATAATCATCAAGATCAGCAGCCACGGGAACTGCTGGATGATGGGATATGCGGAGGTCACCAGGCGAGCGCGTTTAGAGGTCGTCGCGGTCGCGCCACCATTTTCGGGATCGGCGAGAGAACCGGTAAACCACGCTGTGAAAAAGGTGACAAGCGCGAACAAAATAGGGATTTGAGCGACGGTAACTACCAGACCGCGAGGAACCACCAACAGTGTTCCGGCCACAGCAGCCACGGCAAAAGCAATGAAGTAGGGCTTGCCAAGCGAACCGTTGGGAACAGAAAAGAGCAAACCAAAAACGCCGGCCAGAAGCATCAGCAACGGCGGCACAAACATTGGCACGCGTGGAAGCAGGGGTTTGTTCCCACTGCCTTTACGGGTTATTGCTGATCTGTTCGACACGAATGCGTATCCTACCGGTTATTAGTGATAATACGGGCAAGCCCGGTATGTGGGCTCGCCCGTGTCTTAAAATTTCGCCTTACTTCTTTTTCTTAGAGAAAGACCCGGAGACCACTTCAGAGACTTTATGGAAGGCCTTGGTCATCGTTCCCTCTTCCTGCTTGGTCGGACCAGCATCGGGGGAAACCTTACCGGCGGTGCGAGCATCTGCCTTCACGGCGCTCTCTGCAGAGCTGTCGGAGTCGTCACTGCCCAGGCGGAACGAAGCCAGTCGGTCGCGCATCGCACGGCCGGCAGCTTCAATCTGAATGCCGGAGATCGATCCGGCATCCGTGGCGAACTCGATATCCTTTGCGGTCTTGTCACCCGTACGCAAATCTGTGAGGTCGCCGAGGTAGCGGAACCAGACCGCGACGACTGCAGTGACTGGCACCGCGAGGAAGGCGCCGATGATGCCGAAGATACCGCCACCGAGCAGAACCACCAGCAGGACGATTGCGGCGTGCAGGTCCATAGCCTTGGACTGCAGAATCGGGGAGAGGATATTGCCCTCAATCTGCTGGACGGCAATGATGATGAGCAAGACAAAGATTGCTGTGGTCAGGCCGTTGGCAACAAGTGCGACTACCACTGCAATGAAGCCGGCGGTGAAAGCACCGACAATAGGAATGAAGCCAGCGAAGAAAGTCACCACGGCCAGAACCATTGCCAGCGGCACATTCAAAATCGCAAGACCAGCACCGATGAAGACCGCGTCGATAAGCGAAACGATAGCCTGCGTGCGGATGTAGCCCGACAGCGTGTTCCAGGAGCGGGTGAGTACCTCCGTGAGATGCCAGCCGAGGCGACGTCCGGTCAGGCGGCGGAGCCATGGCAGGAAGTCCTGGCCGTCCTTGATGAAGAAGAACGTCAGAACCAGCATTGCCATCAAGGTTACGGCGACCGAGGAGACCACCGAGATGCCTTGGAAGACTGTGTTGGCGATATCGCCGGAGCGCTCCTGAAGCCATGTGGACCCCTGGTCCAGAGCATCGAGAATCTGCTCATCCTTGACGTTAAATGGTGGGGCCTGAATGATGTTCTGGACTTCTTGGATGCCGTCGGTGAACTGGCGACGCAATTCTGGGAACTGCGACTGCACAGTCGGTGCGAGGACCGCGACAACGCCGCCAAGCACCGCCAGCGCGCCTAGGATGACCGTCAGTGCGGAGAGCGCGCGGGGCCAGCGGTGCTTCATCAGGAACACTGCGGGCGGAGCCAGCACCGTGGAGACAATCAGGGCCAACAGAATCGGCAGAACGCCAGCCCAAATCTTTCCCAGAATCATAGCGCTGACGTACAGCGCCGCTGCGGTGATGAGGAAACGCAGGCACCAACCTGCGAACCACCGGGCACCCTCGCCAATGACGTCGGCGCGGTCGATGGACTCGGAGTCATTTTCGCTCATAAGCTCATCGAGGTTTTCAGCATCTTCCGGCAAATCCGGCTGCGTTGCCGCTGACTTATGGGCATCGGAGGGGATAGACAGAGACTGTTCTACACGCAGAGGCTCCGATCCCATTACGTGATCGATAGCGTCTTTTTCGGACTGTGCAGTCCACTCTTCGCCTTCATTGGGTTTATTGCTCACATATTCATTATGGGGGTTCGGAGGGGATAGGGGGCAACTTCACGAAGTTAGGGCGAGTTCAAATCTTTCTCCCCGAGCCCGTAAGATGAGCAATGTGAGTCTTACACTTGGAATCGTCGGTCTGCCCAATGTCGGAAAGTCAACCCTGTTTAACGCCTTGACACGCAACGATGTGCTGGCTGCGAATTATCCGTTCGCCACCATCGAGCCGAACGTCGGCGTTGTGGAGCTTCCCGATCCCCGTTTGAATAAGCTCGCCGAAATTTACGGCTCCGAGCGTATTCTTCCGGCTACGGTGTCGTTTGTGGACATCGCCGGCATCGTCAAGGGTGCATCGGAGGGCGAAGGTCTTGGTAACAAGTTCCTCGCCAACATCCGCGAGGCTGACGCTATCTGTCAGGTCGTCCGTGTCTTCAATGATGATGATGTCGTGCATGTCGACGGCAAGGTTGACCCGGCCTCTGACATCGGTGTGATTGAAACCGAGCTCATCCTGGCTGATATCCAGACTATTGAGAAGGCGCTGCCGCGTCTGGAAAAGGAAGCCAAGAAGGATAAGGAAAAGGTCGGTGAGGTTGAAGCCGTCAAGCAGGCTCTCGCTGTGCTGGAAGAGGGACGCACTCTCTTCGCAGCTTCCGATGACGTGAAGCTCTCTGCTCTGCGCGAGCTGCACTTGCTCACCGCAAAGCCGTTCCTCTACGTCTTCAACGCTGATGAGGAAGTGCTTGCCGACGAGGACCGCCGCGCGGATCTGGCCGCTGCTGTGGAACCGGCGGACTGTGTGTTCCTCGACGCCAAGGCTGAGTCGGACCTTCTGGAGCTGGATGAGGAATCCCGCAATGAGCTCCTGGCTGAAATTGGCCAGACCGAGCCGGGTCTGCATTCGCTTGCTCGCGCTGGTTTCCGCACTCTTGGTCTGCAGACTTACCTGACCGCTGGCCCGAAGGAGTCTCGCGCCTGGACCATTCCGAAGGGTGCTACGGCCCCGCAGGCTGCCGGCGTGATTCACACTGATTTCGAGCGTGGCTTCATTAAGGCTGAAATTGTGTCCTTCAATGACTTGGTTGAGGCCGGCTCAATCGCTGAAGCGAAGGCCAAGGGCAAGGTCCGCCAGGAGGGCAAGGACTACATCATGCACGACGGTGACGTGGTGGAGTTTCGTTTCAATGTAACCTGAGGCGCGCTAGTGTTAGCGGCATGACAACACGTGCTGCTATTTACCTCCGTATCTCGCTCGATGCTGCCATGGACGGCCTCGCCATCGACCGGCAGCGCCAGGACTGCGAAGCCCTTGCCGAGCAACGCGGCTGGGACGTCGTGCATACCTACGTCGATCAGTCGATCTCCGCGTCGAAGAAGGACGTGGACCGCCCCGACTACGACGCGATGGTGGCGTCCTTTGAGCGCGGCGAGATCGACGCGATCATTTGCTGGGACCTCGACCGCCTCACACGGCAGCCCTGGCAGCTCGAAGAGTGGATCGACAGGGCAGAGGAGCAGGGGCTGAAACTCGTCACTGCGAACGGTGATGCTGACCTTGCCACCGACGGCGGCAGAATGTACGCGCGCATCAAAGCAGCCGTGGCACGCGGCGAGATCGAGCGAAAGAGCATGCGCCAGTCTCGTGCGCAACAGCAACGCGCCGAGCAGGGCCGCTGGTACTCCGGCGGTGTGCGCCCTATCGGCTACACCTCCACCGGCGAGATCATTCCATCCGAAGCCGCCGCCGTGCTCGGTATGTTCCGCGCTGTCGAGAGGGGCAACTCCATGCGCGACATTGCGCGCGCCTTATCTGGGGTCGATCAACCGGGCTTGCCGGATATCCCGACCACGCCGCGCCATATGTACACCGTGGTCACAGAGCGCAACGCTCGACGCCGCGCTGAAGGCCAGGAAGAAAAGCCGGTTCCCGACGCGCAGCCGTGGGCCTACACGTCGTTGCACTCGATCCTGCGCAACCCCGTGTATGCGGGTTACTCCACTTATAAGAAGGCCAAGCGCAAAGGCGTGAAGAACAAATACCGCCGTGTCACGCATATCGTCCGCGACCCCGATACCGGCGAGCCGGTGAAAGGGCAGTGGGAGCCGATCGTCACACCAGATCTGTGGTGGCGCGTGCAGAACGTGCTCGACGATCCCGACCGGCTGACCAACAAGGAGCGCCGGAACACTCGCCGCCATCTCGGCTCGGGTCTGTATGTCTGCGACGAGTGTGGCAACCCCGTGCGCACACATGCCGACCGCTACCGCTGCGCCGCCTGTGGATTAGTGCGCACACATAGCGTCGATGATTTTGTGCTCGCCGTGATCCGCGCCCGCCTTGGCCGTGACGACCTGGCGGACCTGCTGCCGACTGTGGACGACGACGAGGTCAACGCCATCGACGACGAACTCGCTGAGCTTCGCGCAAAGCTCGCCCGCGTCCAGGCTGACTACGATGAGGAGCTTATCGAGGCCCGTGACCTCAAGCGCGCGCGAAACCGTTATGAGCCGCAGATCGAGAAACTCGAAACGCGCCGTGCCCGTCTTGCTGGCGCATCGGCGCTGCTCGACACAACCGGCTACGCCTCGCCCGTGGATGCCTTCGACAACGCAGAGCTTGCCGTGCAGCGCCGAGTCATCAATACCCTGTGCCAGGTGCGCCTGCGCCGTGGCGTGCGCGGCACCAAGACCTTTAACCCTGAATCGGTGCAGATCGTGTGGAACTAGGTTGCAGTGTGTGACACGTCAACAATCGCGCGCATGCGCTGCGGCGCGCAAAGCTCTTACGAAGGAACGCCACGGGAGCCGGCAGTTCGGGGGAGATCTGCCTTCGTGTATCGGGGGCGACACTGCTCAACCGTGGCGTTCGCAGGAAGTATGACACGGCTCTTGTTACCCCAGAGGTCGTAGGTTCGAATCCTGCCCCCGCTACCAACTTCCAAGCCCCTACCAGGAGAAACACTGGTAGGGGCTTTAGTTATTTCTCTTAAGGCGCACGTCCTGGGACTCAAATCGGGACTTTAGCGATGGCATTTTGTCACTTAAGCCGGTTTGGAAGTGATGGGGTTAAGTGACAATTTTCGATTTTGTGACCTTGGATGACTGTGTCGTTTTGAGGAGTCGTCTGCACGGATTTCAGAAGTCCTCTGTACTATCGCCATCCACTCCGGAGAGGCCGCGGGCGTTCGTCCACTTCATCTGGAACGCGATTCGACAGAGCGCATTCAATACGATGGTCTTTTTCTCCCTGCGAAGGATGGGGGCAGTTTAGGGTACCAGGGTGTTGACCAGATCGAGGAATTCCTCAGCGTAGGCAATTTGCTTGCGTAGCTTTTCGTAGCGGGTGCGCGTCTCCTCACGAATGTCGGCAAGGGTGGCCTTGGCATTACTCCGTGCCTGCTGTGCGGTATCACTGTCCTGCCCGCCATCTGAACTATGAAGAATCTCCGCAGCTTCCAGGAATTCCCGCATCTGATCCAGAGTAAACCCCAGCGGTTTCATCCGTCGCACCAGCAAAACACGACGTACATCAGCCTCACTATAAAGCCTGAACCCACCAGGGCTACGCCCCGATGGGGTAATCAGGCCGACGTTGTCATAATAACGCAAGGTGGGAATCGACAACCCCGTCTGGTCAACGACCTCGCCGATCTTGAAATTACTGTTTTGCATTGCCTGTTCTCCTTCACGGTGATGTTGCCCACGGGTTCCTGTGCCTGGGTTGGCGGTTGAGTAAAACTCCCGCTACCATGACCACCATCACCAAACCTAAAGTTACTAGAGGGTTGGATTCCTTTCGGGCGTTCGCCCAGTTACCTATCCCCTCAAAGATTGGACATCTATGACTGAAACTAGCACGGCGGCCCCCCGCCCCCTCCTGAGTCCAGACGGCGCTGATGCCCCTACCGGGATCATCGCATCCTTCCGTTACGCATTTTCTTCCCCCGCCCGTATCCGTATAGAGATTCTGGCCGGACTGGCGGTATCCCTGGCGCTGATCCCTGAGGCCATTGCCTTTTCCATCCTTGCCGGTGTTGACCCAGCCATGGGTCTGTTTTCCTCGGTAGTCATGGCCATTGCGATCGCCTTTACCGGTGGCCGCCCGGCAATGATCACCGGCGCCACCGGGGCTATTGCCCTAGTCATTGCTCCTGTGGCGCGTGGTTACGGGATGGATTATTTCATCGCCACCGTCCTGTTGGGCGGTGTCCTACAAATCGTGCTCGGCGCCCTCGGTGTGGCGAAACTTCAGCGTTTTATCCCCCGATCGGTGATGCTGGGTTTCGTCAATGCACTGGGCATTATGATTTTCACCGCCCAACTCGAACACCTCATTGATGTGCCTTGGATAGTCTACCCACTCGTCGGCTTGGGTGTGGTGATCATGATTTTCTTCCCCAAGCTCACCAGTGTGATCCCCGCCCCGCTGGTCACGATTATCGTGCTCACCGGTTTGGTCATTGCCGCCGGTTTGACTGTCCCGACGGTCTCGGACATGGGCAAGATGCCGGAGACCTTACCGTCCCTGTTTATTCCGAACGTGCCGTGGACGTTGGAGACCCTGCAGATCATCGCGCCTTATGCCCTGGCCATGGCCGTGGTCGGTCTCATGGAATCGTTGATGACCGCCAAGCTCGTCGATGACATCACCGACACTCATTCCGATAAAACTCGTGAATCCTGGGGACAGGGGGTGGCTAATATTGCCTCCGGTTTCTTCGGCGGCATGGGTGGCTGCGCGATGATCGGTCAAACCATGATCAACGTCCGCGAATCCGGGGCACGTACCCGCCTATCCACCCTGTTAGCCGGTGTGTTCCTGCTGGTCCTGGTCCTGGCACTGGGCGACATCGTTGGCATGATCCCGATGGCTGCCCTGGTGGCAATCATGATCATGGTCTCGGTCGGCACCATCGACTGGCACTCGGTGCATCCACGCACCCTTAAACTCATGCCGGTCTCTGAGACCATTGTTATGGCCGTGACGATTATTGCCACCCTAGCCACCAGCAACCTGGCCATTGGTGTGGTGTTGGGTGTGGTCACCGCGATGATCATGTTCGCCCGTCGGATGGCACATATCGCTTCCATTGAAAAGGTCTCCGAGATCGACGGCGACGGCGATGGAGAGATTGATACTCGTACCTACCGGGTGCATGGCCAGTTGTTTTGGGCATCAAGCAATGACCTGGTTTATCGCTTTGATTACACCGATTCTGCCCGTCATATCACTATTGATCTCACTGAGGCGGAGATCTGGGATGCCTCCACGGTCGCGACCTTTGACGCGATTACGCAGAAGTTCCAGGACAGAGGCAAAACCGTGTCCATTATCGGGCTCGACGGTCCCAGTCAGGACCGGCTGAACCGCCTGTCTGGCCGGCTTGGCACCGGCCACTAACATCCCCCGACTCGAGCACATCGACTTGGCGCCCCAACTTATAACCGGGGCGCCAGTTTATTGGTGCTGTTGCAAAGTTGGGGCATAGGAAGAGCATAAAAGAAGCGTAGCGGTTAACCGCTACGCTGTGTTGTGGGGATTTTTACTTTTTACGGTGCACGTGTTCTAGTTAGTGGTTCGTTTCTTTCCTCGGGTGATTGCGACGGTATTCCTCGACTAAGTGAGCAATACCCGGCGCAGCCTGGGACAACATCCAGGTCATAAGCGCTATAAGAACCCCTATGACGATAAGTGTTAACGCCAACCAGCCCAGTGTTGGGCCGATGCCGTTGGCCTCCTGGACGTGACCCCACAAGGCAGACACGCCGTCGGGTATGCCGAGCATACTTAGCAGCCCGTTCCCCAAGGCTCCGACAGCAACGAGTGCGATAGCAACGAAGAGAACACTGGCTGCAATCCACGAGGCAGACATGCAGGCCTTAATAAAGTTCGTGTTCGACTTTTCCATATCGTCGTTATACTGCTTGCGTTCTGCGCGTATCTCCTCCAGCAGCTTTTCGTTGGACTCCTTCTCCTGGAGCAGAGCGCTGCGAGCCTTCTTAGAGGCTTCTGCTGCCTCGTGCAGGCTCTTAGGCTCTTTCGACATTGCCTCAGATACAGCTACTTCTACCAGCGGTTCCAGGCTAGAAGTCAGGCTCGAAGTCATCTGAGCGTTCAGGCTCTGGCTGCGACCCGGACCACATCTACTCAGACACCATCTCCGGCACCAACTGGCAACGGCCTGGTCTTGATGACGCGCTGGCGTACATGCGCCCCGACGACACGCTCGTTGTCACGCGCTTGGACAGGCTCGGCCGCAGCCTCGCGGACACCGTGAACACCATCGCTGACCTCGCCGAGCGTGACATCAACGTCAAGGTGTTGGAGCCAGCGCTGGACACGTCGAAGCCCACCGACAAGGTGGTTATCAACGTCATGGCAAGTCTTGCCGAGTGGGAGCGTGACCTGCTTGTCCAGCGCACCCGTGAGGGCGTGGCGCACGCCCGCGCACAGGGCAGGGTCGCCGGCCCCAAGCCGAAGCTCAGCGCTGAGCAGGCGCAGATGGCCAAGGAGCTTATCGACGGCGGCAAGTCCGTCAGCGCTGTAGCGCGCACCTTTAACGTCTCGCGGCCGACGATCTATCGCGCTCTCAAGCGCATCGAAGCCGACGCTTAAGCACAGGCTGCGTCGCTAGCGCTCGCACCCGGCGAGAAGGCATCAGGCTGCGCTAGCGACGCTCGGCACACATGAGTGCTGCACTGCTGGGATACGCCTGCGACCGGCAGAGCCGGGCCGAATACGGGATTGACCACATACACCCCGTATTCGTGCAAAGGAGCACTGCCATGTCCACCCATTCTCACACGCTTGCATCCCACGGCGAGATCCTCGCGAACCTCCCCGGCATCCTCGGGTTCTACCCGAACAACTCGCTGATCCTCGCGTTCTTCGTCGACGACGAGGGCGTCGACACCGTCCGCCTCGGCCCGGTCGCACGGTTCGACCTGGACGAAGCAGTGGAGAAGCTCACCGAGAGCCGCGAGCGGTTCGCAGCGTGGGTCGACCACCTGGAACTCGACGCTGTTATCGCGTACATGATCAGCGATGACATTGCACAGCCGGTCTTCGACGAGACGGCCACGTACCTCACCAGCGGGGCAGTGCACCTACCGCCGCTGCTCGGGGTGGTGCAAGTGCCCGAGATCGTCACCGGGGCTGCCTGGTGGTCTGTGTACCAGCATCCGCTCATCGACGAGCCGCGCCACGGCGTTGTCGGCGAGGTCGCCGCATCGGCGGCGCTGCGCCAGATGCTAGAGCACACCGGCGAGCTCCCGGAGCCGAGCAAAGACGACATCGAAGCACGGTTGAACAGCACCGATCACGGCATCGACGCTGCCGAGCACGCCGACATCATCGAAGACGCGCTGGCGTATATCCCGCCCATGTTCTCCGACGTGCTGCAGCGTGAATACGAGCAGGCGGCGGCAGGAATAACCCAGCCGAGCACGCGCGCTGTTCGATCGGCGCTGAAATGCTTCACTACAAAGCGCTTGCGAGACGCGCTGCTCGCGGCGCTGCTCGATGACCCGCAGGCGGGCCTACGGTTCGCGGAGCAGGTTATGCGTGCTGTCCCGACCAGCTGGCCAGGGATGCGCGCGCAGCTCACCGCAACTGTTGCCGTGCTTGCGCACGCCACAGGCCAGCCGGGGCTAGCTGGCGTGGCTGCGCAGCGAGCCACCGAGATCGGGCCAGACGAGAACTTCCCGTCGTTGGTCGCGAAGCTGACAGACATCGGCCAAGGCGAGCGGATGGTTGAACTCGTCCGCGAGGGCGCCGAGAAGACCCGCACGATCTTGTTCACCGAGTAGCACCACACACCCCGTTGCAGCGATGCAACGGGGTTTCTTTTTCTCGCGGGGCCGTGGCCTGCGAAGACAAACACTTCAACGAGGCAGGGGAGCGACCCCTAGACAGCAGAGCTGTCTCCAACACACGGATTGACCATCAATCCGAACAAGGAGGCACGTGATACGCGACTTCATCCACACCGACCTGGAACTGCTCTACCAGCTCGCCGACGGTATCGACGGCGAGGACGCCGATCCGGGCGCAGCACAAGAACTGCGCGACCTAGAGGCGGCAGGCACACCGCTGCCCTGGGCAGTGCTGTAACGACAGCGCAACCCCCCGCAGCAGCAAAGCAGCTGCTTCAACACCCAAATTGCACGGCAAATCACACCCACTCACGTAAGGAGAACCATCGTGTCCAACCCCTTCAACAACGGCACCATCGTCGGCAACGCAGCTCGCGCACCGAAGCTGTTCGAGCACGCAAACGGTAGCGCGACGGTGAAGCTCAGCGTCTACGCGCGCAACACCTTCAAGAACAAGACCACCGGCAAGGTGGAAAGCGAGATCGTGGAGCTGACCGGCTACGTCCAGGACGCGAAGAACCCCGGCGTGTTCGGCTGCATCGGCTCCGGCGATCGCGTCGCGGTGAGCTACTCGCTGAAAACCGACGTCTACACCGACAAGGACGGTGTGAAGCACTACCCGCTGGTCGCACGCATCGACACCGTGCAGCTGATCGATTCCAAGAAGGAGTCCGCTGCTCGCGCTGCCCGTCGAGGGGGCGAAGCAGCGACTGCTGCCCTGGCTGGCGCTGAGGGCGAAGAAGTACCGTTCTAACAACGAAACCCCGCAGGGAAACCTGCGGGGTTATTTTTTCAACCATTTCACGGCCTTACCCAACCGAACGCAAACATTCATGCTTAGATTGACGGGGGTTTTTTCGGTACCGGTAGGGCGGTATCGGGTACCGGGGTGGTGGTGGTTGCCGGTACCCGTTTTTTTACCCCCCGGTTACGGCTTTCGGGGTTGACGTAGCCGTGTGGGGGTCGTAGGGGCCATCCTTTCTTGTTTGATGTCGTCGCGGGTTCGCATGTCTTCTCCTGTCAGGGTGAGTTTCGAGCCGTGGTTGGCGAGTCGGCCGGGATAGGCATCGAAGCGCTCGAGTGCGGCGGTTGAGCCAAGGAGTTTCGCTTCACGCAACCTTGTCTGTATGACCTTGTTGTCGCGGGCTATGCAGTTCGTTTTTGCCGGGTTTCGCCGCGGCCGGGGAGCATCATACGCAGGCCGTTGAGGATGATCAGCGCGGCGCTGCCTTCATTCAGCAGCAGTCCCGTGGTGAGGGTCATCCAGCCGGCGAGGGCCGCGATGATCAGAATGGCCACGACGGCCAGGCTGAGCGCGATGTTGATCTTGATGTTGTTCCGGGCCCGTCGGGAGAGGCGGATGGCTGCGGGGAGCCGGTCCAGTTCGTCGGCCATGAGTGCGACGTCAGCGGTTTCGAGTGCGACGTCGGTTCCGGCGGCGCCCATGGCGATGGCCAGGTCCGCGTTGGCCAGTGCGGGGGCGTCGTTGACTCCGTCGCCGACCATGGCGATAACCCCGTACCGTTCGCGCAATTCACGTACGGCGGCTGATTTGTCCTCGGGCAGCAGTTCGGCGCGGTAGTCGTCCAGACCCAGGGCATGGGCGGTGGTTTTAGCGACGGTGGCGTTGTCTCCGGTGAGCATCAGCACCCGTTCGATGCCTAGTTCGCGCAGTTCGGCGATAGTGCTGTGGGCGTCGGGGCGCAACTGGTCCGCGACCGCCAGAACGGCCAGTGGCCGGGTGTCCTCGCGCAGTACGACGGCGGTGCAGCCGTTTGCCTCGGCTCCGGCCACGGCCGCTCCGACTTGCGGGTCGGTGCGGTCCGCGTCCGAGGGCCGGCCGATGTGCATGGCTCGGCCGTCGACGACGGCCTCCATGCCGGCCCCGGGGAGGGCGCGGGCGTCCCTGGCGGTGGGGATGTCGAGGCCCCGGTCCCTGGCCCCGGCGGTGATGGCGTCGGCGATGGGGTGTTCGCTGCCGGCCTCGACGGCGGCGGCCAGTGCGAGGGCTTCCTGTTCGGTGGTGCCGCCGAACGCGGTGACCTGGGCCAGGGCAGGCCGGCCGCGGGTGAGTGTGCCGGTCTTGTCGAAGGCGACGGCCTTGATGTCGGCCAGGCGTTCGAGGTAGATGCCGCCCTTGATCAGGATGCCGTCCCGTGCTCCGCGGGCGATGGCGGTGACGACGCTGACCGGCACGGAGATGACCAGCGCGCAGGAGCAGGAGACAACAAGGATTACAAGGGCTCGATAGATGGCCTCACGCCATTCGAAGCCGAACAACGGCAGAACCAGGGCCACCAGGACCGAAAGGGCGAACATGGCGGGGGTGTAGACGGCGCTGAACCGGTCGGCGAAGCGCTCGGTGCGGCTGCGGTTAGCCTGGGCCTCCTCTACCTGTTCGATCACCCGGGCGAGGATGGTGTCGTAGTGCTCCTTGGTCACCTGGACGCGCAGCACGCCGTTGCCGTTCAGGCTTCCGCCGAAGACCTCGGTCCCGGCGGAAGCCTCCACCGGCTCGGATTCGCCGGTGACCGGGCTGGCATCGACCCACGAAGCACCCTCGGTGACGGTGCCGTCGGTGGGCAGACGCTCACCGGGGCGGACGAGGACGACATCACCGGGGTGCAGCGCCTCCACGGACACGGTTTCGGTGAAGCCCCCGGCTGTGAGCCGGTTCGCGTTCGGGGGTGCCAGCTCCAACAGCGCGCTGATGGAGCCGCGTGCCTTGTCGGTGGCGTAGGCTTCCATGGCCTCGCCCAGGCTAAAGATGACCACGAGCATCGCGGCTTCTTCGATCACCCCCAGCGCGATCGCACCGATGGCGGCCATGATCAGCAGCACGGTGATGGTCAGCTGCCTGTTGCGCACGGCGCGGATGGCGCTGCGCAGCGGGTAGGCGCCGCCGATGACGATCGTGGCCCAGTATAAGGTCAGGGCCACCGGCTCGGAGTGGATGGTCCACTCCACGGCCAGCCCCGCGGCCAGCAGCACCGCGGCTACCGCCAGGGCCACCATCTCGCTGCTCTGCCACCACTGGCGCCGGGACTGAGCGGTGAGCTGTGTTGAGGTGTCAAATTCGGCATTCATTCGGTGATTTCTTCTCTCTGTGAAACGTGAGGACATGACTCGTGAGGGTCAGCCCTCACCAGGTGATCAGGCGCGGACGGGGCGTGCCGGGCCAGCCGGCGCCAGGGACAGGCCGGCCTTCTGTGCCGCTTCAACGATGGCGCTGTCGGCCACGGTGCCGTCGTGCGTGACCAGCACGACGCCGGAGGCCAGGGCGTCGACCTTCTGCACGCCGGGCAGGGCCTCGACGGGGGCAAGGTCTCTGGAGCAGCTTACGCATCCGCCCCCGAGCGCGCGGTACTTGGAACGGACCAGCTGGATGGGTGTGTTCACGGGTGTCTCCTTCACAATGTGCAGTACTTCGACAGACTTCGAAGTCCGGCTTCCACGATACTCACACTTCGATAGTTGTCAAACTATCGAAGTATGCTAGAATGGAGGCATGTCGATCCCATCCTTGGACCCTCCTGCGCCAAGTGCGCTGGGTTACTGTACGCCGTTGTCCGGTGAGCCAATCACGGCGGCCCAGGCCGAGGCCGTCTCCCGGATGCTCAAGGCCCTGGCGGATCCGGTCCGGCTGCGGCTGATGTCCATGGTGCTCTCGCACGAGGGCGGCGAGGCATGCGCAATGTGTGACCTGACCGAGGGCTTCGACCTGGCAGTTTCGACACTCAGCCACCACCTGAAAATCCTGCACGACGCCGGGCTCGTTGACCGTGACAAGCGAGGGGTGTGGGTCTACTACAAGGCCCGCCCCGAGGCCATGGATGCTCTGCGCACCCTCTTCGGTTCCGACCTTTCCACGCCGCCGGCAGAAGCTGGTTGAGCACGCAACCGCGCGGCACCGGGTATGGGCTTGCGATGCGCGAATCAGCTCAGAAGAAAGCCGTTTGCCGCATGCTCCTAAAACGATCCTTAGCGCTACTTTTCCGCGGAATGGTCCTCGACCCCCGCCTCGCGCGCACCGCCTGAGCAGCCTCCTACATCCGGTTGAGGATGGTCCTGCGGGACTGGGCGATCGGCCATAAAGAGCCGCAGCCATCGTTCTCTGGAGCACCGTCTACCTCGACCGCACGGTCGCCACCCTGACCAGCGACGGCGGTGACATCGACCCGGACGTCCTGCGGTTCCTCTCATCGCTGGGATGGGAACACATCAACCTCACCGGCGACTTAGATAAGTACGTCATTGCTTCTCACTATCTTCTCTGAAAGGAAGATGTATCGTGCCTGATGCCCGTGAACTGACTCGGATGCTCAAAGATTTCCGAGAATACATCCCAGCCGTAGTTGGAGCCATCGTCGTCATTGCAACCGTGATCGGTCTTCTCGTCCCAAACCTTGAAGGTGGATCCAGAAGCGCCGACGATGCCAATAACAGCGGTGCGACTAACTCGGGCACGACTAACTCGGGCACGACTAACTCGGGCACGACTAACTCGCAGGGTGATTACTCGGATCCGTCTGCTGATTGGTATTGGTACCTAACCGATGATCCTGTTAATGCCCTCCATGAGGGGATTCGGTCGGGGGTAGATTTGTACGTAGACGGGAAGTGGCATGAAAGGTCAATCCTCGCCACTGATCGGGGTTCGGCTCGAGCGTCTTTCAGGCATTATCGAGTACCAGACATCGCGAAAACGCTGCGCCTCAAGGCGACTTGGGTTGACGACATCCCGAACACAGGCGCACCTGGCCAGGTCACGATCCAGCATGAAGGGCAAACCATAGGCGAGTTCACTGTCCCGGTTGGGGAGATCGTCGAACACACTTTCGATATCCAAGGCGGAGGTATTATTAGCGTTTTCATCGCTGCTTACGACCCTTCGACTGAAGAACGAGTGCCTTCAGACGGTCTTGCACTCCTCACCCCGGTGGTTACGAACTACTGACATCAACAACGCACCGGATCAGGCCGTGAAAGAAAGCGCTGGGAGCAACACCCAGCGCTTTCTTTATGCGTGGGTCAAATCAGAGTCACAGTACGGACGCCGTGGGGGAGTAGCGACGGTACAGCTCCAAGTGCGCTGACACTTCACAGCGCATTTCACGCGCCACTTTGCTGCACATCATCCGTGCTGTTTCGTTGTGCGGTGCAGTGGCGCGTTTACTGGCTCTTCTGCTGCGCAATTCATTGCACTGCGTAGTGTCTGTGGCTGTTTATTAACACGCAGGTTGCACTGTGTATTGGGTAGCCATTCCATCGGCACGTTTACTGCGCGATGAAATGCCCCGACACTTCAATGACACGTGAATTGGGCAATAAAGTGGCTCGCCAGTCTATTGACACCTTTACTGCGCAACAGAATGACGCTGTCATTTTGCCGGCCTTTCTGCGGGCGTCTCTTCTGCGCAACACACGCGCTATTGTCCCGGCCGACGTACTGCGCACTATGTCCGCCACTTAACAGACCAATCCGCTGCGCAGCATAGTGACACTCCGCTCAGCGTGGCCCAGATTTCTTCGATTTTCGCTGAATCTCAGCGGTTTTCCCGCCGCCAATGACCGACGACGCCGACGGCACCCTATACGGCCCGCAGAAGGCCGTACAAGGCAGGGGAGAGCAGCGCTACAACCCCATACCGCCATCACGGTCACGCTGTTGTTGCTGCTGGCGGCGCTTCTCGATGCGCTCGCGTACGCGCTGCTTCGCCTCGCCCTGTTTCGTCTTGGTCTGCAGCTCGGTGAACAGCGTGTAGCGCTCAAGCAGCTCCGGGTCGCGTTGCAGTTCTTGCACCAGGAACTTCTTGTCCAGATGCTCCAACTGCTGTCCTGACTTCACCGCTTCTTCGATGATGATGGCGGCTTCATCTTCGGCATCCGCGTGCGCGTTGCGGCGGATCTGATCAGCGTCCTCGCGGGCATCCTCACGCATCGATGTAGCGTCGCGCGTGGCCTCGTCGCGGATGCTTGTGGCCTCGTTTTGTGCTTCACTGCGGATCGTCTCGGAGTCGCGCTCAGCCTGCTTATGGGCCTCGTCGGCCTTGCGAGTTATCGACTCCGCTTCGCTGCGGGCCGTGGCTGTAATCGCGCTCGCCTTGGCCCGTGCAGTCTCTTCGGCTCGTTCGAGCAGCTCGTCTGCTTGCGCTTCGGCAACGCCCATGGTCTGCTCAGCTTTCTCGCGTGATTCACGAAGTACGCGCTCAGCAACAGCGCGGGTCTGTTCTTCGGCGTGCTGCAGCACACTTTGCGCTTTCTCGTTGGCTTCTTGGGCCTGCTTGAGTTCTTTTGCTGCCTGCTCGCGATCACGCTCGATCGCGTCCATGTCGCGCTGCACGGAGCGCTTCTTGACTTCGACATCATCCTCGCGCTTGGCGAGGTCGCGCTCCCGGTCCTGCTGCTCGGTGTAGCGGTCGAGGTTCAGCGACTCGTCGTGTCGTTCAGAGACTTCCAGCTCGACCGGATAACCCAACGAGTGCATGTGTTCACGAAGCCCTCGCTGTGCATCGATGAACTTCTGTTGGCCCGATATCTGCTTGCCCTTCTTCGGGCCGGATGTGTACCGCACCGTGGGGTCTGTGTTGTACGCGATGCCAGGGCGGCAACGCAGCGTACCGGGCTTGTCCGGATGAGGGGAGAGGGTGTCCGCCTGAAACTGGATGTGTGGCGTCGATTCGTCGAAGTTCATGTCCCCGCCGGCGACTGCGTCGATACCGCCGGGAATGAAGTTCTCGGCGAGCCAACGCATTGACTCTTCGGGGTACTTCTTTGCTTCTTCGTAGTCGCGGGCGACATAGCGCGGACGTTTCACTTCGCGCCCGTCCACCTCACTGGTGTAGTAGTCGGGGATCTCCTTGCACATCGACTTCGGCAGATACACGACGAACAGCGACGTCTCGAAACTGTTCTTCTGCACGCGCACTCCGTCCATCCGAGGCGTGTGAAGCCGCCACAGGGCCGTACAGACGTGGCCTCAGGGGCGAACCAATCGAGTCGCGGCGCTATGTATCTGCATCAGCAGCTGCCGCTGGATCTGCTGCAGCCTACGGCTGCGAAACACACGTCGCTGGCGGTACTCGTTACATGCGCTTGCGCGCATATGGCCGCCGCGAGCGTGATGCGTCTGCACCGATACTGTGCTTATGGCACGGGCCGATATGAAGTGTATTACTCAGGCCCGTGTCTCAACCCCCGCAGCAGCATCAACACCGCCTTGCGGCGGATGGCTCGCTGCGGGATTTGGAACACCCTGCAACAACCGCCTGACGGCGGTGCCAGAGTGCAGGGTGGAGCTGCGCGCACCACGTAGGCGATGTCGGTCTTGCCGTTCGGTTAGACACCTTGCGCTCGCAGGCTCGCTGCAGGTGTCTCGATGACGCGGGAAGACGCCGCAAGCGGCGTTTCCACCCGTCATCGGCCCTTACTTTAAGACCGACATACAACGTCTGACGCCGTATGTGGTGCGCACAGCGTGGCGACCTGCAGGTTTTGCATAGGCACCATGTGCGCTTCGCGCATCAACGGGCCGTTTCGGGTAAGGGTCGAAGACCACGTTACAACCCGAAACACGCAGGTCGCAGCCCCCTTCTGTGTCAAAACCCCTATGAGTTTGTCGTTATAGGGGTAGAAGGGGGAAAAGGGCATAAGGGGGTGCGACGCCTCCGCTGCGCTCCGGCGCTCGGCATAGCCGAGGCACTGCACCGGGTATTACTACTCGCTGGCGCTCGCATAACCCGGTGCCCGGCGCTGGCGCGCCGCCCCTTATAGCCCCAGACTCAGACCTCGCTCGCTCGGTCTGGCTGGGTCTACCTTTCCCTCCGCTGCGCTCCGGTCAAGGTGCCCAATAGTGCAGCTGGCGCTGCACCTTGTGTGATGACCCATGCTCTGCATCACGACACTGCCGGCAATCCGATATATCCCGTTGATATACATTCGGATATGCCAGCATCGATGTGTCGTGTTTGGGTCATCACGAAACGCTCCATCACGGCAAGCCTGCCGAGATGGATATTGGCGTATCTCACGACGCGTCCATTATGCGGCATGCGCCGCATACCATCTGCCGTCGCGGTTGCATCTTCAGCAGCACAGCTGCTGAAATCTGCTCTGTCCACGCTGCTGTCTTTGCTGCACCCACGGCCCCGTCTTCGGCATATTTCAAGTCCACACAAGACTATGCCGGCCAGAACCGCGCATAACAGCAGCGCGACATACCGCCAGCCATGTGGCGGATGATCCAGGCGACGGGGCAGACGTGTATATGCCCCGTCGCCGATACCGGCGCAAGCATCGTGACAGTGTCACGTGTAGCGGTGCCGCAGCCACCCGCACACACGCGAAAACCCCGCCCTTGCGAGCGGGGTGTGTGGCGACATCAAACGTGACGGCTGTACGTCGTCACGCCGCGTGGCCGTACACACATGAGGTGATTGCGTGTACGGCTAAAGGGTTAGTCGGGTACAACTTCTAGATGCCGCTTCGGCTTACTGCCCTCGGTGCTCTCAGGCGTGTCGCCGTCACCGTTCTCAGGTGTATCGCTGTCCCCTTCGGTGCTGGCGGACTTGTCACCGTCCCCTTCGGTGCTGGCGGACTTGTCACCGTCGAGATTCACCTCGAACTCTTCGGCATACTTGCGCAACTGCGCAAGGCGCTCCTTTGTCGCTTTGTGTGCACGGCGCGCCTCGTTCACGGTATCTTTTGCTTGCTGCTCATCGCGCAGCGCTGCTGCGTAATCGTCTCTGAAAGACATGGTTTGTTCTCCTTGGTTGAATGAACTGTTTATTTGGACTCGGGGCACGACGGTGGAGCGCGCGTGTGTAGTAGCACGGCCATCACCCATCAGCCCTCGCACTCAGTTCAAGACCCAGCCTGACTAGCTGAGCTAAGCGGCGGGATCTCGTCGTAGGCGGGTTTGTCCGCATTAGTGCTTCACACCGCCCAGCACCGTGACGAGCTGCTGGCGCTGCTCATCTGTCAGTTGGGGCGCTGCATTCACGACGGCATCGACGAAGCCGTCGAATAGCTGCGGGGCAGGGCGGCGTGCGGCCGCGAGGTAGGCGTCGAGATCGTCTTGGCGAATCCGATAGGCGGTGCCGAAACGGTGGAATGAAAGACGGCCCTCTTTAATAGCTTTTCGCAACGTGGACTCGGAGCCGACGCCGAGATCGGCGAGTTCCTGCAGCGTGTAAAAGCGTGGCGCGACGGCGGTAGTCGTGTCCTTTTCGGACATAGAAAAACGCTCCTGGGCAGATTGATCTGTCCCGGAGCGGGGTGCTTTACCGGCTTGCTATTCAGGCGGCTTGGAGTGCCGTGCTCAACTCGCTAGAACGGTGGTCTGCCGTCCCATCGCTTTACGGGAGCGCTTACTCCCTACCTGACCGCTTTTGTGGTTGGCAATGCCGTTGCCGACCGGTCTATCTCGTCGGAGGAACCGCGCCTATCACGGTCGAGAGGCTGTCTCTTTATGAATTATCCTCGGGGTTATCCCCCGTATGCGGCTGGCTAAACCAAAAACGAATTAAAACGCCACATACGGTCTGGGGGCCATCGTACGGAACTTATGCGTCGCGCACAATAGCCTGCGACCTAATCTTTACGAATCGAACCGAGCACGTTTCTACACGCCACGTGGCACGGCTGGGGTGTTGTGGTGGGGCAGCTGTTGTGTGGCGGCATGGTGACACGCAAGGGGCGCGCCTTTTTGTGACCTGTGACACGTCTATAGTGTGCTCGTTTCGTAGTTTTGACCTCGTTTCGTAATTTGCCGATCAAAATACGAAAAAACTACGAAACGCTCTACCTGCGGTTTCGTAGAACTACGAAAATCGGAAAACCAAATTACGAAACACGCGATAACGCTGTGACCTGCACAGACACGTCACATTTCGGGGATGTTTCGTAATTTTGCGGCATTTCGACCCAAACCTTTTAAGGGAGAGACACAGACACACATTACGGGCACATGTCTACGACATAGACCGTCCTCATTGAGGGCACGCTGCAGGGGTTGTAGCTATGTGACACGGCCGGGATGCTGCGTCACGGTGACACGCAAGGGGCGCGCCTTTTTATGACCTGTGACACGTCTGTAGCGCGCTCGTTTCGTAGTTTTGACCTCGTTTCGTAATTTGCCGATCAAAATACGAAAAAATTACGAAACGCTCTACCTGCGGTTTCGTGATTTCCGCAAACGAAAAGAACAAAACTACGAAACACGCGATAACGCTGTGACCTGCATAGACACGTCACATTTCGGGGATGTTTCGTAATTTTGCGGTATTTCGACCCAAACCTTTTAAGAGAGAGAGACACAGACACGCATTGCAGGCACATGTCTACGACACAGAGCGTCCTCGTTGAGGGCACGCTGCAGGGGTTGCAGCTATGTGACACGGGACACAATCGCAATCAAGGTGTCTCTTCTTATTTAGATTTTCTTCAAAAAGTGGAAAAATTACGAAACGAAAACCATTTACGCTGCTCAACGTATGTTTTTGTGTTTCGTAGTTTTGTTCTTTTCGTTTACGAGATTACGAAATGACCCGCAAATACCTACCGTGACCTGCGGTGATGTGTTTCGTATTTTTCTGCGTAATTTCACGTCGCCCGAAGCAGACACCCTGCCGTGTGCTTGCTGCAGGGCTGCGGCCGTCCCTCCATGTGGAGCGTCAGTGTCGATGCTGTAACTTAAACGTACATACATTTGTGGCGCTCTCGTTACGTGTCTGTGCATTGCCGAGCTCTTTACTGTTGTGTGTGGGCGCGCAGCCGTAGTGTCCGTGCCACTCCGAGTAGGGCGCGTCGTACCCCAAACCCATGTTCAATTAAATTCCAATCCAGAGAGGTCTTGCACTGTTGCGGTGCGGTTGTCTTCTTTCTCACCGTATTGGACCCTGCGAAATTAATTGGATACGATAGGCCCATGTTGATTTCAGGTTCCGTTTTCATGCGGCCGCTCACCAGCCGCTAAGGCGGTTTTCTCCCTCCCGCAGGTTAGAAACCGCTCCGGTCCTTTAGCCGGGCGGCCATTTGCCATGCCCGGCTCCGTTTCAACTCCACGGAGCACACCTGATGTCTACATACGGATACGGCCGTCACGAACATGGCCAAAATTTTCTCACAGACCACAAGATCATCAACTCCATCGTCGATCTTGTAAAACAAACCTCCGGCCCCATCATTGAGATCGGGCCAGGAAGCGGTGCCCTCACTCACCCGATATCCCACTTGGGGAGGGCAATAACGGCAGTTGAGGTAGACGCAAAACTAGCTGCCAAACTCACAAAAAAGACCGCCTCGGCGTCGGTCGAAGTGGTCCATGATGATTTCCTCAACTTCCCGTTACCCGCCACTCCCTGCGTCATTGTGGGAAACATTCCCTTTCACCTCACCACTGCCATTCTTCGAAAGTTGTTGCATGCGCCGGCATGGACTGCCGCTGTACTCCTCATGCAGTGGGAAGTCGCTCGCCGCCGGGCCGGGGTAGGTGCAAGCACGATGATGACAGCTCAGTGGTCCCCATGGTTCACGTTTCACCTTGGTTCCCGAGTACCAAGGTCTGCTTTCCGGCCACAGCCAAACGTTGACGGGGGGATCTTAGTGATCCGCCGGGTGGGTGACCCGAAGATCCCGATAGAGCAACGCAAAGCCTTTCAGGCGATGGTGCACACCGTTTTCACCGCCCGGGGACGCGGGATAGGGGAAATTCTCCGAAGGGCAGGGTTGTTTTCATCACGTTCAGAGACACAATCATGGTTGCGCTCGCGAGGAATCGACCCCGCAACCCTACCTCCCAGATTGCACACCAGCGACTGGATCGATCTCTTCCAGGTGACTGGTTCCTCTTCACCGCGCCATCGGCCCATTTCACAATCGGGAAGTAGTCAACGCCCTCCTCAACGGAAAAATCGAGGCCGGCGGCGGTAATCCCCCCACCACCAAAACCGAAATCCACCAGTAGTAGTGAACGACCCATGTTCGTCTACCGTGAGCCGCGTTATGGCAGTGACGTGTTCTCGTCGGGCACAGTCATAGTTCCCGGCGTTGCCAGCGACAGGGTTCTACACCCAGCAGCGGGACCGATCAAAATCACCCGCACGGGGAACGACCCTGCTGGTGGTTTCGATTTTGATGAAAGCGAGGAGACATAGCCCCTCGCCAACTCCCCGTAGCTGGCGAACATTAGCTCCTGGCGCTGGCGCTCGTTGGTGAGTTTGCGTGCCACATCGAAAGCCTTATCGACTTCCCGGTCCAAGTTGTTGTGGGCCTTGAGCAGAATTGGGTCCATCGATAACGGGTTGTAGTGCTCCGCGAGTGACCGCTGGGGGTGCCGCTCGCGTGCCCGCAGCACCAACTGTCCAGCGTCGATGATTCGCTGCTGCGCCTTCTCATCTAGTTCACACAGAGCTGGTCCGCAGTTGTAGCTCCCGATGTACTCCGAAAAACGGAAAAAATAAATAGTGGGGATACATCAACCTTCCACTTTCCATTCTTCCGGCTCAGAGTATTGAGGGGTCTGGGACCGGGTCCGTAAACCCTTTATGTTTTTCGCGCACAGCGGTTTTTAGCGACGCACCCTATAGGTTTTCCGCAGAACCTATATGTGTTTCTGTGCACCCCCATATGTTGTCTGTTTCTAGCGGTATTTCGTTGTACTTTGCGCATCGAATAGTTATTTATCGACGACACTCCGTCGAGTTCAAATTTAACGTGTAGTGCTTAACCTCTGCGATGAACTCTTTGATCCCGGGACGTGATGAGGACTGGGGCTATTGTGCTCCCCCGAACGCTACGGCCCGGGGACACGAGGCTGTGTCGCAGGTGCAAGCGAGAGGACCAGGAGCGAAACACAGACCGCTGAGTCGACGCAGTCACGGTAAAGACGGAGCCGTCTAGGCGGTGCTCGAGGTTGCGCGAGATACGGTGACGCTGGGCGTCGGTAAGCGATGCGCATTCGGCGACATCGATGGAAAGCTGGACTTTGCCGTCCGTCGTGTTGACGCCCTGGCCGCCCGGAGTCGACGATTTCGCGAAACGCTCCGCGAGATCGGCGGCGATGACCGCACCGTCGGGGATCCCCGGGCCGGGCGCTATGGTCAGGTCGTTCATGCCGCCCAGCCTAGGTGCCCACAACCCTTTCTCGTCTCGGCGGAAGCGGAGACCGCGTCGCGACGGCCGGGATCCAGCCTCAGTATTATCCTCGTCACCGGTTGATTCGAACGCTTTTTGCTCCTCCTTCTCCCGTCGGGCTTCGATTTCAGCGGCCTCCGCAGGTGGCGGTGATCGCTGGATCCGCTCGAACTACCGGTTCCGATCAGCGGTCGAAGGATTTTCGCAGCAGCCGGACCTGCGGCGCCGGTGCCGCCGCCGTAGCCTGACGAGCATCCCCGCCATGACGGCCATCACGACGGCGGTCCCGGCACCGATGATCCAGGGATTACCGAGGAGCCCACCGACGCCTGCGAGTGCTCCGCCCGCCGCGATGAACGGCAGGCCGCAGCAGAGCAGCGACGGAAGCGCGCAGCATGCCAGTAGGAGCAGCCCGGTCACTGCAGCGACGACGGGACCGGCGCGCCATTCGTCGCGGTCCTGATCGGCGCTCATCGTCTGCTTCTGGATGAGATCTCCCCGATTGCCTGTGTTGCCGTTCATGCGCAGCACGACAGCAGCGACGGGTCGGTGGTGAAGGCCTTCGCGGCGATCCGGATGCCCTCGGCCATGGTCAGGTAGGGGGCCCAGGCGTTGGCGACCTCGGCGACGGTCCTGCCGAGCACGTGGACGCCTGCGGCGGCGAGCTCCCCGGCGTCCTTGGCGACGGCGGTCAGGCCGAGGATCTCGTTCGTCTCGGCGTTCACGACGATCTTGATGAACCCGCGGGTGTCGCGGTTCACCAAGGCGCGGGGCACGTGGTGCAGGGGCAGGACGCGGCAGTCGCAGCGGATCCCCGCGGCGAGGACGTCCTTCTTGGTCATCCCGACCGCGCCGATCGCGGGCTCGGTGAACGTCACCCGCGGCAGGCGGGCGTAGTCGACGGACCGGTCGGCGTCGGCGAACGCGTTCTCGGCGACGAGGGTGCCGTGGTGGGCGGCGACGTAGACGAACTCGGGGTGCCCGGTCACGTCGCCCGCGGCCCAGACCCGCGAGTTCGAGGACTGCAGCCGGTCGGAGACGACCACCTCGCCGGAGTCTCCGGTATTCACCCCGACCACATCGAGGTTCAGGCCATCGGTGACGGGACGGCGTCCGAGGGCGACCAGGACCTGGTCGGCGCGGAACTCCTGCGAGCCGCCGGACAAGGCGGCGGTCACGACGGCCTCGCCTCCCGTGCCGCGGGAGACCCGGGTGGGCACTGCGCGGCTGACGACGCGGATACCCTCGTCGGCGAACACCTCCTGGAGCGCCTTCGACACCTCCGGCTCCTCCTTCGACGCGAGCCGGGACCGCACGAGCAGCGTGACCTGCGAGCCGAGGCGGGCGAACAGCTGCGCCTGCTCCAGGGCGACGTAGCCGCCGCCGAGCACCAGCAGCGACTCGGGGACCTCCGTCAGCTCCATCGCCGTGGTCGAGGTCAGGTATCCGGTCTCCTCCAGGCCGTCGATCGGCGGTGCCCACGGGCGAGAACCAGTCGCGACTAGGTAGTGGTGGGCCTCGATGGTCTCGACGCTTCCGTCGGCTCCGGCAACATCGAGAACCGGCGCATCAGGGGTGCCCACGAACGAGGCGTCGCCGCGGAGGACCTGCCAGCCGTAGGAGTCGGCGACGTCGGCGTACTTCTCGCCGCGCAGCGACTCCACTAACGCTTGCTTCCCAGCGATCAGCGCGGGCATGTCGACGGGATCCGCCGTCGTCGCGATCCCGGGGAACCGGGTTGCGGCGTCGACGGCGACGTGCCGCGCGCCGGCCGCGGCAATGAGCGCCTTCGACGGGACGCAGCCCGTGTTCACGCAGGTGCCGCCGAGCGTCCCGCGCTCGATCATCACCACCGATTTCCCGAGCGTGCTGGCGCGGATCGCAGCGGCGAACGCGCCGCCTCCCGATCCGATGATGGCGAGATCGTACTTCGTAGGCATCGCTGCTCCTGTCAACTCTTGGCTTTCTGCTCTGTCTCAGCCATACTGGACCTTCCAGTGCAGGGGAAGGTCAAGCGCGGCCACGGAGGGAGACAGCAATGCGGATCGGAGAACTCGCCGAGAGGGCGGGCACTACCGCGAAGACCCTTCGCTTCTACGAGGAACAGGGCCTTCTGCCCCCGCCCGAGCGCACGCCGTCCGGATACCGCGACTACGCGCCCGAGACGGTCGCTCGGATCGACTTCATCCACCGCGGCCAGGCCGCGGGCCTCACCCTCGCCCAGATCCACCAGATCCTCGACATCCGCGACGGCGGCCATGCGCCCTGCGAGCACGTGCGCGACCTGCTTGACGTGCGCCTCGCTGAGATCGAGCAGCAAATCGCGCAGCTCTCCGTGCTGCGCGACACTATCGCAGACCTCAGACAGGACGCCGCGCACCCGGACCCTGAAACGTGCAGCACCGATCAAGTGTGTAGGTACTTGTAGACGACGGGAGTCAATGACTCAAACGCTACAACCCCGATATGCGCTAGCGCAGGTCGATGCCGCCGGTGCCCACCTCGATGATTTTGGTGGTGGCCGCGACAGCACACAGCAGCGGCATCGGGGCGGAGGCCTGCAGCGCGAAGTGGTGGACTCGGAAGGACGCGTTGTTCACGCCGATTTCGTCCGCAGCCTGGGTGATCTCCAGACGAGTCTTAGCGATCTTTTCCGCAGATGGCCCGCACTAGCTGCCGAAGGCGTAATGCCCGAAGCTTAAGAAGCCGAACGCTTTCATTGGATAACACTCCTTTTGATGGTGTTAACGAGAGGGAGTAACTTTGCAACGACATACCGTCGAATTCAAGTTCAACGTTTAACGCGGGCAGCCGCCGCCGGATTCTCGGTGGCGATTCCGGCCCGAACCTCGGGGACATTCTCGCGCTTCCTCATCTACGTGAGCTCCGCGACGCCGGCCAGCTCACCGCTACCTCCATCTTCGATAGCTTGAGCGAGCTCGACCACGACCATCTAATCTGGCGCACTGGTTTCCGTCCGGCCCTCGGCCCATTCCGCCACCTCATGCGTGGCCGTGAAACCGCGATGAAGAATCTCCATCTAGTTGGTTACGGCAACTGGACCGGCGACGGCTCGGCAACCCTGATGGGTGTCGGGCCCTTTGCCAAATACACTGCCCAGGTAGTCGCGGGCCGTGTCGATGAAGCTCGGCTTCAAAAGTTTTGAGGCGACGCTTGGTCCCTGAGCAACTCGATCCTTCCAAGATCCGCGCTGGAGAGTCAGCGCGCTGGGCGAAGGTGTGTCTCAGCGCTTCGCTCGCGCGGCCCGCAGGCCGTTCAAGATGACGATAACTTCAGCGACCTCGTGAACCAATACGACGGCGGCCAGACCCAGCACGCCGCTAATCGCCAGCGGCATCAACACGATGATGATGGCCAGAGACAGCACGATGTTCTGGTTAATAATCCTGCTGCCTCGGCGGGCATGCTGCAGCGCCTGCGGGATCAGCCGGAGGTCGTGGCCGGTGAAGGCGACGTCAGCGGACTCGATTGCGGCGTCAGAACCGGTTGCCCCCATCGCGATGCCCACCGTCGCGCCCGCCAATGCCGGCGCGTCGTTGATGCCGTCGCCGATCATCGCCGTCGGCGTCTTGGCGGAGAGCTCGGCGACGATGCTTGCCTTGTCCTCTGGACGCAGCTCGGCGCGCACGTCGTCGATTCCGGCGATTTCAGCCAGCGCCCGGGCGGTGCGAGTGTTGTCGCCGGTGAGCATGCTCACTTCCACGCCGTTGGCGCGCAGGGTCTGCACAGCTTCGGGCACCTCGGGCCGCAGTTCGTCGCGGACCCCGATCGCCCCGGAGAGGGCGTCATCGACGGTGACAAGGACGCAGGTTTGGCCCTCGGACTCCATGCGCTCAACGTCTGCCTTCAGTGGCCCGGCGTCGATCCACCGGGGACTGCCCACAAGTACCCGTCGACCTTCGACGGTGCCGCCGATGCCATGCCCGGCTTCCTCGCTGATGTCCAGGGCAGCGGGCGCTTCGGGCCCCGCTGCCGCGATCGCAGCGGCGAGGGGGTGCGTCGATTGCTGCTCAACTGCCGCCGCGAAAGCAAGCACCTGAGCCCGATCGAATCCGTCTGCCGGGACCACGTCGGTAACCTCGGGCTGGTTGCGGGTAAGGGTTCCGGTCTTGTCCACCGCCAGGTGACGGATGCCGCCGAGTCGCTCGAACGCCGCGCCGGATTTGATGACCACGCCGAACTGGCTGGCCGCGCCGATCGCGGCCACGACCGTCAGCGGCACGGAGATTGCCAGCGCACACGGCGATGCTGCGACCAGGACCACCAACGCGCGGGTGATCCACGTCTCGGGGTCGCCCAGCAGCGAGCCAATCATGCCGACCAGCACCGCCAGGATCATCACCCCGGGCACTAGGGGTTGGGCAATCCGGTCGGCGATCCGGGCGCGGTCGCCCTTTTCCGCCTGTGCCTGCTCGACCAGGTCCACGAGTGTGGTCAGCGAGTTGTCCGTTCCAGCTGCGGTCGTCTCGACCTCCAGCACGCCGGCGGAGTTGATTGCTCCCGCGGGCACCTCGTCGCCGGGCGCAACCTCCTCCGGAATGGATTCTCCGGTGATCGCTGAGGTGTCAAGGCTGGAGCGCCCAGACCGAATGATGCCATCCGTGGCAATCCGCTCTCCGGGGCGCACGAGCATCAGCTCGCCAGCCACGAGGTCCTTCGCTGCGACCTCAACCGACGTGCCGTCGCGCAGCACCGTCGCGGTCTGCGGTACCAACTTCAACAGCGCCCGCAGTCCGCCCTGTGCCCGATCCATCGCCTTGTCTTCCAGCGCCTCGGCGATCGAGTACAGGAATGCTAGCGCCGCGGCCTCCCCGACGTAACCGAGGATCACCGCGCCGACCGCGCTGATCGTCATCAGCAAACCAATGCCGAGCTTGCGCTTCGTGACAAGGTTTCGGATCGCGCCGGGCGCGAACGTATATGCCCCTAGCAGCAGGCCGACCCAGAACAGTACTGTCGCGGGTGTCTCGAGCCTGGACCAGTCCAGCGCCAGGCCTATGCCGAGGGCTATGCCGGAGAAGATCGGCAGTAGCAACTCGGGGTCCTTCCACCATGGCCGATCGAGATCTTCGATCTCCGTGGCTGGTTCGTGTTCGCATCCACATGCTGAACTCATGCGTCCGCTCCTTTTCCGTCGCAGCCGGGCACCGAGCACTCAGGGTCGATGCACGGGGCGTTTTCGTCGACAGCCAACGTCGCGTTCACTAACGCGTTGAGCGCTGTCGCGAGGTGCGGATCGGCGATTTCGTAGCGTGTCTTGCGGCCCTCCGGCTCGGCGACGACGATGCCGCAGTCACGCAAGCAGGTCAGGTGGTTCGAGACGTTCGAGCGGGTCAGGTCCAGGTCG
This sequence comes from Corynebacterium sp. LK33, assembly GCF_014334955.1. Classification (NCBI taxonomy): domain Bacteria; kingdom Bacillati; phylum Actinomycetota; class Actinomycetes; order Mycobacteriales; family Corynebacteriaceae; genus Corynebacterium; species Corynebacterium sp. LK33. The sequence continues at coordinate 63,444 of NZ_PDGU01000008.1, read as the reverse complement.
CGCGAAAGCACGGCTGGGTAGCTCGGGCCGTCGAGTAGGGTCAGCAGGATTCTGGAGCGCGTCGGATCCGCCATGGCCCGGCCGAGCCGGTTCATGACGTCGAGGCGTGAAGCAATAGTCAGCATGTACTGAACTATACAGCAATTGCTGAACTATTCAACGCGCGCTGAACTGACATTGAAGCGAAGAGCTGGCGACCTGCAGGAATTAGTCGATGGGATAGCCGGTAACTGGGCCTTCGTGATTCGGCTGCCAACCCAACGCGGGGGCGACATGCGTGGCGAAGTTGTCCAAGATCTTCACGTTGACGTCCACGCCCATCCCGGTGAGGCCCTCGCTTCTGCTGTAAGTGATGCCACATGTAGGAAGGTGTTCGGCAAGGTGGTCGCCGTTGAACCACGGGTACTTCCTGGACCCGGGAAGCTTGCGCACATCCACGATGGATGCCACACCGGCAGCCTCGATCATTTCAGCGAAGTCCTCGAACTCGAGGTTGGAGTGGCCCACGGTGAAAATGCGCATGTCGCCAATGCTACGCGCCAAGCGGTTACACCCACATCGGCTTCACGAATGAGAAGGTGACTTTGCAACGACACGTCGAGGAGTTTAAGTGCAACGTGTAAAGGTTTTTCAAGCATCGCGCGATGGGGATGTGGACCCACGATCGCAGGGGCGACTGCGACGGAGTGACCATTGTCTGGCTCAGCCAAGCTATTGACTCTGCGGCGTCCCGGGTGCGCCATCAGACTCTTCATGCTGAATGCGTGCGGCATGCAGTCGGGCGTGGGCGATGGCGTCGAGAGTGTTGTCGAAGACGTGATTCTCGTGCGCAAGTTGGTCGAATACGCCGAGTTCGCGCAACACCGGAATATGTTCGGGCTTCGTGGCTGCGAGCAGGACCCTGGTACCGCGGCGTTCGAGGCGCCCAATCGTGTCGGCGAGCATCTGGGCGCCGGTGGCGTCGATCGTCGTAACGTAGCGCATGCGGAGCACGACAACCTTGACCGACGAGACATCAGCGAGCTCGAGGAGGAAATCGTGCGCTGCACCAAAGAAGAGGGGGCCTTCCATACGGAAGGCGGCGATGTGCTCGTCGAGAAGCTCACGCTCCTTGTCGCGGTGGTCTCCCCCGTCTAGCGGGGCGGCTTCCAGCACCGCCGTGCGGGCGGTATCGCGCAGTGCGAAGAAGCCCGCCATAACAAGGCCGATGAGTACGGCGACGACAAGGTCGAACACGACGGTGGCGGCAGCAGTGATGAGCAGGGTGGCCCCGTCGCCCTTGGTGGCGCGTATCACCGAGCGGAGGTTCCGCGGGTGGATCATCTGAATCGCAGTGGCGATGAGCACGCCGGCGAGCGCGGCGAGAGGAATCTCGCCCACCCACCGGGCCGCGACGAGTACGGCGACGAGCAGCAGCAGCGAATGGAACACCGCTGCCAGGCGTGTGCCTGCGCCTGCCCGCACATTGACGGCAGTTCGGGCGATCGCGGCGGTCGCGGGAATCCCGCCGAACAGGGGCGCGACGACGTTGGCCACGCCCTGTCCGAAGAGCTCGCGGTCGGGATCGTGCCGGTCGCCGACAGTCATTGCGTCGGCAACCGTCGCGGATAGCAACGATTCCAACGCGCCGAGAGCTGCGACGGCGACTGCTGCCAACAGAAGCGAATCCAGGTGCTCCCACGGGATCTGTGGCCAGCGTGGAGCAGGCAACGTCGACGGGATGTACCCGATTGTCTTCAGACCGCCGTCGGCCAGCATGTTGATGGCCGTCGCGGCAGCTACCAATACCAGTGCCGCGGGGAAGCCGCTACGAATGCGCGCAGCAAGCACGATTCCAGCCGCCACCGCAATGGTCATCACGGGCGCCTGCCATGCCGGAGCGTCTAACCAAGCTTTGATTGAGCCCCACGCCAACCCGAGGACTTTCTCGCCGTCCACGTCAACACCGAGTGCTGCGGGCAGCTGTTGGAGGCCGATGATTAATGCAATACCGGCGGTGAAACCTTCGACGACAGGTAGTGGCATGTACTTCATCGCGCGGCCAGCGCCGGTGAACGCCAGCAAGAGCAGCATGAGCCCCGCCAGCACGCCGACGACGAGCACCCCATCGGCACCATGGTTGGCCACGATGGGGATTAACACGACGGTCATTGCGCCGGTCGGGCCGCTTACTTGGACGTTACTACCGCCGAAGACTGCGGCCAGGATACCCGCGACGATGGCCGTCGTAATTCCGGCCGCCGCGCCGACACCGGACGCAACGCCGAAGCCGAGTGCGAGGGGGAGGGCGACGAGGGCCACCATGAGGCCTGCCGAGAGGTCGCGCCCGATTGTCGCGCGGGACCAGTCCGAGCGGCGCGGTGCGAAACGCAGGGCACGGGACCGGATGCCCACCGTAGAGGCGGCGGAGGAGGGGCGGGTCATGCTACTTTCTTGCTCCTTCAGGGCTCAATGACACTCAAAGGATACACAAGGTGTCATCCTCCGACGGTCACATTCCTGGTTCTGGCCGAGGCCTCATGTCGACGGAATAAAACTTCCTGACCTGGCGGGAGTTCCGTGGATCGTTGTCGCGGTACTTGGAGTGACGCGTGTGAGCCGGTGTCTGAAGAGCAAACAGCCCAGGAGAATCTGTACCAGTGCCATACAGAGCGCGACACCACTGCTCATGGGTCGGGCCTGACGACGGGCTGGGGGCGAGGACCGGCTACCGGATTCGGGCTTTCGCGGCGACGAGCAGCAGGGCGGCATGGTCGACTTCGCCGTTTTTGATCTCGCGATTGAGCTTGTGTAGCACCACGGGGCAGCGCAGGCAGCGGATGCCGGATTTGCAGCACTTCTTCTTCGGCGTCATCGCAGCCAGTTTAAAGGGGTCCTTGCCGGCGAGCTTTTTCGCGGCTTTGGCCTCGGCCTTCGAGTATTCGGGCAGGCGTAGCGAGGTCGTTGCCGCAGCCTTCTTCTTGGCTTTGGCGGCGTCCTTCTTCTTGCCCTTGTCGCCTTTCTTGCCCTTGGCCATGCGCGTTCCCTTCGTCGCGAATTTTCCTGAATTAGGTTAGCGTCACCTCATGCGATGTGGGGAGGCGTGGGTGCCTGACGGGTGTAATTGGGTGTTGCTTGACGACGGCTTGCTTGTCGGCCAGTGCCGCAGCGGTAAATGACAGCCAAAGGACGCAAAACCGACCAAAACGACTCAGGTCTGTTTACTGTGACCTGCGGAAATGGCGAGCGGTAGTGAGTTGTTTCGGCGACCAGTACAAACAGTGGAACGCCGCCTTCGATGCAGGTTACTGTGCTGCGCGGAACAAACCGGACAGCAACAAGCCCGCTAGGAGATTGCGAAGCCAGATGCTGGTCCAGGTTTTTCAACGGGCTCGCCAGCCTCGTCGACCATCCAGTCAATTTCCAGCTCCAGCTCGCGCTCGATGCCAGCACGCTTTCGAGAATCGACGACTTCCATCGTGGTATTAAACGATGTCGGCATGGTCATCGTCACCGTGGACTCGCCAGTGCCGAGAGTCATTTCCCCGGCGCGGATGCGAGCTGCCAGCGTCTCCAGTAGATCCGCGAGCTCATCGCGGTTGAAGCTTGCCTTGCTCTTCACCAGCTTTTGATTCTTCGGGGGCGTAATCTTTTTAGGTTTCGGTGCCATGTCTTTACTTACCTTTCCAGCCGTGTCGGTATTTGTGCAGTGCGGAGAATTGGCCGTCACTCCACACTGTCTTTGAAGATGGTCTAGAAAGCTTTCAGGAAGCTTATCCATCTCCATTATCCCAATAAAAGTAGTTATTACCAGGAGAAATAATAAGAGGCTAGAAATGTCTATAGGTAGGTTATAAATTGTGGAAAATCCCTACGCTATGCTCTGGGGTGCAAGGTCCTAAGTGCCTTAGGTGAGGAGCTTTAGTAACGGCGCCCTTGGAAAGTGCTTCAAACGTGTCGACCGACAGCAATAGGGGAGGAGTAAACGTCACATGGTGTCACCCGACAACATCCTGATGTACCTTCTGCCTGAGCAAGAGGCGCAGATTAAAGAGATCTTTGTGCAACTGGCAGAGCGTGGATTCCCGCAGCAGAATCAAAAGCCCCACATCACCGTTACTTTCGCACCGACCATGAGCCCGGAGGTAATCCAACGAGCAGCCGAAATTCTCCCACCGCTGATGCCTGCGGAATTTCGCAGGGTAGGAACGGTGGTGTTCGGGACAAAGAGTAAACAGACTGTCGCATGGTTATTAGAAACAAGCGATGAGCTGGAAGAAGCTGCTCGCGAGATCAGTCGTCTTAACCCTGAAGGTCGCGGCTCCCGCTGGATTCCGCACCTGACTATGGGGCTGCGAATCCCGCGGGATATGGTTCCCGGTTACGTCCGGGCTCTTGATGAACTAACAAGCCCGCACTTCAAAACTCTTAGTGCACCACGCGCTGCGTTCTGGAGTCCCAAAGTGCAGGAATTAACGGAGTTCTAGGGAGACTCCAGTACTTGTGTGCTGCTGTGCCTCAGCGATTACGTCCCCGCTACTTCACAAAAACTGTGGTTTCAGAAAACAGTAGCCTAAGAAGAAAAACTAAGCGGCATCCATAATCTTCTTTGCCTGGGCATCGAAGACCTCCAAGGCGCGCTTCTTTGCCGCTTCCTTGGACTCTGGGGTCGCCTCTGGAATCTGCATGGGATCCGTCGTGTTTTCCATGTTGCCAGCTGATGCATCCGGAGTCGGGGCGGCGGACACCATTACCATTACGCCGTTGACGATGCCGACAATGTCGTAGCTGGTGGCCGTAGTATCCGTGCCACCGGCGTTGATGTTCGCACTGGTCTCGTGTGCAGTGAATTCAGCTGGCTTGACGGAAAGATTTGGCTCCCACTTTTCTCGGTGCAGTTTCATTGTGGTCGTCATGTCCATGTCATTAAACATGTCCTGCATCTCAGGAGAAATCTCCTGACCTTCCATGGAGTCTTTCAGAATGTCGGAAGCATCCATCGTAGCTGTCACGTCGGAGCACTTTTCGAGGCTGTCTTCGTACTTCTGGTACGCATCAGTGTTCTTCAATACTGAGACGCTGACAGCGACGTTCTCTTCCTTAATGTCCGTGTAAGCACCGGCAGCATTCTCCAATTCCTCAGTTGAGTTGGTGAAAGTGGCGCATTCGGCCGGTTCAAATTTCATTGAGTCTTCCGAAAACATCTCCATGGCATCTTTGAACCCGGTGATTTTGTTTCCGGAGAAGTCCACACCTTGAACTTCATTAGTGAGCAGGAGCTGATCTTCGGCTGCAGCTGGAGCTGACCCGTCTGCCTTCGTCATCTTGCTGGTCGACTCTTTGCCTGCCTCGCCACCGGCATTGCTGCTTTCTTCCCCCGAGCCGCATGCGGTGAGCAGGGCGGCGCTTGTACAACCTGCGACGACGGTTGTCGCAATTTTCTTCCACATTCCAGAGCTGCGCTGCTTCATGATTCCTCATTCCATCGAGCTGAATTTGAACAACCTATGCAACCTGCTCAGATGTCCTGAGCCGGAGCCAATCTTTTGTGAAAGAAAGAATACAAGAGCTCGGCTCAGCACGCTTCCCAAAAATCAAGAATTTCAGTCGCGTCTGCTTTACGACGCTCCGTCGGACCTCACCGCAGACTGTGCAACCTTTGCCACGGGGTACGTGGATACCAACGCAATAATCGCACCGAAGATGAAAACGGGCACGAACCCGAACTTCGGTGCCGCGAAGGAAATAACAAAAGGAGCGAAGAAACCAACATAGGTCAGCGAATAGTAGATAGCAGTCGCAGCGCCCAGCTCGGCAGGCGGTGCGATAATTTGCACTTCGCGGAGGCCGGAGACCATCATCACGCCGTACGCGGCACCGAGGGCCAGAGCAGCGGGGAAAACGCTCCACACATTCTGGGTGAGTGCGACGATAAGGCTGAGCAGCATTCCGACCGTCGTTAAGCCAAGACCGAAAATAGCTGGCGGGATAAAGCTGCTGGAACTGATGCGAGTGACCAGTGGTTGCACCAAAACGCCGGTGCCCATCGTGATACAGGCGATGAGCCCGGCGAAGGCGATGGGGTAGCGGGATTCGGCGATTGTTGGCAGGACGACGAAGGATGTGCACGCAGCGCCGAAGACCCACGGTGCCCAAGCGGCGACTGCCCACAGGAACCTCGGGCTAAGCGTGGCGGAGGAGAAGAACCGTTGCGGAGAGTCGCTGTGCGCTGCGTTTGGAAGTCCTCCGGAAGCGTTCCATGTTATTGGTGCGATAAACAGCAGCAGTGCGAGATGAACAAGATAGGGGATGACATCAGGGCGCGGGGTGAATTCTGCGACCAACCCGGAAGCCAGGGGGCCGAGGGAGAATCCGGCGGAGAGTGCAACGGTTGCGCGCCGGGCAGAAATTTGAGGTGCGACGGGCGCAATTTCTTTGATCCACGAGGCACCGGCGGCCATTACCATGCCCATCGAAATGCCGATGATAAGACGTCCTACCAGAAGTGATGGGAAGTGGAACCAGATGCCGGTGAGTAGGACGGCTGAGCCAACGACAGAGGTTATGAGTGCAGGCCGGATGATGGCGCGACGGCCGAGCCGGTCGGAAAGTGGGCCGCAGATGAGTAGCGCGGGGATGAGTCCTGCGACGTAGATGGCGAAGAGAAAGGTGACCTGGGACTGGTTGAGAGCATCGGTTATTCGATACGCGGGCAAGAGTGGTGCGAAGAGGTTGGCTCCAAACGCAACCGCGAACATGCCCAGGGCTACCCGAATCCAGTCTCGTATCACGGTTGCCTCCTGAGGGCTCTCATCTGTGGGGATAGAACAGTGTGGTAACAACAATAGGCCAGCTAACAAACGCTAGCTGGCCTATTGAGTCACTCGGGTCGTCTACCCAAGTTAGTCGCCCTAGTTATTGGCGGCGCCGAAGAACGCGGTAATCGGCGAGAAGAATCCCTTGGACTTCTTTGACTTCTTAGCTGCCTTTGTCCTGCCAAGAATGCGCTCAGAGATGCGGTCGGTGAGGACACCTACCAGCTTGCCGCTGCGGACGACGGGCAGCTCGCTGAGTGGCCCGTCAATAAGCTGGCGAGCCCTGATTGCAGCTGGATCCTCGGGCTTGACAAAGACCTTCACCGGGGCGCCGACGGTGTTCATGTAGGCATCGCGGTCGGCGTACTCACGGAGTTCCTTCAGCGTAATATCGCTGGTCAGGTAGCCTTCATCGTCGACGAGGAAGACACAGGTATCGTCATCGAGACCAGCAAATTCGGCTGCGTAGGTGCTCAGTGCCTCACCGACCGTGATGTCCTCCGGCAGTGCAACGTAAGAATCCGTCATGTGCATGCTTACGGTGTCAGGCAGGAGGCTGTACGGGCTGATTGAAGACTTCGGCTTGAAGAAGTTGGCGATGGTGTTCTGTGTCTGTGTCATTGTGGATCCTTTTCCAGGTATCCCAGCTCCTTTGCTAGGAGGGAATTTCTGTTGATTGAAAAATTATGGCTCCCCGCCTAAGAGTGTTGGCAATGTAATGCCGTAACTAAAGGTGGCCACTTGAGATGGACCCTTGCTTCGAGAGTCTTTCGAAACTCTCGATAAAGTGCAGGGCAGCGGCCTATGTGGATATAGGAGCCTTACCTAACGAGGTTGTTCGCTACGCAAAGGTTAACACAAGGTTACGTACACAGTAAAGAGGAATGAACGAAAAGCTTCCTAAAGGTGGCGGAAGCTATAAGCCCATGAACTCTCGAATTGCTGGCCATTCGGCATCAGCTTGCGCCCGGCCGAGCTCGTAGTTGTGCAGCAGCTTCGACCGTCTCCGCTCCGCCTTTGTGATACTCATGTTATTGGCGTAGAAAACATATGCTTGGCCTTTTCGTTCAAGCTCAGCAGCCCAATCGAGAGAGGCGTTGTAGCGCTCGTGTCTAGTGATAAGCAGCTCAGCCACCACCGGGTTACTGCGGAAAATCTGGCGCAGTAGCTGTGGGCGCTTAGGGGCGGTGCGACGGAATCCCTTCGGGCGAGTCAGAACGATGAGGAACTTCTTGAAACCATCTGCTTCGGCGGCATTAATGGGAATGCCACCTGATGATCCCAGTGCACCGTCGACGAACGGAACGCCATCAATATAGGGCATACGCATGACGCCCGGAATGGTCGAACTGGCGCGAGTGTACTTCATCAGCGTAGGTAGATCTGGGATATCGTCTGGCCCCCAGTTGATGGTCTCGCCCGTATCCGCTCGGACAGCAGAAATCCGGTAGGGAGTTGGATTGTTCTTAAAAGTCTCGTAATCCAGGGGCATGGCGCCGTCGGGAAGTCCCGCGTCTTCATAGATGTACTCGGCATCGAAATAGCCGCGCCCGCGCAACATTGGGCGCCAGCCACTGCTGTCCGGCTGCGCGATGAAGTCAGTGAAGCTATTTATAGAGCGCTGGATATCCCGGGAAAGGTAATTGACCACGTGAGAGGCGCCGGCGCTTACGCCACCGACCCAGCCGACATCGATGCTCTCGCGAAGTAGCCGCTCGACGAAAGGTGCCGTGTAACTATTGCGAGTCCCTCCGCCCTCGAAGACTAATGCCACATCGCTGACCTGCATTTACATCCCTCCGGTTGTTCTCGCGCTGCTGCCTTTCGGGCGTTACGATCGTTCAAGACTACCCGAACGTCACCATATTGGATTTCGGTTAGCGCAGTTTACGGCGCATCCTGGAGGATGACTGGCAGCAGCCCCTCGCCCATATCTGGGTTCGGCAGTACGCCCTCCGGGTCGTAGAACAAGATCTCCTTGCCGTCATGGCTCAGACGTCGCATCGCTTCCAGAATCAACGTGCGTCCCACCGGGTTGACAATGCCAACGCGGCTGACGTCGAAGACAACTTCGCTTTCCGACGGTGTGGAAGTCGCCAACCTGTTGAGAATGATCTCGGCCGCAGTGAAGTTGACTGGGCCCTGAATCTCGATGATCGAGCGGCCATTGCTGACGCGCGTACCGCGCAGCGCACGCGAACCAATCGCATCGGCATCCATGAGATGAAGACCCAAATCTTCGGAGAGCTTCCGGAAGATGGCAATGCTGCGGACGCTGTTGCCGTGGTCGTTCAATCGCGGCGAAAAGGCTGCAAGACCCGCCTGTCCAGGCAGCGCTCCCAGCAAGCCGCCGGCGACACCGCTCTTGGCGGGAATCCCGACCTCGGTAAACCATTCACCGGCCTCGTCATACATGCCGGCAATAGCCATCACGGACAAGACTCTGCGAACAACCGAGCGGCCGAGCACAGTCTGATTGGTGACCGGGTTAACGCCACCGTTGGCCAACACTGCGGTCATCATGGCGACATCGCGAGTGTTGACCAGCACGGAGCACTGTGCGGTGTAGCCGCGGACAGCATCGTGGGGCGTGGTTTCGATGAAACCGTAAGCTGCCAGCATATGTGCGATGGACATGTTTCGATGGGCAGTGTCCATTTCGCATTCATAGGCATCGTAGTCAACGCGGAGCTTACGGCCAGCCAAAGTTGAGAGAAGCTCCACCATGTGCTTGGTGCGAGTCTTCCAGTTGGCACCTGGCTGGCATACGAACTGGTTGATGGTCAGTGCACCGACATTAATCATCGGATTCTTTGGTCGGTGCGTGCCCTGCTCCAGCGACAGCTCGTTGAAGGCCTCACCGGAAGGTTCGGTGCCCACAATGCTGTCGATTTTGTCTGTGCCGTGCTCGGTGATGGCTGCGGCATAAGCGAAGGGCTTGGACATCGACTGAATGGTGAATTCAGTATCGGTGTCGCCCGTGGCGTAGGTGCGACCTGACACGGTGGTCATAGCAAGTGCCAGGCGGTCGGGATTAGCTTGGGCAAGGGTGGGAATATAGTCCGCTACCTCGCCAGACTCATCGGGGCGGACGGATTCGACGATTTCGGACAAGTAATCTTTGATCGGCGTTTTCATCAGATTCTGCTAAGCATCTTTCCTGGGCTGAAAAATCCCGGTTGAGTCAATGGAGTCCCGTTCGAACCTACACCAGGCGAGGTCAGCCACTGATGCTCACCTCTGTGCACTCTCACCGTGCGCGCCGGAAAAATCGGCATATCCTGGGGTGTGTGAAATTCCTCAACAATCAGTCCGCGCCCTACGAGTTGACCTACAGCGATGTCTTCATGGTGCCGTCAAAGTCATCCGTCGGCTCTCGCATGGGTGTCGATTTGGCCACCGATGATGGCACCGGCACAACCATTCCGATTGTCGTCTCCAATATGACGGCCATCTCCGGTCGCCGGATGGCCGAAACCACCGCTCGCCGAGGCGGAATTGCCATCCTGCCGCAGGACGTCCCAGCTGACATTGCCGCTGAGACCATCCGCAAGGTCAAGTCCGCTGGGCTGGTTTTCGACACTCCGATCGTCGTCAAGCCTCACCACACCGCGGGGTATGCGCGCCATCTTCTGCCGAAGCGCGCGCACGGTGCGGCAGTGGTGGTGGAAGACAACAAACCGGTTGGGCTGATTACCGGCCGTGATCTGGCGGGCGTTGACAACTTTGCGCAGGTGGGGACGCTCATGTCCACTTCGCTATTTACGCTTCCGGCCGATATTGAGCCCCGTGACGCTTTTGACCAGCTCACTGCTTCCGGGCGCAAACTCGCTCCAGTGGTGGACGCCGATGGCGCGCTGGTGGGTATTCTCACGCGTAAGGGCGCGCTGCGTGCGACGCTTTACAAGCCCGCTGTCGACGCTGAGGGCAAGCTGCGCGTCGGTGCGGCGCTTGGCATCAACGGTGATGTTGAAGGGCGCGCGAAGACACTGCTCGACGCAGGTGCCGACGTGCTCGTTGTCGATACCGCCCACGGTCATCAGGAATCGATGCTCCGTGCTTTACGACGAGTCCGCGCGCTCAACCCACCTGTGCCAATTGCCGCTGGCAATGTCGTGACCGCCAATGGTGTTCGCGACCTAGCGGAGGCGGGAGCCGACATTATTAAGGTCGGCGTCGGTCCGGGTGCGATGTGCACAACCCGAATGCAGACCGGAGTTGGGCGTCCACAGTTTTCTGCCGTGCTCGAATGCGCTGCAGCTGCCCGTGAATGCGGCGTGCATGTCTGGGCTGATGGTGGAGTGAAGGATCCTCGCGATGTTGCGCTTGCGTTGGCTGCGGGTGCGTCCAACGTGATGATTGGCTCGTGGTTTGCCGGTACTTTCGAGTCCCCAGGGGATGTCCAAAAGGACGTCGACGGGCGCATGTTCAAGGAGTCCTTTGGCATGGCTTCACACCGTGCGGTGGAGAGCCGAAATGCACAGGTAGAGGCCTTTGAGAAGGCCCGGCGCGAGATGTTCGAAGAGGGCATCTCGACTGCGAAAATCTACCTGGAGCCAGGCCGCGAAGGCGTGGAGGACCAGATCGATCGCATTATCTCGGGCGTACGTTCTTCGTTCACATACGCGGGTTCGGCCACCATCGAGCAGTTCGCTGAGCGGGCAGTGGTGGGAATTCAATCCGCTGCGGGCTTTGCGGAAGGAATGCCGAGGGCGACGCGGTAGCCGTCGTCAAGCCTCTCGGGGCTAAGCCGACTAGCGGTGCTGCGGGCCAATTGGTAGGTATGTAAAGACGTTGTTAGGACGTGTTTAGTACCACGTGCGAGATTGGGGAGGGGCTGGCGATTATGGGTCGGCAGGTAAGAGAAAATAGTGCTGTAACGGAGTCTGGATTGGTAGCAGGAAACGGTGCTAGAGCAGGAAGCGGGAACGCATTTTTCGCTCGCGCCCGCGTTACTGATTCCGATTTGTGCCCGTGTGGTGGGGGACTCTACGGGCAGTGCTGTGGCCCGCTGCACCGCGGTGAGCGGGAGGCGGTGACCGCAGCTGAGCTGATGGCAGCGAGGTACAGCGCTTACGCTGCCCACGAGGCGGATTACATCTGGCGGACGTGGCATCCGCGCTACCGCCCGGAAGTTATCAATGTCGATGACGGTGTGGAATGGGAAGGACTCACCATCATCAACGCTGTCGATGGCGGCGAGGATGACCGCGAAGGCATCGTGGAATTTGAAGCGGCTTTTCATGACCATGACGGTGTCGGCACGATGCACGAGCGTTCCCGTTTTGTTCGTCGTGCGCGACGTTGGGTCTACGTCGACGGCGAGGTCACGTACTCCTAAGCGTCAGACTTGTTGTGCTTGCCGTGGCCGAATGGCAGCACGGCGACAATCGCCACAATGATTGCGCCCCAGATGGTGCCGAAGATCAGTGAGCCGGTGGTGTTGGCCAACCAGCCGAGGAAGCCGCCGGTAAACTGCTGCTCAAGGTTGTGGACCAGCTGGTAGGGGAGATGCCAGCCCAGCTCGTCGAGGCCGACCACCATGATGTGTCCACCGACCCACAACATGGCAAACGTGCCGATAATGCCGATCGTGTTCAGAACGATTGGCATGGCTTTGACCAGCGCAGCACCAAACTTGCTGATACCGGTTGACTTCTTGGACTGCAGGTGCAGGCCAATGTCATCAATCTTGACCAAGAGGCCCACCACGCCGTAGACCGCAAGCGTGATGATGAGTGCCACCACAATAAGAATCAGCGCGCGATTGAGCAGCGGCTGATCAGCGACCTCATTGAGAGAAATCACCATGATTTCCGCAGAGAGAATCAAGTCTGTGAAAATTGCAGACTTCACCAGCGAATCTTCATTCTGAGGTGTGCGGTTAGTCGCCGCCTCCATCCGCTCCTGCTCAGTCTGATCGGGAGAGATTCGGTGCTTAATCTTCTCCCAGACCTTTTCCATGCCCTCAAAGCACAGGTAGGAGCCACCGAGCATCAAAATCGGCGTCAGCGCCCAGGGCAGAAACTGACTTAGCAGCAATGCAATCGGCAGAATAATGACAATTTTATTGACCAAGGAGCCCTTGGCGATACGCCAAATAATCGGCAGCTCGCGTTTCGGCGAGACACCCTCGACGAATTTAGGTGTCACCGCAGCGTCGTCAACCACAACACCGGCGGCTTTAGCGCTAGCTTTGCCGGCCGCAGCCGCAATATCGTCTGTTGTTGCCGCTGCAGCGCGTGCAATCGTGGCAACGTCGTCAAGCAGCGCGACAAGTCCGCCTGCCATAAAAACCTCCCGTATTGGAGGACGCGACCAGGAGCCGTCGTCGTATCAAAGAATTACCGGAGCAATTTTAACCGCTTTCCCGGATTGACTCTGTGTTGTCGGTAGGGCGTCGATGTCCGGCCGATAGTTCACGTGCTTCTCTGAATGTGAGCACGTGGCAAGATATAGGCCATGAACGCTTCCTTCTCCGAAATCTACCGACAGGTCAATGCGGACAACTCGGACAACGCTGGCACCGCGGCAGACACCAGCAACGATGCCCACTCCGAGGAACAACAGCGCCCGGCGCGTCCCCGCATGGCACTGGTAGTAGTCGACGCTCAGAATGATTTTTCCGCGGGTGGCGCACTTGCCGTCGTCGGTGCTGAGGCAGCGTGCACCGCTACATATCTGCATGTTGCGGGCACGGTTAACAAGTACTCGGTTCTTGCGACCACCCGTGACAATCACATCGACCCGGGCACGCATTTCTCTGAAACCCCGGATTTCGTCGATACCTGGCCGAAACACTGTGTTGCAGGTACCCCGGGCGCAGAGATTCACCCCGGCATGCAGCGCGCCATCGCGTTTTTTGAGCAGCTCAACCCCGCTGCTGTGCGTATCGATGTCACAAAAGGGGAGTACGCCGCCGCCTACTCCGGTTTCGAGGGAACAACGGAGGCTGGCGTTTCGCTTGCCGACGCTCTCCGCGCCTCTGACATCGAAGAAATCGATGTGGTGGGAGTTGCGACTGACCACTGCGTCCGCGCCACAGTGCTCGATGGCCTCAAGGAGGGCTTTTCCGTTCGTGTTCTGAGCAATCAGGTCGCGGCGGTGGACCCGGAGCGCGGCAAGGCTGCACTAGCGGAATTGGCCGCGGCGGGCGCGACAGTGGTGTAGTGCTGCGACGTTGACCGTCAAACAATCCGCCTAGCCGCTTAGCTAGGCGCCTCGGCAGCCGCCTAGTTAAAAGTCACCATATCCAGGTCGACCTCGCGGAGGTGGCGGTGGTTGGACGCTGTTTCCACATAACGCCCTGCATGGGCGATGAAGCCCTCTGCTTCCTCGGCGGAGAGTTCACGACGCACCTTGGCGGGAACGCCTGCAGCCAGCGACCTGGGGTCGATAATCTGATCTTCCAACACCACGGCACCTGCAGCAATGAGGCTGCCAGCGCCGATACGGGAACGCGAAAGCAGGGTGGACTTCATGCCGATGAGGCAACCATTTTCAACCGTGGTGCCGTGGACCAAGGCCATGTGTCCGACGGTGACATCATCGCCGAGAATTGTGGGCACACCTCGGTCGACATGGACTGTGGAGTTGTCCTGAATATTGGTGCGCTGGCCGATGCGGATCGGTGCGACGTCTCCTCGGAGAACAGAACCGTAGAACACGGAGCTATCCGCACCGATTTCGACATCACCGATAATGACCGCGCCGGGCGCAATCCAGGCGCTGGAGTGAATGCGTGGGGTCTTATCTTGGTAGGTGAGAATGAGCGGAGTGTTCATCATACAAACCAATATAACTGTCACCTGAGGTCAGCGTAAGAAAAATTCTCAGCGAAACTCTATTCGTCGAAGGGTGCAATTCTGCTTGGACGCGCATACAGTGGGCGACATGATTTTTATCGTTGTGAATTACCAAGTTAAGCCGGAGTTTGCCGACGAATGGATGGACCACGTCGCTGAGTTCACCGCTGCCACCCGCGCAGAGGCTGGCAACAAGTGGTTTGAATGGTCTCGCAGCGTAGAAGACCCCAACCAGTACATCCTCGTCGAGGCGTTCGATGATGACGCTGGTGAAGCCCACGTCAATTCCGAGCACTTCGCCAAGGGCCTGGAGGCGATGAAGCCGCTGCTCGCTGAGACCCCGAAGATTGTCTCGCAGGTGCTGCCAGATAAGCAGGACTGGGATCGCATGGGCGAGCTGCAGGTCGACTAATGTCCTCAGACACCATTCGCGATAGCGCAGCCGCTTCCAGTAGCGACACCTATTCCCTGATTGGACGTGGCCTGCGTATTGGCTCCGCTGTGCTGGCCTCTGCTCTCGTCGTTGGTCTCAGTGCTTGTGGGGATAGCGATGAGGCAGCCCTGGAGAGCAACCAGAATCAGTCAAGCCAGGAGCAGAGTGCTGTTGCCTCCACCGCCGCCATTCGGGATAACTTGGCTCAGCTGGCGGCAGATACTGCGGCGCTGAAGACAGCATCGCAGACGCTAATTGCGAAGGAAACGGTCTCGGAAGAGACCCGAAAGATTGCGCAGCAGGCGGAGCCAATCTTTGCTGAAGAGGAAGCACAGCTAGTCAAGACCCTCGGCGTCGATGTCGATCCGTCTGAGACCAAGCTCGACACCGCCACCATGACTCGCCTCGAAAACGAGGAGGGGCCGCACGCAGATATGGCTTATCTGACGTTGATGGAAGGCAGCCTGGATAAGGTGCTCGGCCAGTGGGAAGAACTGGAAAAGCATGGCGGAAACGACCTGCAAGAGTTGGCACGCTCTTCTCAGCAGCAGCTGGAAGATATTCAGCAGGCGCTGGAAAAACGTATGCAGTTCTAGCCGCTGCCCAGACCTCGTGGGGGAAATTCAAGTAAAAAGTCCTGCAAAGCGTGCCCGGGGAACCGGGGAAGTGAGTAGCGTGTAGATAAAGCCAGTGCGCTGTGATCGTCGTCAAGCGAATGCGCACTCGGATGAAGCACAATGCTGACTAATAACCCAGAGTAGAAGGTAGGAAAACACGCCAATGGCAAATAGTATCTCGCGAGTAGGTATCGTCGGCGCCGGTCAGATGGGCTCCGGAATTATTGAGGTCTGTGCGAAGGCCGGTAGCGATGTCAAGGTCTGGGAGGCCAAGGAGGAGTTCCTTGAGTCCGGTCGCGCCCGTATTGAAAAGTCGCTGGATAAGGCCGTTTCCCGTGGCAAGCTAGAGCAGTCTGCACGTGATGAGATTCTGGGGCGTATTAGCTTCACCACCAAGCTGGAAGACTTCGCTGACCGTGAGCTGGTCATCGAGGCCATCGTGGAGAACCCAGAAGTAAAGGCCAGCGTATTCTCGCAGCTCGATGAAATTGTTGAGTCGGAAGATGCCATCCTGGCTTCCAACACCTCCTCGCTGCCGATTCAGTCCATTGCTGCAGCTACCAAGCGCCCGGAGCGCGTCATGGGTCTGCACTTCTTCAACCCGGTTCCGGTTCTGCCTCTGGTAGAGCATGTCGTTACTCTGACGACCGGTGATGTTCAGTCGGAGCGTGCGTACGAGTACGCTTCCGAGGCGCTGGGCAAGACCGTCATTCGCGCTAAGGATCGCTCGGGCTTCATTGTTAACGCCCTGCTGGTTCCGTACATCCTCGGCGCTATTCGCATGCTGCAGGACGGCATTGCTACTGCAGAAGACATCGATGCCGGAATGGTCAATGGCTGTGCGCACCCGATGGGTCCGCTGACTCTGGCCGACATGGTTGGTCTGGACACCATCAAGTTCATTGCCGATGCCATGTTCGATGAGTACAAGGAGCCGACTTACGCGGCACCTCCGCTGCTCAAGCGCATGGTTGAGGCGGGTCACTTCGGTCGCAAGTCCGGCCGTGGCTTCTACGACTACTCCAAGTAGTCCACGCTTTTAGCCCCGTTTGGGGCGAGTATTGAATTCTTACCGGTTGACGGGCTTTTGTCCCGCCAACCGGTTTCTTTTATGCATTTATCAGTGAAAACCCGGAGTCTAAGGGGGAAAGTTCCCACGATTGGCCCTAGCATTTTGAAAACTTGTTTCTTTTCAACGCGCCGAAACCTCACAGTGCGCTTAACATAAGTGAAGATTTTGTCAGACCTTGGCTTATAGAGCACTTCACAACTGGTGCCTCCCACGCAGCAATCTGGAAAGGAATGCTTCAGTGTCTTCTTTGAAGCCGCACAAGCGCACTGCAACACGTACTCGCGTCGGCGCTGCTACCGCAGCAATGGCAGTTGTAATGGGGCTTACACCGGCAACGGCCGTGGCAGCTCCGGTCAACCCGTTGGCCGAGCTCGGCAACCGCCTGGACTCTGTTTCTGATCTTCCAGCTAATGTGGCAGCTCCAGATGGAATCAAGCTCCCCGGCGGTGGCTTCGAGGTCCCGGATTCCATCTCGCTGCCGTCATCTTCCGGTGAAAACACCGACCCGAATGCGCCGAAGCCAACCTCGTATCGCCCGGACCAGATTGCACGCGCGTACCCGTCGGATGCCGCCACCGATAACTGGTTCTACTTCTACGTTGTGCATCCTTTCGTGGAGCTGGAGAAGAACCACCCAGAGGTTATGGACCAGAACCTCGAAACGGTCGTCCGCATTAACAACGCTGCCAAGAATGACCCGCAGGCACAGGAACTCGCTCTTGATGACGACTACCTGGACCCACTGGCCAATATTTCCACTGCTTTCGGTGCAAACCTGGGCCAGCACTTCCGTGATGCCTACGACGAGGATCGCCTGCCGAAGGTAAAGGCCCTGCTGTCCGGCAACCTTGCTCGCGGCGGCGGTCTGGTCAGCTCGACCTTCTTCGAGAAGTACGTCTACGGCTACGATCGCCCATTTGTGGTGGCGCCGGAGCGCATCGAGCGCTACTACCGCGAAGGTCAGGACGACCCGTACTCGACCACCCCGTCCTACCCGTCGGGCCACACCAACAAGGCTGCATGGACTTCAACCATGCTGGCTATGATGCTGCCGGAGGTTGCACCGCAGATTCAGGCGCGTGCGTCCGAGGCTGGTCATTCTCGCCTTGTCATGGGCGTCCACTACCCGCTGGACGTTATGGGCGGCCGCATGATGGGCAACCAGGCCGCAGCTGATCGTTGGGCAGACCCAGAGTTCCGCCCACTCATCGAAGAAGCCATGGATGAGCTGCGTACGGAGCTCGAGTACCGCTGTAGCGACACCATCGCCAACTGCGTTGCCAAGGACACTCCGTACATGAGCACCGCAGCTGCCGTTCAGCAGTACACCGAACGCATGACCTACGACTTCAAGCAGGTTGGCCCGGCTAACGAGCCAGTTGTTGTTCCGAAGCGTTACGCAGGTTTGCTGGAGACCCGCTTCCCGCAGCTGACTGAGGAACAGCGCAGCTCCGTCCTCGCTCAGACCGCAATCCCATCCGGCTACCCGCTCGATCGCACTGACGGTGAGGGCCAGCACGTTCGCATGAACCTGGCTCGCGCTCTGGCCTCCAACGTTGTTGTCAACGCCGACGGCAGCGTCACTGTCACCAACTAAAACGTCAACTACAAGCGCAGGGCCGCGTCAAGACGGTCCAGGGCCTCACCGAGGATTTCCGGGGAGGTCGCAAAGTTAAGCCGCACATGCCCAACCCCGCCTTCGCCGAATGCGAAGCCGGGGTTGAGTGCTATTTTGGCGTTTTCAACCAGCCACGCAGCTGGGTCCTCACTGTCAACACCAGGCACGTCACCCAAGTCCAACCACGCCAAAAATGATGCTTGCGGTGGGGTAAAGCGAGCCTGTGGCGCAATAGTGGACAAACGTGTTCGCAGAGTCTCACGGTTGGTGCGCAGGACATCGACAAAATTGTCCAGCCAGGGCACGCCATCGCGGTAGGCGGCGGTGGTCGCGGCGACACCAAGAATAGAAGCGCCTTCGCGAACAATGAAGGGCAGCTCCAGCCAGGTTTTGGCATCTTCGTCGTTAAAGATGATTTGCGCACACTTGAGGCCGGCGGTATTCCAGCCCTTCGAGGTAGCAGTCACCGTGATAGTCACGGCCGCCGCGGTATCCGACACCGACGCGGTTGGAGTGTGAGTGCCATCTAGAACAACTGGGCCGTGAATCTCGTCTGAGATAACGCGCGCACCAAAGCGAGCGGCTAAATCGGTAATCTCACGCAGTTTTTCGGGGGAGTAGGTAAAGCCGAGAGGATTATTCGGGTTACACAAGATTAGGCAACCGGCACCGTCGGCGAAGGCGCGTTCGAGGGCGCCGAGATCCGGGCCGTCGGCAAGCGTGGGAATGCACACTGTCTCGCGTCCCAGCGCGGGACCTACCTGGAAAAACGGCATGTAGGCGGGAGTGGGGACGACAATTGCGGAATCGGGGCGGGTGAAGCGTTCAACCGCGAGTGTGACACCGCGGACGACGTCAGCGACGGCAAAGATATTGTCGGGGTTCGGGCGCCATCCGTAGCGTTGTGCAGAAAAGTCTGCGGTTGCGGTCGTAAGCGCGGTGATGTCCTGCGAGAGGTATCCGAATTGTTCGCGCTGACACGCCTCGTCGATTGCGGCACTGACGGCAGGGCAGGTTGTGGCATCGGATTCGGCGACCCACAGTGGCAGCACGTCCGGTGAATATGCGGTCCATTTGACTGTCCTGCGGGAGCGGAGTTCATCGAGGGAGGGGAAAGTGACAGCGTTATTTACACTCATAGTTTCCGTGTATACAGAAAAAGCGGGAAGTCCGAAGACCTCTGCTTTAACCAGTAGCTACGGCCGCATCAGAAGCAGCCGCGGCAATGGCCAGCGCTAGGCCAGCCCCAGTGCCTCCTGAGCAGCTGGCAGGGCAGCTTCGCGATCAGCCTTGACCAGCCCCAGACGTGTGCGGCGATCGAGAATATCGTCGACGCTGAGAGCTCCCTCGTGCGTCACATGCCAGGCGAACTCGGCGCGGGTGACATCGAGACCCTCCGCTACCGGGTCGAGCGGTCGGTCGAGCGGACAGGATTCGATGACCTCGAAGGATTCGGCACCGTAGCGGTTAAACAGCGGCATCGGGATACGGCCGGCAGCGGCAGCGGTGCGAGCGCGGTCGAGCTCCTCTGGCTCGGAGCCCAGCACAGGGATGGTGCGGGTGGAGCACGGAGCAAGCGAAACACCGAGCTTTTCCGCAACCTTGTCCACGGTTTGCTCCGCCATTAGACGGTACTCGGTGAGCTTTCCCCCAGTAATGGAAATCAGGCCGTTCGGGGCCTCCAATAAGGCGTGCTCGCGGGAGAGATCCGCGGTATGCGCCTCGCCGGTGTCGATGAGAGGACGCAGACCGGCGAAAGCGCCGATGACATCGTCGCGAGTGAGCGGAACCTCGAGGGCCTGGTTGATGACATCGAGCAGAAAAACGATGTCATCCTCCGGTACTTCCGGCTCGTCCGGAATCGGGCCCGGTGCATCCTCGTCGGTCAGGCCAATGTAGACGCGGTTGTGCTCTGCGGGCAGGACAAAACAGAAACGGTTGGTGTGACCAGGAACCGGTACCGTCAGAGAGCCGGTAGGGTTGCCTAGCTTCGCGGCGTCAAGAACCAGGTGCGTGCCGCGAGATGGGCGAATCTTGATGTTCGTCGCTAGGTCTGCGGCCCACACACCAGTGGCATTGACCACAGCGTGAGCCGGCAGCTCGAAGGAATCGCCAGTGAGCTCGTCGATTAGTGTGGCGCTCGTTCCAGAGGCGTTCTCGCAGCGCACCCGGGTCAGAATAGTTGCACCGTAGCTGGCGGCAGTTCGAGCGATAGCGGTGACCAAGCGTGCGTCGTCACGCAACTGACCGTCGTAGTTGACGTAGCCGAATTTCACGTCGCGCTTACGGACCGTCGGCGAAAGCTGGCTGACTCGGCGGGAACTGACAGTGCGGGACAACGGCAGAGTAGTGGCGGAGGTACCAGCGATAATGCGTAGAAAGTCACCGGCCAAGAAGCCTAAACGCGGCAAAACCCGGGTCAACGGTGCGAATTTGTCCATCACCGGTACAACCTGTGGCAGGTTATGCACCAGGTGCGGAGCGGTGACGTCGAGCAGCGCACCACGTTCAATAGCTGAGCGGCGAGCGATACCGACATTGCCACTGGCAAGATAGCGCAGTCCGCCGTGGGCGAGCTTCGATGACCAACGAGAGGTGCCGAAAGCGAGGTCCTTCGATTCGACGAGAACGGTTTTCAAACCCCTCGACGCCGCATCTAAAGCGATGCCGACACCAGTGATACCGGCGCCGATGACCAGCAGATCAGGGATATCGCCCTTAGCGGTTTCTTCGCGTAGACGATTCAAGTCCGCTTGCCGACGAGCCTTGTTCAAAACCGCAGCTGAGCGATCGCGCTGAGGAGCGTGCGTGGCAGTCATAGTCTTTCTTCCTCGACTTTCCCGGAGACGGTAATAGTGATGAAACTATCTGGCGTAAGTGATGAAGTTGTGGAGTGCGTAGTGAGTGTGAACTATTTCGGGCGTACCCCATTGCAAGGCGCTTAGAAATAGACTAAGTTGTTCATTATCAACGACCGGCACGGATATTGATTCAAGAGATCTTTCTTAGTTGCGAATCATTTCCCGGGATTACAAGGAAGGAGACACCTCGATGGCTATGCACCCAGCGTCCAACCGCTCTGAGTCCATGAACCGAGCTTTCGCTGCTATTGCACCATCGCTGCAGATGTGTTGCTGCTGTCTCCAGTCCGTGCCACCCCAGACAGGTCGTAACTAGAAAAGCACGCTTAGGTATTTAAAACGCCACGCTGTTTGCGGTCGCACGGACGAAATCGCACCGATTGAGCCGACCATCCCACTATCCGGGCATCTTCGCTTGGGATCCCAGGAAGAAGCGACAGCGACAATGACCGCAGCACTTGAATCTTTTACCCTTGACGATTACGTTTCACTGTTTATTTATGACGGCCCAACGTCGCCGGAAATCTACGCCAGCGAACTGGTCAGTCTAGCTCGCTAGCCGAAGCCGGCGGCAACAGGGTTAAATCATGTTGCCGTCGTAACGCTCTTCCAAGGAGCGCGGACCGGTAGCCAACTTGCCCGGGTTGAGGATGCCAGCAGGGTCGAGTTCGTCCTTAATTGCACGCATAACCTTGGCGAACAACTCGGTGTTCTCCTCGTAGTACTGCGGGCTGTGATCCTGGCCAATGCCATGGTGGTGCGTGATGGTGCCGCCAAAGTTCATCATGGCCTCCGACGCCGCGGTCTTGATGTCCATCCACTGCTGGAGAATCTCGCCCTCGGTCTCGCGGAAGAAGTACGTGAAGTACAGCGAGCAGCCGGATTCGTACATGTGCGAGATGTGGCAGAAGACGTACACCGGGGTGCCGTGCGTCTCGCCAGCGGCTTCCATTGCGGAGGCGATTTCGCGGCGCAGTGTAGCGGCGTTATCCCAGGTGGTGGCGGTCTCCAGGGTGTCGACGCCGACGCGGCGAGTCATCATGACATCGCGCAGGTACGGCGAGGAGAAGCGGTGGTTAACCCAAGCCATGCCCGGGATGGAGCCCATGCGGACGCACTTCTTGGTCAGCAGGCGAGCGGCCAGGCGCTCACGGGTGACGCGGGCGCCGACCGGATCCGTCTGCGCAAAGCCAAAAATCACCATGCACGGGGTGTCGATGCCACGCAGCTTCAGGTACTTTGTGACCTTCTCAGACATGCTGGCGGAGCCCAGCTGAGTGAGGCCGAACAGCGTCTCCTTCTCGTCGGAGATGCGTGCTAGGTGCGGGATATTGCCGCTCTGCTCCAGTTTGCGCAGCTCCTCGGCGGCTTCCTCAAAGGAGTTGAAGAAGTAGGTGTCGAAGAGCATCTCCTTTTGTGGACGCTGATTCAGGGCAATCGTCACATGCGTGATGATGCCCAGGGTGCCCTCCGAACCCAGGAAAAGCTCACGCGGGTTCGGGCCGGATGCCGACGACGGCATGTCGCGGAATTCCATGGTGCCGGCTGGCGTGACGACGCGCATGCCAATCACGTTGCGGTCGATACGACCGTAACCAGAGGATTCTTGGCCTGCCGAGCGGCAGGAAACCCAACCGCCGACAGTGGAGTACTCGAAGGACTGCGGGAAGTGACCAGCGGTGAAGCCGGCCTTGGACAGCTCCTTTTCCAGGTCGGGGCCGAAAACGCCGGTCTGGGCGGTGACAGTGCCAGCGACTTTGTCGATGTCGATGATCTTGTTAAAGGCGGTCATGGACACTGCGATGGCCTTACCCATGCCTCCGTCAACAGCCTCCACGCCGCCGACGACCGAGGTGCCACCACCGAAGGGGACGACTGCAATCTTGCGCTCAGCGCATACCTTGAACAGGTCTTCGATGTGCTTTTCAGTTTTCGGTAGCACTACAGCATCTGGGGCGACATCGAGCTTGGCTGCGCGAAGGCGAACCAGGTCGGGGTAGGACCGGCCGACCGCGTGCTTGACTCGGGTGTCGTGGTCGGTGGCGACGGCATCCGCGCCGACAACAGCGCCCAGGGCTTCGATATCCTCGGCGCTGAGGCGACTATCGGGAATGGTGACGTCGGCGATGTTTCGCGGCGGGTTGTTTGCGTCCAACGACATACCGATTTCGCGCTGCAGCAGCTTCTCGCTGGCCGTGGTGATTGGCTTGTCGTTGCCGTCAACACCCCAGCCCCACCAGCGCATGCGGTACGGAATCGTGAGCTTGTTAGACATCCTGAGCTTCTCCTTGGGCATCGGTGCTGCGAGTCTGAACTGCGGAATTATATGTAACTTGCGCGGAAGCACATCTTTACATCTTTTATTATAGCGGTATTACGTTACGTTTTCTCAAAAAATGTCAATCAATCTTGGTAAGCTTTAGTTAGATGCATTAACGCACTCCCATAAAGGCCAGTATTGACCGGTCAAAAGCCCACGTAAAAGTAGGTATTTCTTCGATGAACGCTAACGACAAGGACCTCAACTACCCGCTGGGAACAACTGAGATTCGTACCCTTGCTCTGGTCACTAACCCCCACGCGGGTCATGGCGCCTCGCAGATTGCGTCTGCCCGGGCGAGCCGGGTGTTCGCGGATCGCGGCATCGATGTCATCGCTCTCCAAGGTGCTAACCCCGACGACGCCCGCAAGCTCATTCGTGAGGTCATCGCTGACGGCCGAATTGATGCCCTGGCAGTCTGTGGTGGCGACGGCATGATTAACCTCGCACTGCAGGAGCAGGCACAGACCGGCATCCCCCTCGGTATTATCCCGGCCGGCACCGGAAACGACCACGGTCGCGAATACAATCTGCCGCGTGGCAATGCTCGCGATGCCGCTCACGTTATCGCCGATGGCTTCTGGACGACCACTGACCTCGGCCGCATCATCAATGAGGCAGGGGAGCAGCGCTGGTTCGGCACTATCATGTGTGCCGGCTTCGACTCGATTGTCTCCGACCGCGTCAATCAGATGACCTGGCCGCATGGCCGCAACCGCTACAACCTGGCTATCGTCCGCGAGTTCTTGGCTTTCCACTCGCTGCCATTCCGCATCACGCTGGATGACGATCGGGTTCTCGAAGATCCAATCACGCTGGCCGCCTTCGGCAACACCCGTTCTTACGGCGGTGGGATGAAGATTTGCCCGTCCGCAGACCACTCCGACGGACTGATGGACATCACTGTCATCGGCAAAGCCGGGCGCATCAAGGCCGCCCTGGCCTTCAAGTCCGTGTTCGACGGCACCGTTGAAAAAATCGGGGAGGTCAGCACCTACCGCGCCAAGAAGGCTTACGTGGAATACATCGGCCCGCCACGCCAGATGAATGCCTACGCTGACGGCGACCTCATGTTCCCGATGCCGGTCACCGTCGAAATTGTTCCGGGCGCTGGCCGCTACATCGTTCCCCGTCCGTAAAAGGGCGCAGGGGTGCCCGTCGTCAAGCGTTTCCTGCATGCTTGACGACGGCGCGTTACCCCTTGATGCCGTATTTCTTCAGGCGCAGACGATCCGCCGCCGAGGCCGAAGCCGTCAGACGTAGCAGCTCGGCGTAGATACCGTCAGTCTGCGCCAATTCTGCGGGTGCTCCCACCTCGTCGACGTGACCGTCACGCAGCGTCACGATGGTGTCCACATCGGAAATTGTGGACAGGCGGTGGGCGATGATAACCGTTGTGCGTCCCTCCATCAGCTTGTCCAAGCCTCGCTGAACTTCGCGTTCGGCCTTGGTGTCCAGCGCCGAAGTGGCTTCGTCCAGGATGAGCAGGGGAGCATCCTTCAAAATTGCGCGCGCGATGGCGATGCGCTGCTTCTGGCCACCCGAGAGCTTCAGACCTCGCTCGCCGATAGTGGTGTCGTAGCCGTCGGCGAAGCTGCGGATGAAGTCGTCGGCGTTGGCCTTCTTCGCGGCGGCAATGATTTCTTCGTCGGTGGCGTTGGGTTTGCCGTAGGCGATGTTCTCCCGAATCGTGCCGGAGAACAGTGACGAGTCCTGGAACACGACGGCAGAGCCAGCACGCAGAGTGGAACCGGAAACCTCGGAGACATCCGAACCCAGCACGCTCAATCGGCCTGCGGTCGGGGCGTAGAAGCCGAGCAGCAAGTTGACGATGGTGGACTTGCCGCCACCCGACTCGCCGACCAGGGCGATTTTCTGGCCCGAGTACGCCTGGAAGCTGACATTGGAGAGCACCGTCTTGTCCTCTTCGTAGGCAAAATCCACTGCGTCGAAGTCGACAATGGGAGCGCCAATTGCCTCCTGTTCGGCTGCGCGTTCCAGGGAGGAACGGTGGGCGCTGTCGACGGACTCTGCGTCTGCGGTGGAACCAACGGACGCGGAGTCGAAGTCGCCGTTATTCGCGGTCGCTGCACTGAGCAGCTCCGGCTGCGTGCGGGTCTCTGGAGTAAGCTCCATGACCTTGAAGTAGTCCCGCGAACCGGCGACTGCGCGCTGGGCAGCGTCGACCAGGAAGCTCATCATGGTCACTGGTTGGCGCGCCATGTTAATCAGCTGAATGAGCATGACCATGGTGCCGATGGAGAATTCTCCCGACAGCGTACGCAGGAAAAGCAGCAGGTAGATGCCTGCGAAGATGATGTTCAAAATGCCCCCGCGAAGGGCATCCATGCGGTGCCACCACGTTGACTGATCGCGGGTCAGGGAGATGGTGCGGCGGAAGCGGGAACCAAAGAAAGCGATTTCGCGCAGCTCCGCAGTGAAGGAGCGGACAACCTTGACTTGGCCGATGACCTCGGCAAAACGGCCACCGGCGATATCGATTTGTTCGTTCTTTTTCGCTTCAATCTTCTGCCAGCGCTTCGAGGTCAGCGCGGTCAGCAGGGTGTAGACCGGGAAAACGATAATTAATAGCATCGCCAGGGGCCAGTAGTGCCAGGCGGTGATGCCCAGTACCGCGCCGACGGTCAACAGCATCGGGAAGAAGTTGTTGGAAAACGCCTGGAGGAACTGCGTGATATTGGTAATCGAGCGTTCCAGGCGGGCGATAATTGTGCCGGTGACCTGACTGTCGAAATAGCGTTGCGGCAGCGACAGCAGCTTTGCATAGTAGCGGGTCGACAGAATCTCGCGCATGCGCGCAGTCATCACATCGCCCAGGTAACCACCGATGTTATGCACGATGGTTTGCATCAGATCTGCGATTAGCAGCCCGATGACCAGCCAGATTACGGTGCGAGTGGTGTCGGACATCGCCGCTTGGCTCAAGCCTTCATCGCTGGATACCGCGCCGACGATGGCGTCGGTGGCATCGCGGATGAGGAAGGGGCTAATCAACGACGCGGCGGCGGTGGCCAGCGAACAGATGATGACCCCGATATAGAAAGGCCAGAGCACTCGTGTAGTGGACAGGATTCTGCTGAGCAGACGCACGAAAGACCTCTATCTTGCGGGAGGATCACTCCCGCTATGAAATTACTGCGACAAAAGCCCTATCCTAACAGCGAGTGCACAGCACCAAGCGGCAGCGGCAGCCAGTTGGGGCGGTTCTGCGCTTCGTAAAGGCACTCGTAGATGGCCTTATCCAGTACAAAGGCCTCCAGTAGCGTCGGGTCACTGGCATCGCCATAACCCTCCAAGAAGGCATCGATATTGCGGCGAGCCCACTGCTCAACACGCTCGGTAGCCGCCTCGGTGTCTTCACGTCCGGTCAGCAGCGGGTAGTGAGCGGCGTAATCGAAGGAGCGAATCATGCCGGCGATATCGCGTAGGCGGTGATCCGGCAGACGACGCTCCTCCCACGGGCGCGACGGCTCGCCTTCGAAGTCAATCAAGCGCCAAGAGCTCGGCGTGCGCAATACCTGCCCCAAGTGCAGATCACCGTGGATTCGCTGGACGACGGCGCCACCTTCCGGAACCGCAGCCTCTGCGCGATCGAAGATAGCCTGCGCTTTATCCTTGACCTCAGCAATTTGTGGCACCACACCAGCGACGAAGTCCAGGCGAGCTCGCAGTGGGGCTACCAGCTCCGCACCGGTCAGACGCTTCTTTACCGCGACAGCGGCAGCGAGGCTGCTGTGTACCGAGGCCACTGCTTCGCCGAGCGCACGCGCTTCGGATGTAAAGTCGGTGCCCAAATCTTCCAGCGGGGTCTGACTGTCGCGGATGGCATCGCGCACTGCGCCAAGAGCCAGCTCCCAGCCATCGACCGAGTTCGGTGCGAATTCCTGCAGCATGGCGGTGGTGTAGGCGTCTTCGCCAATGGTGGTCTCTACCCAGGAGTAGAGCTCAGGGACGAACTTGCAATCTGCCTGGGCGAGTGCGGCCAGCAGCTCCACATCGGCATTAGTGCCGGGGTAGAGGCGACGGAAGAACTTGCACATCACGCGGTCGTCGAAAATGACCGAGGTATTCGACTGTTCGACTCCCATGGGGCGGCCGGATTCCGGACGGAGCTGTTCAGAGCCCGGCACACGTCGCAGTTCCATGCGGCCGAGCTTGCCTTCGTCGGAAAGCTTCTGGCCGAGTGCTGTGATGGCATCCGAATCAATCAGAGCGTCGTAGCCGACGATGCCCTCCGCGCGAACCAGCAGGGACTGCTCGTGGCCATCGGGGACGTCCTCCGCCCAAGCGATGGGCAGCTGATAGGTCGGTGCAGAATGTGCGGTGTGCACCCTCACCAATGCGATATCGACATCGGGACTGTCGGGATTGTCGCGCAGTACGGGGTCAAGCGCGAGGATCTCGACGTGGTCGATGTCAGAGACCTTGTCAGCGAAAAAGCGCATCTTGACCAGTGTGTCTGCCAGCTCTTCGGCAATGAATTCGGCGGTGGGAATAGTCATTTTAGTTCGTTCGCCTTTCGGGACTTAAAAGATCACTCTTTATTATCGGCGTTTGTGACGGCATCGGCGGCGGCATCGGCGGCGGTGCCTGAGTGCTCGCGTGATGACGTCACCGGCGCGTCCGATATCGCCTGCGCAACCGGGATTGTCGGTGCCGACATCGAGGCGCTCGATTCGAGGTTTGTCTCAGGTGGAAGCTGGATTTCGAACCAGTAGAAACCGTGGCCAGGAAGCGTGATCTGGTAGGAATCGGTGCCAATTGTGGGGAAGGGAACCGAACCCGTGAGCTCTACCGGGGTGGCACCGGCGAACTCGGACAGATCCAGTGAGACGGCCGCGGGGTAAGAGGACAGGTTGTTGACGCACAGCAGCACTTCGTCGCCGTATGTGCGCAGATAGGTCAGAACAGAGGCGGTATCGCTATTCAGCTCGCGGAAATCACCGAGGCCAAAAGCCTCATAGCGCTTGCGGACCTGAATCAGTCGACGCACCCAATTCAACAGCGAATTGGAGTAGCTCGCTTGGTTCTCGACATTGACCGCCTGGTAACCGTAGGTCGCATCCTGAATGGTCGGCAGATAGAGCCGACCGGGGTCGGCCTTGGAGAACCCGGCGTTGCGGTCGGGTGACCACTGCATCGGTGTGCGCACACCATCGCGGTCACCGAGCCAAATGTTGTCGCCCATACCAATTTCGTCCCCGTAGTAGAGCACCGGCGAACCTGGCAGGGAGAGTAGCAGGGCATTGAAAAGCTCGAGCTGAGTGCGGTCATTTTGCAGCAGTGGCGCTAGACGACGGCGAATGCCGATGTTGGCCTTCATCCGCGGATCGTGCGCATACTCGGCGTACATGTAGTCGCGCTCGGCATCGGTGACCATTTCCAGCGTCAGCTCATCGTGGTTGCGCAGGAAAATGCCCCACTGAGCCGAAGACGGAATCTCTGGCGTGGACTCCAGGATCTCCGAGATGGGGAAGCGGGACTGCTTGCGCACCGCCATGAAAATGCGTGGCATGAGTGGGAAGTGGAAAGCCATGTGGCACTCGTCGCCACCGACCTCCGGGTCGCCGAAGTATTCCACCACATCGGAGGGCCACTGGTTGGCCTCCGCCAGCAGGACGCGACCCGGGTATTCCTCATCCATGACCTTGCGGCAGCGCTTCAGAAAAGCGTGGGTCTCGGGCAGATTCTCGCAGTTAGTACCTTCGCGTTCGAAGAGGTAGGGAACAGCGTCGAGGCGGAAGCCATCGATGCCGAGATCGGACCAGAAGCGCAGCACATCGAGCATCGCTTCTTGCACCGCCGGATTGTCATAGTTCAAATCCGGCTGGTGGGAGAAGAAGCGGTGCCAGTAGTACTGGCCACGCACCGGGTCATAGGTCCAGTTGGAATCCTCGGTATCGACAAAGATAATGCGTGCGCCCGAGTAAGTGTCCGGGTCATCAGTCCAGACATAAAAGCCGCCGTAGGGGCCATCCGGATCAGTGCGCGACTGCTGAAACCACTCATGGGTATCGGAGGTGTGGTTCATCACCAGGTCAGTAATAACGCGGATACCGCGCGCATGGGCCTCGTCGAGAAGCACCTTAAAATCCTCGACCGTGCCAAACTCGTCGAGCACGGCGCGGAAGTCGCGGATATCGTAACCGCCGTCGCGCAGCGGGGAGTCGTAGAAAGGCGGCAGCCAGAGGCAGTCAACGCCCAGCCATTGCAGATAATCGAGCTTCTCCGTCAGCCCTTTGAGGTCGCCGGAGCCGTTGTTGTCGGAGTCGAAGAAGGCCCGGACGAGCACCTCATAGAACACCGCGCTGCGGTACCACTCGTAATCTTCCTTGGCGATAGTCATGCATCCCAGCGTAATGACTATGCCACTAGCCTGCAGAGAGAGTTTTCCTGCGAGATCCCACAAGACCGCGCGAGACGGCCGTCCTGGGAGACCTCATTAAATAGCATTCTAAACAACCTTGTGTTCCTGAATCAGCGCGGTGAGCTGGTACGCATCATCCAACTTCAACTCCGTTGCCACCGGAGTGACCGCTCCCGGCACCATGTCGATTCGCACGTTTGCCACTCCCGCCGCTTTCTTCAGCGGAGAAATAATCAGTGTATGTCCTTGAATACGCTGCCAGGGAACGATGAACCGCGTATGCCAGAACCGGCCCTTTGTCACTAAAAGACCCCGCCGCGTGGCCTGCACCTTTTGGAATTTCCAGTCAATTGGGCTGAGCCACCATGCCGTGCGTGGAGTCTGCCAGGAGCCCAACAGGTCATCCGCGGAGGACGGTCCCGCAATCTCATTCATCAGGTAATCGACAATCGCGTCCGTCTCCGGTGCCGGTGCCACTGGCACCAGTGTGTTGTTCGACTGTGTGCTGTCCAGGCCATAGCCCGCCACCGAGACATCCGCACGGGACCATCTCCACGGACGCCACCAGAGCGGTTGCACCACTTTAAAGCCATGAATGCGATCAATGGGAATGGTCTGAGCGCGCGTCGACAACAGTCCGGCGGTAATCGCCAGACGCCTGCTTTCCGACGATACCTTCAGCGTGAAATCCCACGACTGATTTAGTACCCCGAAAAGGCCGACAGCGAAACTGCCAATCACAATCAGAGTAGTGATGGTTACTCCGCTGAGGATTTCTACGATGAGGTCGGTAAACAGCGCAGAGACAACGGCGAGGAGGATGAGAGCTATGCCGACGAAAAGACCGGGTCCAATGGCCACGGATGCAATCAGCCGTCCGACATCGACCGGGCCAAAGATGGTCTTCGCTTCGGGCATGCGAGAGGACATGTGAGCGCCGGAGTCGAGGGGCGCGGTGGAGCTGTCGCCGTCGTAAAGCGAACGTGCCAGCTCGGTGTCCAGCTTTTCTACCTCACCCAACACGTCAGCGCGGAACTGTTCGCACTGCGGGGGAGTGAGGTATTTGATTGTGAAGTGTGAATCGGAGCCGCCGGCTGTTTCAATGACAATTTCGGCGAGCCCGAAAATGCGCGCCAACAATGGTTGGTTGATATCCACCGCCTGCACGCGGTCGAGCCGTGCCGCGCGTCGAGAACGCAGTAGCCATCCGGAGCCGTAGCGAACCTCATCGTCGGTGAGCTCGTAGAACGTATACCGCCAGGACAGCCACGAGAAAAATGCAATCAGACCAATAATTATGGCGACCGCACCGGTACCGACAAGGAGACCGAGCCATGCCCAGTCGTAGAGCTGAGTCACGACCGCAACGGCCAACTGCCACTGATTCGCGACTGCGAATGCAGTCACCGCAGCGATTGTGGCAAAGCTTTTGAGCAGCGGAGATAGGGGATGAACTCTATGCCTCATTTAGAGACCCGCCATCCGGTCGTGGGCGCGCTGAGATAGACGAGCGCGCAGGGCGAGCGCTTCTTCACGTGGCAAACCGTGGACGGCTGCATCCGAGCTCGCCGATGCTGTGTTGAGCTTCAGCGTTGCCAGTCCGAATAGTCGAAGGAGAGGTCCTTCATCGATGTCGATGAACTGGATTCGTCCGTAAGGGACGACAGTGACCGAGCGCCACCAGCGTCCGGACGCAACAATGAAGTCGTTGTCCTCTTCGAGGTATCGGTGGGCACGAACTCGTCGACCGATGAGCCAGTAGATATATGCGAAGTAGAGCACGCAGGCGAGGACGCCCAACCACATCCACGGAGTCCACATCACAGCGGCGACGACGGATGCAATCGTGATAACTAGCAGGGGAGCGGCGTGCGCGACTCGCTTCACCTTAGCCAGCGCGGGGTCGACCGGCTGCAGCGCGGAATTCTCGGGGACTAATAAATCAAGCGGCTCCATAGTTGACAGTTAACCACAGAGGGTAAAGCTTGCGTCTGGCCTGGTGCTTCGGTAAGAACGGTGGCTATGGATCGCAGGAAACTCATAGCAGTACTTATCACGCTGATCACCATTTTGGTCTGCGTCGAGATTTATCGGTACATGCAGACTTTGCCAGCTTAAGTCGCTGGGCTCAGTTGTTGAGCACAACAGCACAGCGCTAACCAGCGCAAGCCTCACCCGCCTTATGCCTTATGCGCCAAAGAGCTGGCGCGGAGCCGCCCACGCATCGATGGCAATGTCCTCGACTGCCTGGGCGTCAGCGCCAGCAAAGGTGGTCACCTTGCGGTCGTCGTTGTAGCGGGGCATGTGTGAGGTGCCTTCGCGGATGAACTCGACCGCCACTTGGTGGAATGGATGGTTGGGTTCTTTCATACCGAAGAAGCGTGCAATGTCGATGCAGTGCGGAGCACCACTGGTGCGGCCAGCAGGTGCATAGCCCAACCCTTCTCCCGGTTCGAACTGTGCCGCCCACACATCCAGCTCAGCCGCCACGGACCGTTCGGCGACTTTAACAGCGTATGAGCGAATCGCTGAGTCAGAAATGACATTCCCCATCGGACGCTCGGCATAGGCGGTGGCCGGAAATTCGCCGTGGCCGCGATGCCCCTTGGCGTAGCGCCGAGCCATCCACTCTCGCATGGGCAACTTGTCCATCGCCACAACCGGCGGTTCTGAGAAGAACTCTTCGCTGGTGGCGGTCACCATCGTCGGCAGTGTGGGAGCAAAGCTGTCGAAGCGAGGCCCAATTGCCGGATCCGAAGGCGAGGATGCCGACACCAATTTCTGGGCCCGAGCGACCCTGCGTTCGTCGGCACGCGAAAAGACGTCGGTGGACGGCACACGTCCCACGCCGATGCCGGCCAACGTGCGGCGGAGGCGCGAGCCCGACAGCAGCGAGAAGGCCGGCGACATGGCAATGGTGCGTTGGATCTGGCCGCGCGTGCGATCGTCGGCAGCCAGAGTGAGCGCCAGCGCCGCACCCGCCGATTGCCCCGAGATAGTGATGTTGTCGATATCGCCGCCGAAGGCAGGCGCGTTACGACGAGCCCACTGCAGCCCCAGATACAGGTCATCAATGGCCCGGTAGGTCTCTGTTTCACTGTCACGCCAGAAGCCCTCGAGGCCCTTGCGGTATCCAAGCGAAACGGTGACGATGCCCGCCTGTGCGAAGGCCGTCGCGTCCGTCCAGGGTTCGGAGGGATGCCCAAACTCGTAGCTACCACCGTGAATCCACAGCAATACCGGATAGGAGGCGTCCGCGGGCTCAGCCGGTGCGGTGACGGTGAGAACTAATTCGCGCTCGGGTTCACAGCGCCGAGTGCCCGACTGTGGGCCGTCTGCCACCGGTGCCGACGCGGCGAACGGAGCAGCATCTGCGTAATCGATATTGAAAACTTGTATTGCGCCATCGTGAATACGGCCGGTTAGCCTCCCGCAGGGAGCGGAAATAGTCGTCTCTGTCATGGCGGAAAACGCCTCCTCGTCACGGTTGGTCCTGCCAGAAGGGCGGGGAGTCTGTTTCAGACGGTAGGCGCACTCTGGTTTTTCGAGCACGCTACAGTTGAATTCACTATGACCAATGATGCACGAAATCCACTGTTGACACCGTCGGAATTGTTCTGCGAATTGCCAGATTTTGCGGCAATCGATGACAGCCACGTCCGCGAGGCTTTTAGCGAAGCAATGCGCAGCCATGCGCGCGAGATTGACGCCATCGCCACGTCGTCGGAGGCTCCGACCTTCGTTAACACCATCGAGGCAATGGAGAAGGCGGGCCAAGATCTGGACCGCGTCGCTGCTTATTTCTTCAACGTTGCCGGGACGGACGCCACCGACGTCCGCATGGAAATTGAAGCCGAGATCGCCCCGCAGCTCACAGCACACCTGGATCAGATTCGCATGCGCAGTGACCTGTGGCAGCGCATCAATGCCATTGACAGCGTTGACGATGCCGCCACCCCGGAAGAGGCGAAGCTGCTGCTGAAGAAAGTCCGCGAAGACTTCCAGCGCGCCGGTGCGGACCTCAGCGACGAGGACAAAGCCGAGCTCAGCCGCATCAATTCCCGCCTCTCTGAGCTTTCCACGGCTTTCGGCGAAAACCTGCTGAAGGACACCGTTGCGCGCGCCGTGGAAATCTACGACCGCGAGGAGCTCGCCGGGCTTTCCGACGACGCCATTGCGTCCTTCGCCGCCTACGCGAAAAAGGCCGACACCGATGCGCCGTGGCTGATTCCGCTGGACCTACCGTCAACTCCGGCACAGCTGGCTGACCTGGATAATCCGGCTACTCGCGCCAAGCTCTACGAAGCCTCACTGGGGCGTGCGGGTGCTGCCTCCGGCAAGTTCGACAACTCCGACATTGTGCTGGAAATGGCACGCCTGCGTGCCCGCCGTGCCAAGCTGCTCGGCTACGACACGCATGCGGATTACGTCATTGCCAAGGAGACGGCAACCACCGCAGAAGCTGCTCGGAAGCTCATTGCAGACCTGGCGCCAGCTGCCATTGCGAATGCTGAAGGCGAGTACAAGCGGGTCGCTGATCTGGCTGGCGATGAGACGGTCACGGGCGCTGACTGGCCATACTGGGAGCGCCGTCGTAAAGCGGAAGAATTCGCAGTCGACACGGAGGAACTCAAGAACTACTTCGAGCTCCACCGTGTTATCGAAGACGGCGTGTTCTACGCTGCCCGCAAGCTCTATGGCATCGAGGTAGTCAAGCGCGAGGACCTGCAGGGATACGCGCCGGGCACGACCGTGTGGGAGGTACGCCAGGGCGGAGGCGAGACCATCGGCCTGATTATTACGGACTACTTCTCGCGTCCGACCAAGCGCGGTGGTGCGTGGATGAGCTCGTTTAGGGACCAGTCCCGTCTGCTGGGGCGCCTGCCAGTCGTGGTCAACGTGATGAACATCGCCGAAACCGAACCGGGCACCCCGGTGCTACTGACGCTCGACGAGGTCACCACTGCTTTCCACGAGTTCGGGCACGCCCTCCACGGTCTGCTTTCCGACGTCACATACCCGACCTTCTCGGGCACTAACGTCCCGCGCGACTTCGTGGAATTCCCCTCCCAGATCAACGAGAACTGGGCGCTTGAACCGTCCATTCTGGCCAATTACGCCGTCCACGTTCGTACCGGTGAGCCGATCCCGGCCGAGCTAGTCGAGTCGGTGAAGAAGGCCCGCACCGCTGGTGAGGGATTCGCCACGGTTGAGTACCTCGCCGCGTGCGCCATCGATCTGGCCTGGCACAGCCTCACCGAGGAGGAAGCAGCTCAGGTCACTGATGTTGATGCCTTCGAAGCGGAAGCACTTGCCGAACTCGGCCTCGACGTTCCCCACCTGGCTCCGCGTTACCGCTCCCGCTACTTCAACCACATCTTCGCCGGTGGTTACTCGGCGGGCTATTACTCCTACCTGTGGGCAGAGGTTCTCGACGCGGACGGTTTCGGTTGGTTCACCGACAACGGCGGTGCCACAATCAGCGGCGGCAGCCACTTCCGCGAGGAGATTCTCTCCCGTGGTGGCGCCATCGATTTTATGGCCGCCTACCGCGCTTTCCGAGGCCGCGACAAGGACATCCAGCCGCTCCTCGAACGCCGCGGGCTGTCGGGCACTGATGCCTAGCTTCACGCTTTACGACGAGCGCCGCGACCGCCGCCCACTGGTTATTCCGGTCACCGGCAGGGTAGGTTGACACTCATGGCAGAAGTATTCGACAGAGTAGGGCAGTGGCTTATCCAATTGCCACTGCTTGCGCAGGTCAGCGTGCTATGCGTGGTTCTGCTGGTAGTCGGAGGGTTTGTTGCTTTCGTTCTCGTTGGCGCAATCGATGTTGTCAGCGGTCGCCTGTGGCAGAGGTCAGTGCGCTGGCGGGAGCGTTCGCAGGAGCGTCGAGGAGCGGGCAGCGAGAGCTAGTAGCCGATGAGGTAGTGGCCTGTAGATAGCTCACCGGGAGTCCCGATGAATTGAGCTGGGACAAGCCCCCTTTAAGTGTTGGGTCGCTATCGCTGCCCTAAGGTATGTCTTAAAGTATTAGGAAATTTGCCCAACAGGCTAGAGTTGGGTAGTTCGCAAATATTTCGCAGTAGGGAGCTGAGTTAGCATGCATCGGTCGAGGCACTCGAAGGTCCTACTTGCCCTAATCGTTTTGCTTCTTCTCATCCTCATCGCTGGTGCAGTCACCGATTTCCAGTTTTAGCCTCGGTTTTAGTGCCGGGCACATAACTTGAAAGATCGGTGAACAGCAAAAATGAGGGACTAAGCGTTCTCGAACCAATTAACGCTTAAATCCGGGGAAGCGAGGCAGGTCCTCGACAAGCACGGCCTTGCCCTCGGCATCGGTTAGCGGAATGCACCAGTTCGGGTATTGGTCGTGGCTCGTGCCCGGCTGGTTCTGGGTACGACGATCGCCGACCATGTCCACCAAGGCCTCACACTTCAGCGCGGATGGTGTCTGGTCGAGGAAGCGGTGCAGCCCCGTGACCAGTGCGTCAATTGGTGGCAGATTATCGCGGGTAAGGGAATGAACATCCATGTCCGCCGCAGCCGTGTCACCAAAGCAGCCAGCTTCCTTGGCAGCGCCCAGAACCTTTCGAATCCACTCGAAGTCCCGGCGGTCTTCCTCCGCGACGTCGGAAAGCAATAGCCCCAGGCGTTCCCGCAGCTTGATGTGCTCGCCTGCGAGGTAGCCTGCCGTCGGCGGCAAATCGTGCGTGGTGACGGAGGACAGGCACAGGCTGCGGTAAGCGCTCGGTGGTTTCGGCTGGTCGCCCTCGGATTCAAACCACACGATTGAGGTGCCCATGATGCCCCGCGAGGCCAGGTAGTCCTGCACCCACGGCTCGAAAGTGCCCAGGTCTTCACCTACGACGAGGGCCCCAGCGAGCTCGGCCTCAAGTGCGAGAATGCCGACCATGGCCTCGTGGTCGAAGTACAGGTAGGTGCCATTGACGGGGGACTCCATTCGCGGCATGACCCAGAGGCGGAACATACCCAGCACGTGGTCAACACGAATGCCACCTGCGTGGCGAAGGATTGTGCGCAGCATGTCGCGCCAGGGGCGGTAGCCGGCCTCGGCTAGCTTGTGCGGGTTCCACGGCGGCTGCGACCAGTCTTGGCCGCGCTGGTTAAAACCGTCTGGCGGTGCGCCAACAGAGATAGCAGGAGCGAGCCAATCCGCAAGGTTCTCGGCATCCGCACCGCCGGGGTGTACACCGACGGCAAGGTCGGCCATGATGCCGATGCGCATACCCGCATCCAGGGCTGCCTCTTGTGCCTGGCCGAGCTGCTGATCGAGAATCCACTGCACCCAGAGGTGGAACTGGAAGATTTCCTCCCGCAGAGATTCGACACTGGCGTGGTTACCCAACGGTGGAACCAACTCGATATCGTTCTCGGTTACGGCACCAGAATCGGAAGTGGCAGCGCGTGCAGCATCGCGGGCAGCAGCGCGATCCGCGAGCTCGCGCTCGGTGCACCACGACGCGTAGTCGTATATGCCACGGCCCTCGGCCTCCAGCCAACGGTCAAATTCCGCCTGGCGTGCGCTGGACAGGGGGATCTTGTGAATTGCCCGCAATACCTTGAGCTTTGCAGCGTAGATGGGGTTGCGGTCAATCTCATCAGGGCTGTGATTGAGCTGGTGGAAAGAGTTCGCTAGCGCACGGGCTTCATCGGCCTCGTCCTTGTCCAGGTACCCGAACTCGTCGATAAGCTCTGGGCGCGCGTACAGCGGATTGACATAGCGGCGCGTGGTGGGCAGGTACGGCGAGTCTTCTACCGGAGGCAGTGGCTCTGCGGCGTGCAACGGATTGATGAGGACGAAATCAGAGCCCGCGTGCTCTGCACTGACCTGTGCCAAGTCGCCGAGGGTAGCGAAATCGCCGATACCCCAGCTGCGGCTGGAGCGTACCGAGTACAGCTGCGCCATGACACCATGCGCAGGATTCTGCACGTACTTGTCGGCAGTGGCGAGACGGTTGGGGGTTACGGCCACATCGCACTCAGCGACGTTGTCGTCGTTGACTGCGCGCAAGCGATGCCAACCAAGTGGCAGGTCCTCTGGAATTGCGAAGGCGGCTTCACCCATCAACACATCGCCGACCTGGCGTGGCGGTACCAAGTGGTGCACCTGAGCGCAGGGCCATTCTGCGCCGTCCTCCAGTTTCACAGTCACGCTGACATTGCTGCCGTGCGGTACGTGAACGAGAACTCGGTGGAAGATGCCCTGGCGGGTAACTACCACGGGCGGGAGAAGGCGAGACCACTGCGTGTCTGCCCACTCACGACGGGCGTCGTTGATGTCGGCATCGCTGGGATCTGGGCCCAGAACGATGTCGAGAGCAGCGAGAGTTTTTAGCACTGTCTCACGAGAGACGTGCACGAGTTGGCCCTCGGTGGAGTAGTAGGAAACCCCAACTCCGACATCTTTAGCGAGGTCGGCGAGTGGAGAGGAAAGGGGAGGATTGGAAGCTGCCTGTGTCACCCTTTCCATCATGCCAGTTTAGAAAAACTTTGCCAGTAGTAAGGTAAATCACTTCATTATCGAAATATTTACTGAAATCACAACGGCGCAGGGTTTGATGTTCTAAGTTGATTCCTAACGAAACCAACGACGGACAGAACTACCGAAAGTAGGGGTTTGTAACTCGATGCGTGAATATACTACCGAGGCGAAATACGTCATCGGCGAGGACGAAACGATTATTACCTCGCTGCAGGAGCTGGTGCAGAAGCGCCCGAAGCTGGTGCTTTTCACCCGCCCCAAGAACTTTGAGTGGGTAAATGTCACTGCTCAGGAGTTCTATGACGAGGCAAAGGGCGTCGCTAAGGGGCTAATTGCCAACGGTGTTCAGCCGGGCGACCGCGTAGCGCTGCTCAGTGAGACTCGCTACGAGTGGAACCTGATCAATACCGCTATCTGGATGGCAGGCGCTGCTGTTGTCCCGATTTACGGCTCTTCTTCGTCTGGCCAGATTCGTTGGATTATTGAAAACTCCGGTGCTGTTTTCGCATTTACCGAGTCGCGTGAGCACACCGACCGCATGAAGCCTCTGCTGGTCGAAAAGGGCACCGAGAACCCGGAGGGTGAGTCCCAGCTGCGTCGTGTACTGGAGATTAACGCTTCCGCTACTGACACCATTAGCTACGAAGGCCGTGACATCGACGGCGACGAGGTCGAGCGTCGCATCAAGGACACCAAGGCCGACGACCTGGCAACCGTGATCTATACCTCCGGTACCACTGGTCGTCCGAAGGGCTGCGTGCTCCTGCACAGCAACTGGCTGGCGGAGGCCCGCGCCATCCTCACCAACGAGATTGGCCTGATTGCCCGTCCGGGTAACCGCATTCTGACCTTCCTGCCGTTGGCGCACGTGTTGGCTCACGCAGTGTCCCTGGCTTCGATGATTTCCGGTGCTACCCAGTCTCACTGGGCCGATACCAAGACCGTCACCCTGGAGTTCCAGCGTTCCCGTCCGCACATGATTCTCGGTGTGCCGCGCGTGTTCGAGAAGGTTCGTGACTCCGCCTACGCCTCCGCTAAGGAGAAGGGCGCATTCGGTCTGGCCATGTTCGAGCGTGCTGAGGCCACCGCCATCGAGTACTCCAAGGCGCTGGATACTCCGGCAGGTCCGTCGCGTGTCTTGAAGCTGCGTCGCCAGCTCTACGATCGCCTGCTGTTCTCGAAAATTCGCGCAGCTATGGGTGAGGCCGTGCAGTACACCATTTCCGGTGGTTCGGCTCTGTCCTCTGACCTCGGGCACTTCTTCCGTGGTCTCGGTGTGCCTGTCTACGAAGGCTACGGTCTGACTGAGTCCACGGCTGCCGTCACCGTGAACAACCCGAGCGAGCAGATTATTGGTACCGTTGGTCGTCCGGTCGGTGGTTGCTCCGCCGCTATCGCTGATGACGGCGAAGTTCTGCTCCGTGGTCCGGTTGTGTTCGACCGCTACTGGAAGAACGAAGAGGCAACCAAGGAAGCCTTCATCGACGGCGAATGGTTTAAGACTGGTGACCTCGGTGAGCTGACCGAAGAAGGCCACCTGAAGATCACCGGCCGCAAGAAGGACCTCATTGTCACCGCAGGTGGTAAGAATGTCGCGCCGGGTCCGATGGAAGACCGCATGCGTGCGCACCCGCTGGTGTCCCAGGCAGTCGTCATCGGCGATGGTCGTCCGTTCGTCTCCGTGTTGGTCACTCTCGATGAGGAGGCACTGGAGAAGTGGAAGATTGAGCACTCCGTCCCCGAGCACACCTCGATCCGTGAACTCGCTGCCTCCAGCGCAGTTTTGCGCGCCGAGATTCAGGACGCCGTCAACTCCGCTAACGAGCTGGTTTCTCACGCAGAGGCTATTAAGAAGTTTCATATTCTGGACAGTGACTTCACCGAGGAAAGCGGCGAGCTGACCCCGACCATGAAGGTCAAGCGCAACATTGTCATGGACAACTACTCGCGTGACATTGAGGCTCTCTACCAGCGTTAATTCACGTTCTGCCCGCTGCCGATAGAAAACGGCAGCGTGTTGTTACCGCGCTAGCGCCCCTCACCCCATTAAGGTGAGGGGCGCTAGAAATTTTTAAGGAGTTTTCAGTTTTCGAAAGTTGGCATTCGTCAATGTTCGTCGGTACTCGGAAGCGGAAAACTGCAATGATGTCACCGACACCGAAGATGTCGTGGGAGGGCGGGCAATGATTAACCACTTCGATGCTCGGCTACGCCTGCGCGAAGTGACCCAAGAGCTCTACGACATTGGTGACGAAGTTGCCGAACACATCGAGCACCTCGCTCAGGCGGTTGCTGATGTAGATCGTGAGCTGGTGGACGAATGTGTTCTCGAGCTCGCTGACATCGTCGACGAGGCCGTTGAGGACTGCCGCCCTCTGATTGGTGAACTTGATGGTCTACGCCAAGCGTTTACCTCCGGCATTCGCTCGGGGCGCATCGGTACTCTTTCCTCCGCTTCGACACCGCGTCGACACCCGCATCCGGCACCGAAGTCTCCGGATGTGCAGTCACTGTCGCTCATTCCGGCTCCTTTGAAGCATCCGGTTGCAGTCCCTACGGTCACGCAGGCAATGATTGCTCGCTCCGATGCCGTGGCTTCTTACCTGGAGGAACTCGCCGACTGGGTTTCCGCCGAAAACATCCGAGGCGTGGAGAAGCTCGGTAGTGTGGTGCTTCCGCAGCTTTACGCGCAGTCTGGCCGCCGAGCACTGTCCGCTGCCGCCGCTTGGTGTGTTGCTGTTCCCGAGACTCATCCGGCAGTTGCCAATGCGCTGCGCGGCCGTAGGCCTCCGGAGTTCCTGATGGAACGTGCCCGCATCGATGAAATTGTCCGCCGCGTCAAGCAACGTCGAGCCAAGGAGCATGCGTGAGCGAAGCCTCCGCACACACCGATTCCTTCGGTGTCTACTTACACGTCCCATTCTGTGCCACCCGTTGTGGCTACTGTGATTTCAACACGTACACGCCAGGTCAGCTGGGCAGTGGCGCAACGCAGGGAGACTACCTCGATGCCATCGTGGCTGAGCTCGAGATGGCCGTCGTAAAGCACCCCGAACTAGCGCGTGGCGCCGATACCGTATTCGTCGGCGGGGGTACGCCGTCGATGTTGGGGGCGAGTGGTCTTCGTCGTCTGCTCGACGGTGTGCGCAACAGCTTTGGGCTTGCTGACGACGCTGAGGTCACCACCGAGTCGAATCCCGAGTCGACCTCCCCGGAGTTTTTCGAAGGCCTGGCCGAGGCAGGGTTTACCCGGGTGAGTCTGGGCATGCAGTCGGCTGTGCCGCATGTGCTGGCCACTCTGGATCGTACGCACACGCCGGGGCGTCCTGCGGCGGCAGTGGCGGAGGCACGCGCTGCCGGTTTTGAGCACATCAACCTCGACGTTATCTATGGCACGCCAGGGGAGTCGATGGCGGATCTCGATACGACGTTGGAGGCGGTCCTGGCCACGGAGGTCGATCATGTTTCGGCGTACTCGCTGATTGTCGAGCCGGGTACTGCGATGGCGCGTAAGGTCCGTCGTGGTGAGCTGCCGATGCCTGACGACGACGATCTCGCCGACCGCTACGAGCGCATCGATGCCGCACTGAGTCAAGCCGGTTTCTCCTGGTACGAGGTGTCCAACTGGGCGAAACCGGGCGGCCAATGTCGTCACAATATGCTCTACTGGCGCGATGGAAATTGGTGGGGTGCGGGCCCCGGTGCCCATTCGCATCTGGATGGCACGAGGTTTTACAACGTCAAGCATCCGGCTCGCTACGCGGCGACCATTTCCGGCGGAGAGTTGCCGATTAAGGATTCAGAAGGGCTAACGGCCGAGAATCGGCACACTGAGAAGATTATGCTGGGCCTCCGCTTGGCCGAGGGTATCGATGCCAATCTGCTCGGAGAGGATGAGCTGGGCAAGGCACGTCGGCAAGCGGAAGCGGGCATGGTGGAGTTTGTTTCCGTCGATTGTGGCCAGCGGATTCAGCTGACCAATCGCGGTCGTTTGCTGGCCGACGCAATAATTGTTGACATCCTTAGTTAAACTATCCGCATGTCATCTC
Organism: Corynebacterium sp. LK33; assembly: GCF_014334955.1. Lineage (NCBI taxonomy): Bacteria > Bacillati > Actinomycetota > Actinomycetes > Mycobacteriales > Corynebacteriaceae > Corynebacterium > Corynebacterium sp. LK33. The sequence continues at coordinate 20,981 of NZ_PDGU01000008.1, read as the reverse complement.
AGACGGATAAGCGCAGGCAGGAAGTTCTTCGGGCAATTGTCTCGGATTACGTAGCTTCCCAGGAGCCCGTTGGCTCGAAGGCTCTGGTGGAGCGCCACAATCTGGGTGTGTCCTCGGCGACCATTAGAAATGACATGGCGGTGCTGGAGGCTGAAGGTTATATCCAGCAGGAACATGCATCGTCCGGGCGTATCCCGACTGAGAAGGGCTACCGCCTTTTTGTGGACAATCTTTCGCAGATTAAGCCGCTGTCCCGGGCTGAGCGCCGAGCTATCCTCGAGTTCCTCGAAGGCGGCGTCGATTTGGAGGACGTTCTGCGTCGCAGTGTGCAGCTGCTGGCCCAGCTAACCCGTCAGGTCGCAGTGGTGCAGGTACCGACGCTGGAGGTCTCCCGCGTCCGGCACTGCGAGGTTGTCCAGCTCGCCGACGCGCGATTGTTGCTGGTAGTCATCACTGACACCGGGCGCGTGGAGCAGCGCAATGTTGAGCTGCCAGCACCGATGGATCCCGATCTCGTGCCGCTCTTGCGTGAGCATTTCAACCGTGCAATGTCGGGGCACACGCTTGCCGACGCGTCGATTGCGATTTCCGATCTTGCGGCTAACGCCCCGCGTGATTTGCGGGATGTGCTTATTCGCTGCTCGACGGTGCTGGTGGAGTCGTTGATTGAGAAGCCGAATGACAGACTCATCCTGGCCGGGGCATCGAATTTGACCCGTGGTAATATGGCCGGTCGCTTACCTTCTACGTTGCCCATGGTTCTTGAAGCTCTCGAAGAACAGGTGGTCGTACTGAAACTGCTGTCGGCCGCGCAGGATCTGCACCACGTTCGCGTTTCCATCGGTGAGGAAAACGAGGACGAGGAGCTGCGCGCTACCTCAGTTGTTTCAACTGGCTATGGCACCGGCACCGAAATTTTGGGTGGCATGGGCGTAGTTGGCCCCACATTTATGGATTATCCGGGAACAATTTCCTCGGTTGCTGCTGTTGCACAGTACGTTGGCCGGGTATTGAAAGGAAGTAGCTAAAGTTGGCACGCGACTATTACGGCATCCTCGGAGTGGAGAAGGACGCTACGGACGCTGAGATTAAGAAGGCGTACCGAAAGCTGGCGCTCAAGTACCACCCAGACCGTAATCCGGGTGATGAAGAAGCTGCGGAGAAGTTCCGTGAGGCCTCTGAGGCGAACGAGGTCCTCCTGGATCCTGAAAAGCGCCGGATTGTGGATATGGGAGGAGATCCTCTCAATCCGCAGGCCGGTATGCCAGGCGGTGGCTTCGGCGGTTTCGGCGGCGGCGGAGTCGGCGATATCTTCGAAGCATTTTTCGGCGGTGCCGGCGGGACCCGCCAGCGCCGCTCGCGTGTGCAGCCAGGTGCAGATGCGCTGCTGCGTATTTCGCTGGGCCTCGATGAGGCATTCACCGGTGTCCGCAAGCCCATCACGGTGGACACCGCGGTGCTGTGTGAGCAGTGCGAGGGAACTGGCTCGAAGTCCAAGTCCAAGCCGAAGATGTGTACCAGCTGTGATGGTACTGGCGAGATTCAGCAGGTCCAGCGTTCCTTCCTGGGCAATGTGATGACCTCGCGGCCGTGCCCGACTTGTGAGGGCACCGGCGAAATTATCCCCGATCCGTGTAACAACTGCGGTGGCGACGGCCGCGTGCGCGCTCGCCGTGATCTGACGGTAAACGTTCCGGCAGGTATCTCTGATGGCATGCGTATTCGCATGGCAGGTCAGGGCGAGGTCGGTCCGGGCGGTGGCCCGGCGGGTGACCTCTACGTGGAAGTTGCCATGGACCCGCACCCGGTATTCGAGCGTGAGGGCGATGACCTGCACTTTAACGTCCAGGTGCCCATGGCTGATGCCGCACTTGGTACCGAGTTTGAGGTCGACGACCTACTCGGCGAGCCAATGACCATCAAGGTTGATTCGGGCACCCAGCCGGCAGAGCAGATTCGCCTGTCGGGCAAGGGTATGCCACATCTGCGCGGCGAGGGCAACGGCGACGTGGTCGCACACGTCGATGTCACGGTGCCGACGAAGCTGGACCGCAAGTCCCGCGAGCTGCTGGAGAAGCTACGCGAGCACCGCGATGATGATGCCAAGGTGTCAGACTCGAGTGAGCGCAACGGTTTCTTCTCCCGTTTCCGCCGCCGTTAAAACAGCCACCCAAAGCCCCCTCCAGTGAGTGTGAAACACGCATGAGTTTGCCCGTATTCCTCGGTGAGTTCACCGAGCTGCCGCGCCCGGAAGAAATCATTCGAATCCTCGGGTCGGAGGCAAAACACATCAGCGTTCGCAGGCTGAAGGAGGGCTCGGAGATCCTTCTTGCCAATGGTGCGGACAAGGTGGTGCGAGCACAGCTCATGCACGTAGACCCTCGTGAGGTTCACGTTCGTGTGGTTGCCGCTGAGGAACGTCCACGTCCGCGCCCGCACGTCACTGTGGTGCAGGCGCTGCCGAAGTCGGATCGTGCTGAGCTTGCGGTCGATTTGATGACCGAGGCCGGGGTCGATGAGATTATCCCCTGGGCGGCCGTGAATTGTGTGGCCCGATGGCAGGGTACCGCGAAGGTCACTAAGGCCCGCGCCAAGTGGCAGTCGGCTGCGCGCGAGGCAGCCAAGCAGGCTCGTCGTGCATGGATTCCGCCGGTCGCTGACCTGCATAGCTCCGCTGATATTGAGCAACTCATCCGGGAAACCACGTCAGCAGGTGGTGTGGCAGCAGTTTTGCACGAGGAGGAAACAGCTCCGTTCGTGGACTTCGCCGCGCAGGCAGCAAACGCTGACAAGGTTCTTTTCATCGTCGGCCCAGAAGGGGGAGTCAGCCCTGGGGAACTCGAGGCCTTCCGCGCCGCAGGTGCTAGCTCGGTAGTACTCGGCCCGACAGTTCTCCGCAGCGCCCTCGCGGGAGCTGCTGCTCTTTGCGCACTGGGCCCGTTGACAAAGCGCTGGGGCGGCGCACCCACGCCTGGTCAGTAGGATAGACGCATAATGACAAAGTATTCAGTAACTGCTCGTACCACTGCCGTCGTCGAGCTCGATGACAATCTCGCGCCGATTGTGGTCGGTCATGCGGATCAGAACCTACGTCTGCTGGAATCTCTGCTGGCAGCGGATATTCATGTCCGCGGCGGAGTTGTGACAATCAAGGGTGCTCCGGCGGATGTTTCGTTGGCTGTCCGCGCGTTCAAGGAGCTAGAGGCAATGGCCCGTCGTGGGCACGAGCTCTCCCCGGAGTCGGTGCGGCACGCGGTGGGCATTGTGGATCGCGGGGAGAAGTCCGCCAGCGAGGTGCTCGGTGGCGGCATCGTGACACATCGTGGCAAGACCGTGCGTCCCAAGACCGAGGGACAAAAGAACTACGTCGATGCCATCGACCGCTATAACGTTGTTTTCGGTATCGGCCCCGCCGGTACGGGCAAGACCTTCTTGGCCATGGCCAAGGCGGTTGCTGCACTGAAGAATAAGCAGGTAGAACGCATTATTCTGACTCGCCCCGCAGTGGAGGCGGGTGAGAACCTGGGCTTCCTGCCGGGTACTCTGCACGAGAAGATTGACCCCTACCTGCGCCCATTGCACGATGCGATGCGCGAAATGCTTGAGCCAGAGCTGATTCCAAAGCTGATGGAAACTGGGGTAGTGGAGGTCGCACCGCTGGCGTACATGCGCGGTCGTACCTTGAACAATGCGTTCATCATTCTCGACGAAGCACAGAACACTACTCCGGCGCAGATGAAAATGTTCCTCACCCGCCTGGGCTTCGGTTCGAAGATGGTCATCACCGGTGACGCCAGCCAGGTCGACCTGCCTCGGGGGCAGAAGTCCGGTCTAGCTGTCGCCCGTGAGGTGCTGCGCGGTGTGCCGGGAATCGCTTTTCCGGCGCTGGCGGCTGCGGATGTGGTGCGCAACCCGCTGGTAACCGCAATTGTCGAGGCCTACGATGACTACGATGCCTATGACGAAGGTATTGAACAGGGCGCCGAGTCCCCACAAAAGCGACAGTCCGCCACAAAGCGATAAAGGACGCTGAAATTACATGAGCATTGAAGTTTTCAACGAGTCCGGTCAGGGCGTCAATGAAGAGTCGCTTATCGACGTTGCCCGTTATGCGCTGGGCCGCCTGGACGTGCATCCGGCAGCTGAGCTGAGCATTCACATTGTCGACTTGAAGACGATCGAAGACCTCCATGTGCGCTGGCTGGATCTGCCGGGGCCGACTGATGTGATGAGCTTCCCGATGGATGAGCTCACTCCTGGCTCTGGCCGACCAGATGCAGCTAGCCCAGGGCCTGCGATGCTGGGCGACATTGTGTTGTGCCCGGAGTTTGCCGCGGGGCAGGCGGAGCGTGCAGGCCATCCGCTGAGCCACGAGTTGGTACTGCTCACCGTGCACGGCGTACTGCACCTGTTGGGTTATGACCATGTCACGGCGGAGGAAGAGCGCCAGATGTTCTCCCTGCAGAATGGCCTGTTGGCGGATTGGTACGACGACATCGATCGTCGTGGCGTGAGCTTTTCCGAAAAACCAATTAACCCCAATGCGTTCCCGGAGCGTTCTAACGAGCGATGATCACTTTGATAATTGTCGCCGTTGTGGCGATGATCTGCGCTGGCGGACTTAACACAGTCGAAACTGCGGTCGCAGGCATTTCCCGTGCGCGCGTGGCAGAGCTGCAGCGTGACGAGGTCGCAGGTGCTAATGCGCTTCTCAAGGTCGTAGAAAATCGCGCTCGGCACGTCAATGTGCTGGTGATTTTGCGTACGCTGTGCGAGTCAATCGGTGCAGTGACGCTTGCGGCAGTTTGTCTTAAGCTTTTCGAGCCGGAGCGCTGGGCCATTGTGGCTGCAGTGGTGTTGTTGGCTCTGTTCACCTTCCTGGTCCTCGGGGTGTTTTCCCGCACGATGGGTCGGAAGAATCCGTACTCGATTTCCCTCGCCACCGCGGTCGTTCTGAGTTTTATGGCCAAGGTGTTGGGGCCACTGGAAAAGTTGCTGATTTGGTTCGGCAACATCATCACCCCTGGTGGTGGCTTCCGCGATGGCCCGTTCGCCACTGAAGTCGAGTTGCGCGAGATGGTCGATATCGCCCAGGAGCGCGGCATTGTGGAGCACGATGAGCGCCGCATGATTCAGTCTGTGTTCGATCTCGCGGAAACGTCGGCACGCGTTGTTATGGTTCCGCGCCCAGAGATGGTGTGGATTGAGGCGGATAAGCACTGTGGTCAGGCAGTGGCCCTATGCGTGAAGTCGGGTCACTCGCGACTGCCGGTGATTGGCGAGAGCGTTGAGGACATCGTCGGCGTCATTTACTTGAAGGACATTGTCCAGCAGACGTACTCGCGTACTGATGGCGGTCGCGGTGTTCGCGTCTCCGAGGTCATGCGTGACTGCGTTTTTGTGCCCGATTCCAAGCCACTGGATGACCTGCTCGATGAAATGCAGCGCACCCGCAATCACATCGCCATTCTCATCGACGAATATGGATCGGTCGCCGGTCTTATCTCTATTGAGGACATCCTCGAGGAGATTGTCGGTGAGATTGCCGACGAATACGACGAGGCCGAGCAGGCCCCCATCGAACCACTGGGGGATGCCTCCTACCGCGTGCAGGCGCGCCTCAGCTTGGGCGAGCTCATAGAGCTTTACGACGAAGCCCACGGGCGCCAACTCGTCTTCGATGACGAGGTCACCGATGAGGTGGATACGGTCTCCGGTCTGTTGGCATATGAGCTTGGACGTGTGCCACTGCCCGGTTCGTACGTAGAATATGCAGGACTGAAGTTTACCGCCGAGGGCTCGCGTGACCGTCGTGGTCGTATGCGGGTACGCACTGTGGTGGTGGAGCCGACTGCGGAGTTTTACTCCGAGGAAGAAGATACTGATGGGCAATCTTGATGACATGCTGGCCAATGCTGGACTTGGCGGAGATGCTGATGATTACAGTGCGCCGGAGGGCTTTCGCTCTGGGTTCGTCTCTATCGTGGGGCGTCCGAATACCGGTAAGTCGACGCTGACCAATTCCCTGGTGGGCGAGAAGATCGCTATTACCGCTAACCAGCCGGAAACCACGCGTCATCCAGTCCGAGGTGTAGTCCACCGCGAGAACTGTCAGATTGTTGTCGTGGATACGCCAGGTCTGCACAAGCCACGCACGCTGCTCGGTGAGCGCCTGAATGACATGGTTCAGGAGACCTACTCCGATGTGGACTTGGTCGCGATGGTCGTGCCTGCCGACGAGAAAATTGGCCCCGGTGACCGCTGGATTTACGAGAACGTCTCCAAAGGTTGCAAGAACATCATGGGCATTGTGTCCAAGGTGGATAAGGTCTCGCGCGACACCATTATTGAGCGCCTGATCGAGCTGCAGGAGTTGCTCGGTCCGGATGCCGAGCTGGTGCCACTGTCGTCGAAGTCCGGCGAGAACATCAACACGCTGATTGATGTCATGGCTTCCCAGTTGCCGGAGGGACCGCGCCTGTACCCGAAGGGGCACATCACCGATGAGGATCTGCACACCCGGATGGCAGAGCTCATCCGCGAGGCGGCCCTCGGCGGTCTGCGCGATGAGTTGCCGCATTCCGTGGCAGTCCAGATTGATGAGGTGCTGCCAAACCAGGACCGCGAAGGCGTCCTGGATGTCCACGCCGTTATCTATGTCGAGCGTTCGGGGCAGAAGTCCATCCTCATGGGGCGCGACGGTCGACGCATGGGCACCACCATTCATAAGGCTCGTAAGGAACTCATTGCGCTGCTCGGTCAGAATGTTTACCTCGACCTGCGGGTGAAGGTATTGAAGGACTGGCAGTCGGACCCGAAGCAGCTGGGCAAGTTGGGATTCTAAAAAGTTGGTCGAGCCGTATCGCGACCGTGCGCTGGTCGTACGCCGCTACGACCTCGGCGAAGCCGACCGCATCATCGTCCTTTTCACCCGCGACCACGGCTTAGTCCGCGGTGTCGCCAAAGGCGTGCGGCGCGCGAAGAGCCGCTTCGGCTCGCGCCTCTCACCATTCGTCGACGTGGATGTCAACATCTACCCACGCCGAGGACTGTCCACTATCGCAGGCGCAGATACCGTGCGCACGTGGGCAGCACCGCTTGTCGACGACTATGCGCGCTACACCTGTGCGTGTGCAGTCCTGGACGTCGCCGAACGCATTGTCGGCGAGGAGCAAGTGCCGGCTCCCGAATTGTGGGATCTCACCACTCAATCGCTCGACGACGTTGCGGCCGGTCGCCATCGCCCCGATTTGTTGCTGACCTCCTACATTCTGCGAGCAATGGCGCAGGCCGGTTGGCAGCCAAGCCTCTTTGAATGCGCAGGCTGCGGCAAAGCCGGCCCTCACCACGCGTTTTCTCCCGCACTGGGCGGAGCAGTGTGCACCAACTGCAGGCCACCGGGTGCAGATACTCCGCCGACCGAGGTTCTGCATCTGATGTGGCAGCTTGCTCATGAGCAATGGGCGGGCATCGATACGTCGTCAAGCGATTTTGAGGGGCGGATTGCGACGGCGCGTACCCTAACGGCGAAGTACCTGCAGTACTACCTGGGCCGCCGGGTGCCGGCGCTGGAACATGTGGATGCTTTTTGGCAGTAAGCAGTAGCGGTGGGGCACAATAGGAAGCGTGTTGAATCCTCCTGTACCGCAGCAATTCGTGCCCAATCACATCGCGCTCGTGATGGACGGCAATGGTAGATGGGCCGAACAGCGTGGGCTCAAACGCACCGAGGGACACAAGCGTGGCGAGGCCGTGCTGATGGAGTGCGTCGATGCTTGTTTGGAGATGGGCGTCAAGCACCTGTCGGCTTACGCATTTTCCACTGAGAATTGGCGCCGTTCGGTCGATGAGGTCCGATTCCTCATGGGCTTTAATCGCGACGTGCTGCGCCGACGTCGTGATGAGCTGGATTCGAAGAACGTTCGCGTGCGTTGGGCAGGGCGTCGCCCGCGACTGTGGCGCTCGGTGATTAAGGAACTTGAGATTGCCGAGGAGCAGACGAAGGACAATGACGCGCTAACTCTGTATATGTGCGTCAACTACGGTGGTCGCGCTGAAATTGTTGATGCTGCTAGAGAGATTGCTCGTCAGGCAGCAGCGGGGGAGCTCAGCGAATATGACTTGACCGAGAAGTCTTTCGCACAGTTCCTGGATGAGCCGACTATGCCGGATGTTGATCTGTTCTTGCGTCCGTCGGGCGAGCAGCGCACGTCCAACTTCTTGATCTGGCAGTCCGCCTATGCGGAGATGGTCTATCAGGACAAGCTTTTCCCGGATTTCGGTCGGGATGACATGCGCGCCGCAGTGGTGGAGTACGCCAAGCGCGACCGTAGGTTCGGCAAGGCCTAGAGCCGATATTTTTTTTTGGGGGGGGGGAGGGAGCCCGGGCTACTTCTTCTGGCAGTCCCTGCACAGGCCGAAGACCTCAGCAGTGTGCCCGGTTAGATTAAAACCGTGCTCCTCCGCCAGGCTGTGAGCCCACTGCTCGACAGGGCCGCCGGCGACTTCAACGGTGCTGCCGCAATCGGTGCAGACAAGGTGATGATGGTGGTGGTCACCGCACAGCCGGTAGAGAGCCTCTCCGGAGGCATTGTGCAGAACATCGACAATGTCCATTTCTGCAAGGGACTGGAGCGTCCGATAGACCGTCGTCAAGCCGACCTTGTCCCCACGTTCCGTCAGCGACTTATGAATGTCAGCAGCGGAGCGAAAATTAGGGGCCTCACTCATAATCGACACGACGGCGCGGCGTTGGCGAGTACTGCGCTGGCCGATGCGGGTTGCGGCCGGCCGCGCGGAGGCGTGTGCCCCGGTGCTAGCGGGGGAGCCCGTACCACGTGGGTTTTCGCCAGAACTAACTTCGTGCATATCTTCGCCAGCCATGTAACCGACACTACCCGGTATCGGTTGGACAAGATGCGCTAGAGTATAGGGGAACTTTTAACTGGCCTGTTGAGGTCAGTACATTTTGCTTTTCATTATGTCGTTCGCCGCACGGAACGGGCTGAATTGTGTGCCCGGAAAAGGCGTGTGGTGTGCGATGCGAAGCCATTTATAAGGAGTGGTCTAGACCGTGGCACCTAAGTCAGTTGTCGATACCGTCGCCAACCTGTGTAAGCGCAGGGGGTTCGTTTACCCGTGTGGTGAAATTTACGGCGGTACCCGCTCGGCATGGGATTACGGTCCCCTGGGTGTGGAGCTGAAGGAAAACATCAAGCGCCAGTGGTGGAAGACCTTCGTCACCGGTCGTAAGGATGTCGTCGGCCTGGATTCCTCCATTATCCTGCCGCGCCAGGTCTGGGAAGCTTCCGGCCACGTCGCTACCTTCACCGACCCGCTGGTGGAGTCCCTGCACACCCACAAGCGCTACCGCGCTGACCACCTGCTGGAGGCCTACGAGGCCAAGCACGGTCACCCGCCGGCCAATGGTCTGGCAGATGTTCCGGACCCGGAGACCGGTCAGCCGGGCAACTGGACCGAGCCGCAGATGTTCTCCGGTCTGATGAAGACCTTCCTCGGCCCGGTCGACAATGAGCAGGGCCTGCACTACATGCGCCCGGAGACCGCTCAGGGTATCTTCGTAAACTTCAAGAACGTTATGACCACGGCTCGTATGAAGCCACCGTTCGGTATCGGCCAGACCGGTAAGGCATTCCGTAACGAGATCACCCCGGGCAACTTCATCTTCCGTACCCGCGAGTTCGAGCAGATGGAGATCGAGTACTTCGTCGCACCGAACGAGGCGGAAGAGAAGTTCGATGAGTGGGTCGACGCCTGCTGGAACTGGTTCATTGACCTGGGCGTTAACCCGGAGAACATGCGTCAGTTCGACGTTCCGAAGGACGAGCGCGCTCACTACTCTGCACGCACAATCGACTTCGAGTACCGTTTCCACTTCCAGGGCAACGAGTGGGGCGAGCTGATGGGTGTCGCCAACCGTACGGACTACGACCTCGGCTGCCACATCGAGCACTCCAAGGAAGACCTGCGTTACCACGACCAGGTCACCGGCGAAAAGTACGTTCCGTACGTCATTGAGCCGTCCTTCGGTCTGACCCGCGCCCTGATGGCCTTCCTGTGCGATGCCTACACCGAGGAAGAGGTGCCGAACGCAAAGGGCGGCACCGACACCCGTACTGTGCTGAAGCTGGACCCGCGTCTGTCGCCGGTTAAGGTTGCTGTTTTGCCGCTGTCGAAGAAGGACACCCTGACTCCGACTGCTGAGGCTGTCGCCGACAAGCTGCGCCAGTACTGGGCCGTCGATTACGACACCTCCGGTGCTATCGGCCGTCGTTACCGTCGCCAGGATGAGATCGGTACTCCGTTCTGTGTCACCGTTGACTTCGATACTCTCGAGGACAACGCTGTGACCGTCCGTGACCGCGACACCATGGAGCAGGAGCGCGTCAAGATTGACGAGCTGGAAGGCTACCTCGCAGCTCGCCTGGTGGGCTGCTAATGGCCGAAGAAGTTTTTTGGGAATCCTATAGTCTCGGCGACGGTTCTCGGGAAAAATCCGAGCAAACCTGGCCGATTCTGAAGGAAAGCACCGAAGTCGGCACGTACATCCGTGATGAGCAGGGCGATCGCCTCAACACCCCGGAAGGGGAGTGGGTCATTGACGCCTCTGCTAATCACCGTGTTTCCGCCACGCTTCCCGACGGCCGCGTGTTCTCGACCGTTGCTGCTGACCGTGACAAGATTTCGCGAGCCAAGCAGCTTTCAGTGACCTTTGGGCCGGAGCGTCCTGAAGGCAAGCTGGTGTGCGAGGGATCGACGAACTACGTCATCGAGAATGCGAAGACCGGCGAGAAGTGGGGCCAGTTTACCGGTGCGTCCCGTGGCGTGCGCCACGCAGAGGTGCAGTTCGACACCGATGAGGGCCGTGCGCTGCCGGAAGAGGAGAAGATCTTCCTGGTCTACAGTGCTCGTCGAGTGCTGGAGTCCCGCATGGTTTCCTCTACCTGGATTCTCACTGTCTGCTTGCTCTTGCTGATTGCCTATATGATTTGGGTGTGGATCGTGTAGCAACTATTGCAGACGGCGTCGTTTACGACGAGTACAAAAAGACCCTGTCCGACGGCTGGAGCTGTCAGGACGGGGTCTTTAGTGCTTTCTGGATCACCTCGCCACAAGGGCGTGGCTGGCAGGTGAAAGCCCGCTTTTTTAGCACGAACGCGCTAGTGATGACGAATCCGGATGAGGGGGATTCTTTCGTCCTAAACAGAGAAGGACGGGGAATTCGCACGGTCTTCGACATCGAACGGCCAGGCTATGAGCTCGCCCGAATCGTCAGAGAGGACAGTCTAGGCCGAGGGGTATTTGGTGTCTATGCCCAGAAAGGAGACTTCCGGGGGAGTTTCGAAGACTGGCTGATTGCCGCCGCTCTGGCGACGTGGTCTGTGGATGGACCACGCCAGATGCGAATTTAGGCGGGAATCTAGAAGCCCATTGTGCTGCCGGAGCCGCCTGGTCGGCTCGAACCTCCGCCGAAACCGCCGAAGCCACCGATGCTGCCACCAAAGCCGCTGTTGTTGCTGAGCATGCTTCCCAGCACCATGCCGGCGACCATCGATCCGTTGCTGCCGCCACCGCGGCGCTGATCCTGGTAGCGGCGGATGTCACGGCGGGCCAAGTCAGCGGCCTCAGCCGCGAGCTTGCGCGCACGACGTGCGTAGGCCAACGCCTTTCGCGGATCGTCGTTGGCCAAGCCCTGAGCAGAGCCGTAAGCACGCTGCGCCTCCGCGAGGCGAGTGCGAGCCTCAGCGCCAACCACACGGCGGCGGGTAGCAAGTAAGTCAGCCGCGGCGCGAATGTGATTGTCGGCATCCTGCATGCTGTGCTGCAAAGTAGCGGTAGCGCGGGCGAACGACGCGGCCTTGTCTCGAGCGGAGTCGAGGGCTTCGTCGAGTAGCTCATCGGCATCGGTCAGTGCGGTCCAGGAACTCAGTGGATCCACTTCGGACTTATTGGCTGCCACACCGAGTGCTTCACGGCCTGCTTCGATGGCCGCATTGAGACGCTCGCGGTTGATGTTGGCGCCTTGCGGTGCCGACATCAGGTGCGAGGCCTCATCGATTTCACCGCGGACCTCGGCGATAAGGGAAGCCAGTCCAGCGACTGCAGCGTGAATATCGCTATCGGCGTGTTCAATGGCCTCCAGAAGACTCTCTGCCTGTGTGAGCGCAAAGTCGGTGGCCGACAGCGCATCAATCAGACCACCTTGCTCACCGGCAGGTAGGTCCGCGATGCGGCGGGCCTCAGACATTGACTGGTCAGCCTGATTCAGGTGCTCCGTGGCCATGTCGATATTGTCGGTCACAGAGCTGAGCATCTGCTCTTCGTAACGTGCGCGCAGACCATCGAGAATTTCGCCGGCACGCGGCATACGTGAACGCAGCTCGACACTTCGCTGAGTGAGCTTTGAAATGGTCGCTTCAGCATTCATTAACTCCTGGCGGAGCTTCTGGAAGTTTGCGGCCTCGCCGTCGAGCTGGTCATCCGCAACACCACAGGTGGAGATAATCTCCAGCAGGACACTGCGGCGCTCGATTTCGTCGGTCACGGAGCCGTCGTCAAGCTGTTGGCGAAGTGCAAACGCGCGCTCGAGCGTGGACTGAGAGTGCTTCAGTGCGTTGTCGAAGGTGCGGATGCGTTCGGTGCCGAACTCAGCGCGAGCGAGGTCGAGCTCGGTGCTGGCCTTGCGAATGGACTCATCGGTACTGACAATCTCATCGTGCGCAAGAACATCGAGCGAGCTGGTGCTCAGCGAGTCCAGCGAAGAGACATCCCTGGGGTCGATGTTGCGGCCACGAGCGATCTCCTCCTCATCGCGCTTCTTCTTATTGCGGCGGCCCACGGCCCAGGTGGCGCCACCGACAACGGCGGCACCACCGAGGCCGGCGCCGAGTGCCCACCCACCGGCGGAGCCGCTGCCACCGCCTGCCTCGGCGATGGCAGCTTCACCCGCAGCTGCCCAGTTGTCATCCTCTAACAACTGCCCTTGAGCTGCTCTGTTGATGGCCTCCGCGTTGCGGGGGAAGGAGTCTCCGACGAAAGCGCCGAGGTTTCGGTCTTCCACGGCGACGACCAGGACACCGCGGTTGTCGGCAGCTCCGAGGTGCTCCCAGGCCTGCTGCGCCCACTGTTCGCCCTGAATGCCGTCGAAGCTCTTGATGTAAAACACCGAGAACAGGAGTCGCTTCTCTGTCTTGAGCTGCTGAATCTGCTCCTTCAGACGAGCTTCATCGCCGCCGCTCAGCACACCTGCGAGATCAGCCACCTCGCCCGACACATCCGCCGGTGCCTCGGCGTGCGCCAGGGATGCTGACGGTGCGAGTGCCAGCAGCGAAGCAGGTGCGTGAACCGGTGGCTGTGCCGGTAGTGCGGCAGTAATTAGCGGCATGCTCAGGCCGAGGAAAGCACCCGATGCGGCAAGGTAAAGGGGGCGAAACACGCGATTCCTGTCAGACATATCTACAAGGATACGTAACAATAATTACGTGGCCGGTAAATTTTCGTATTCATCTTTTGAACTCGCTCGTATTGTCGAGGAGTCTCCGAAGCAGTCATTGCTGCCCGGGGTGCAGTCCTTGGAAACCCACCGGGCGGCGTTTGCGCGAGATCGCGCCCGCGTCCTGCACTCCGCAGCGCTGCGCAGGCTGGCTGACAAAACCCAGGTTGTGGGGCCAGGGGAGGGCGATACTCCGCGCACACGCCTGACTCACTCGCTGGAGGTCGCGCAGATTTCCCGCGGAATCGCCAGCGAGTTGGGTGCAGATGAGGATCTCGCAGAGCTGGCCGGTCTGACCCATGACATCGGGCATCCGCCGTATGGCCACAACGGCGAGCGTGCCCTCAACGAGATTGCCGCTGGTTGCGGCGGGTTCGAGGGCAACGCGCAGACGCTGCGTATTCTCACTCGCCTCGAGCCGAAGGTGCTCGATGGTACAGGTGAGCCCTGTGGACTCAATCTCACTCGGGCGGCGCTCGATGCGGCTTGTAAGTACCCGTGGACACCGATCGGTCCCGATGGTCAGCTCCGCCACAAGTACGGCGCCTACCAGGAAGATGCTGCGATCCTGCAGTGGATTCGCCAGGGCGTTCCGCACGGCAAGCAGTGTCTTGAGGCGCAGATCATGGACTGGTCTGACGATGTCGCCTATTCCGTCCACGATGTCGAGGATGGCATCGTCTCTGGCCGCGTTGACCTGGGTGTTCTGTGGGACACGGTGGAACTGGCCGCGCTCGCTGACAAGGGTGCTGCCGCATTTGGTGGCGATCCAGCGGAGCTCGTCGAGGCTGCCGGGCGTCTTGCCAGCTTGCCGGTGGTATCAGCTGCGGCGTCCTATGATGGTTCGCTGCGCTCGTTGGTAGCGCTGAAACGTATGACTTCGGAGCTGGTCGGCCGTTTCGTCACGGCTTCCGTCGCGGGTACGCGTGCTGCCTCCGGGTCGACGCTTCCGCTCGGGCGTTACGACGCGGACCTCGCGGTGCCCAGCTCGATTCTGGCGGAGGTCACCATGCTGAAGACCATCGCCGTGCTGTATGTGATGGATCTTCCGCGTCATATTCGCCGTCAGGAGCGTGAACGCGATCGTCTTTTCCGGGTGGCCGAGTATCTGCAGGAAGGTGCTCCAGGGACGCTTGATCCGATGTTCCAGTGGCTCTATTCCCGGGCGGAGAGTGACCAAGCGCGGCTGCGGGTTATCGTTGATCAGCTAGCGTCGATGACGGAATCGCGTGTAGAGCGGCTTGATCGCCAGATTGCTGGTGTGGCTGCGGCGTGGGGGTAGTGCTGTCAGCGATTACTATTTTTGAAGTATCCGCTGAAGGCTACTACTGAGGTCATCGGAAAGCGCCTTCGTAGTCTCTGCGTCGGGCTTCGCATGCATGTAATCGAGGGCTAGTCCATTTACGATAGCTGTGATGAGCCGGGCCGTCTGAGCTATATCTCCAGGGACGTCTGCGGCGGACAGTGCTGAAATGAGATGGTCCTGGAATCTACTGAGTTCGTTCTGGTGCTCCTGGGCCAGGACTTTGCGTGTTGATGCAGCGGCACCGAGGATAACCCACAGTGCTGCGTCTTCGCGCTGTATTGGGCCGATGGGGAGTAGTTCGAGCAGGGAGCGGTGGAGCCGTTCTAGCGGCGAGGTATTCGATTGAAAGCGTAGCGACGAGACTCTTTCATGCTGTCGTGCTGCCGAGCGCAGAAGTGCCCTGCTGAGTAGTTCGTCTTTCGTGCCCATAAAATACTGCACTGTTCCAGGGGCTACGCCCGCCTGTTGAGCCACTTTTCGAACGCTGACAACGTCGAACCCCTGGTTAACAATTACTTTGATTGCTGCATCGGAAATGGCTTTTTCTTGAGGTGACATCATGCTCATATCCTAAAACTCCTTTGGGGTTTCATTCGCGCCACTTCCCGTACGACTGTATGATAGTTTACTATACGAATGTACGAGGGAGTGATGGAGATGGACTATCTTGTTCTTGTGGGGCTTGCGCTTCTTGACAGTCTCAGTGCTGGAACCCTGCTGATTCCAGTAGTGCTGCTCATCGTCTGGCGGAGGATGAGGGGTGCCGAATACGTTACTTATTTAGGGACAATTGTCTTGTCCTACTTTGCGGTTGGCATCGCGCTCTTTTTCGGCCTGCGTCAGGCTTTAGACGCAGTCTCGGGCATTGCATCCAACACTTGGTTCAGTTGGGTGATGATGGTCTTGGGTATTCTGTTAGCTGCTTACGGAATCCTGGCACCGAATCCCAAGAAACGGACTGTCGAAGAGATACTTGAATCTCGGTCGGAGGACACTAAAAAAGGTTCTGCCGGTCTCCCAGCGATGGTGGGGTTGGCCTTAGCGGCAGCAGTTGTCGAGGTCGGTACGATGTTGCCGTACTTGGCGGCAATCGGAATTATTGAATCGATGGCAGTGCCTTTCGCAGTGCAACTGCTTATCCTTGCGCTCTACTGTGTAGTGATGATTTCGCCCGCAGTCATTGTTGGAGTGCTCTTCGCGGCCTTCGGAGACAAGGTCTATAACCGGGTAGTGAGTGTTATCCCCCGGTTGGAATATGAAACAAAGGTCACTGTTTTGTGGGTGGCAGCAATAATTGGCATCGTTCTTGTTGCCCGAAGCGCAAATCAACTCGGTTTTATCGGGTAGCGCTGATTCCGCAGTAATACTTTGGCTCAGTCCTCCGCGTCAGGAATTTCGCAGAAGCTCTCATAGTGGTCATCGGTGTAGTACCAGACATCCGGATCGTTTTCGGAACCGCCGCCGACAACGATGCGGCGTGCACCGCGGCTGGAATTGCCCGGGGTGGTCACGGTGTATTCGCGGTAGTAGTCACCGCGCTCCTTCGGCAGGCGTCCCTCGTAGTTGCCGAAGTGCTTGCCGTCGTGCCGCGAATAGATGTGGTCCTGGTCGGTCAGGATGCGGTCGATAACATCGTCGGCCTCCTGCGGCAGGGTATCTACTGCGCAGGTAGCACCCTTGGTGCCAGCCTTATTGCTGCCCGAGTTGGGGCCAGGTTTAGGGCCTGGTTTCGCGCTGGAGGCAGTGGAATCCTGCGACCCCTGTGAGTTCTCGGATGCCGTAGAGTTCTGATCTCCGCCATCGAGCCCGAAATAACTACCAGCCAGCACCAGGGCGGCAGCGCCTACGCCGCTCGCAATCTTCTTCCACTCAGCCATGGCTAGTATCTTTCCATATCTGTCGCCGCCGGCACGTTTTTGGGTTGGGCGCGGGAGGCTCGTCGGCAAGCGAAACCTCTACGGCGGAGTCGATTGGACGGGTTGGGTAAGGTTATTTTCATGGCTAGGGGAAGAATTCCGGACTCCGATATCGCGGCAATCCGCGAGCGGACTCCGATTGAGGAGATCGTTGCAGAATACGTGAACCTCAAACCGGCTGGCGCGGATTCTCTGAAAGGGCTATCGCCTTTTAAAGACGAGCGCACGCCGTCGTTCCACGTACGCCCCAATCATGGCTACTACCACTGCTTTTCCACCGGCAAGGGTGGTGATGTATTCAGCTTCCTCATGGAGATGGAACACCTGTCTTTCCCGGAGGCTGTCGAAGCCTGTGCGGAGAAAATTGGCTTCCACATTAACTATGAGGGCGGCGGCACGGGCCGTCGCGAGGAACCGGGAACTCGCCAGCGTCTCATCGCCGCAAACCGCGAGGCACAGAAGTTCTACCGCGAACAGTTCTCCACTCCAGCGGCAGCGCCAGCGCGCGAGTTTCTGGAAAACCGCGGCTTCACCGCCGAGCACGCGGCCCAGTTCGGCTGTGGTTACTCGCCGGCCGGCTGGGACACACTAACCAAGCACCTGCAGCGCCTGGGCTTTAGCTTCGAGGAGTTGGACAAGGCGGGTCTTTCCAAGATGGGGCGCATGGGGCCGATCGATCGTTTTCACCGTCGTCTCATGTGGCCGATCCGCAATATGTCCGGCGATGTCATCGGCTTTGGTGCCCGCAAGCTTTTCGACGATGACAATCTGGGCAAGTACATGAACACGCCCGAGACCATGCTGTACAAGAAGTCCAAGGTCCTCTTCGGCTTGGATCTGGCAAAGAAAGACATTGCCGCTGGTCATCAGGCTGTAATCGTGGAGGGCTACACCGACGTCATGGCCATGCACGCCTCGGGCGTGACCACAGCCGTCGCGTCCTGTGGCACCGCTTTCGGCGAGGAGCACCTCCAGCTGCTGCGTCGTCTCATGCTCGACGACAACTTCTTCCGCGGCGAACTCATCTACACCTTCGACGGCGACGAGGCAGGGCAAAAGGCCGCCATGCGCGCCTTCGAGGGGGAGCAGAACTTCACCGGCCAGTCCTACGTCGCGGTCGCGCCGGACGGCATGGATCCGTGTGATCTGCGCCAGAAGAAGGGCGAGGCCGCAGTCCGCGATCTCGTTGCTTCACGACGGCCATTGATCGAATTTGTCCTCCGCACACTTCTGGCCGACTATGACCTGACCACCGCTAATGGCAGGGTCTCCGGGCTGCGCCGAGTGGTGCCTGTCCTGGCCCAGCTCAAGGACGCGGCGTTGCGCGATGAGTATGCCCGCGAAGTTGCCGGCTGGATTGGCTGGAATGATGAAGCCGAGCTGGTGCAGCGCGTCCGCGAGGAGGCCAGTCGGCCACAGAATGAAAAGCGCACTCCCTACCAGCGTCGCCAAGAAGAGGCCCGTGCCCGCGAAGAGGCAGAGGAAGCGCGGCGCCGGCGCAACCCGGCACTGCCGTATCCAAACCCGCGGGACCCTGTGCTCTATGCGCAGCGTGAGGCTCTCAAGTTGGCAATTCAAGAGCCCGCCACCACCGGCCCGGTATTCGATGCGCTCGCACCCGAGACCTTTGGGCATCCGACCTACCGGGCGGTATTCGATGCCATCATGGCTGCAGGTGGTGCCTGCGGGGAAGCGGCCACACAGCCACATAGTTGGGCGACCGCAATTATGGATCAGGCGCGGGAGGACGTCGTCAAGCATCTCGTGACTGAGCTGGGCGTGGAGCAAATCGCCGTCGATGCAGAGACGCTGCGCCCGTATGCGCAGGCGATTCTGGCGCGGTTGCAGGAGGTGTGGGTCGGTGACCAAATTGCACAGCTGAAGGCGATGCTCTCACGAATGCGCCCCTCAGACGACGAAACCGCCTACAACTCGCTGTTCGCGGACCTGCTCGCGATGGAGCAGTACCGCCGCGAACTGCAAGCAGAGGCGGTCAAGGTCGTGTTTGAGTAGCTAGTGGCTAGCGACTAGTAGCCGCGGCGAATCCACTCTTCCAAGTGCGGAGCCTCGCGGCCAATCGTCGTGTGGTCGCCATGACCCGTGCGGACAGTCGTTTCCGCAGGCAGAGTCAGCAGATTGTCGCGGATGGAGTTAATAATCGTGTCGAAATCCGAGTAGGACCGACCGGTCGCCCCCGGACCGCCGGAAAACAGCGTGTCACCAGAGAACAGCTCCGCGGCCTCCGGTACGTACAGACAGCACGAGCCAGGGGAGTGGCCCGGAGTGTTAATAATGACAACCTCCGTGCCCGCAATCTCCAGGCGCTGACCATGCGCGAGATCCTCG
Source organism: Corynebacterium sp. LK33 (assembly GCF_014334955.1). Classification (NCBI taxonomy): domain Bacteria; kingdom Bacillati; phylum Actinomycetota; class Actinomycetes; order Mycobacteriales; family Corynebacteriaceae; genus Corynebacterium; species Corynebacterium sp. LK33. Next base: position 1,900 of record NZ_PDGU01000008.1, on the reverse strand, counting down.
TGCGCCAGATCCGGCCAGGACTGCTCCCACAGCATCTGGTCGCCCGGGTGGACGAGCAGGGGAGCGTCGAGCTTCTCCTGCAGTTCAGGGGCCACAGTGATGTGGTCGTTGTGTGCGTGGGTGCACACGATGGCCTTTACCTTGCGACCATCCACCGCATCGATAATCGGCTGCGCCTCATGCGCCGCGTCGATGACAATGACCTCACGGTCATCGCCGAGCACCCATACGTTGTTGTCTACGTCCCACGTGCCACCATCGAGCGAGAACGTGCCCGACGTGAGAACGTGGTCAACCCTCAAATCCTTGTTCACAGCGTCACCACCGATCGCAGTACCTTACCGGCCTTCATGGTTTCGAAGGCCTCATCAACATCCTCAATGCCAATGCGCTCCGTCACGAAGCCCTCTAGTGGCAGGCGGTTCTGCAACGACAGATCCACCAGCATCGGGAAGTCGCGCTCTGGCAGGCAGTCGCCGTACCAGGACGACTTCAACGCACCACCGCGGCTAAACACATCCGCCAGCGGGATATCCAGCTCCATTGTCGGCGCCGGAACGCCGACCAGAACAACGCGTCCAGCCAGGTCACGGGCGTAGAACGCCTGCTTGTAGGTTTCCGGACGGCCGACCGCATCAATCACGACATCAGCACCGAAACCGTCGGTCAGCTCACGCACTCGCTTAACGACGGAATCCTCTTCCCCGGTGCCCTTATCGCTCTTAGCCAGCTCCGCAGAGTTAATGGTCTCGGTCGCGCCGAATTCGCGGGCGGTGTCCAGCTTCTCGTTCGAGATATCGATGGCAATAATCTTGCTAGCGCCGGCCAGCTTGGCACCGGCGATAGCGGCCGTACCAACGCCACCGCAGCCGATGACGGCTACCGATTCACCGCGCTTGACCTCGCCGGTGTTAATAGCCGCACCGATGCCGGCCATGACACCGCAGCCCAGCAGGCCCGCAACGGCCGGATCGGCTGCCGAATCGACCTTGGTGCACTGGCCCTCGTGGACGAGGGTGGCATCCGCAAAAGCGCCGATTCCAAGTGCTGGGGTGAGGACGGTGCCGTCGGCAAGCGTCATGGGCTTGGAGGCGTTGAAAGTGCTAAAGCAGTACTGTGGCTCACCGCGCTTGCAGGCGCGGCACTCGCCACAGACGGCGCGCCAATTGAGGACGACGAAATCGCCGACGGCAACATGCGTGACCTCTTCGCCAATCTCGGAGATCACGCCTGCGGCCTCGTGGCCGAGGAAGAACGGGTACTCGTCGGTGATATCGCCGTCGCGGTAAGCCAGGTCTGTATGGCAGACACCGCAGGCCTGGATGTCAACAATGACATCGTTCGGGCCCGGGGACGGGATGTGAATATCAGTAAGTTCTACAGGTGCGCCTTTTTCGCGGGCGATAACGCCGCGAACAACGCGTGCGGTTTGCTCGGTGTTTTCGGTTCCGTTGGTTTGTTCAGACATAAGCCCCATCGTATGAACGCGGTATGAAAAGTGCATGATGGAAAGCATTTTCAGTACTGGTAGGAGCTTTGTGGGCGCTGTGCGAGGTTGCGTGGATTGTGTGGATTGCGTGGCTCTGAGAACTCACAACGGTGTCATGACGTGTGGGAAAAGAAGGTCTAAATTGACCTTTGACCTGGCGATTTGTGAGTTTCAAGGGGTCTGGGTAAAGTATCTATCCGTCGCAAGGAACGGCATGGCCGAAGTTCGGTTTAGCCGGTTCTGTGCGGTGGATATTCCTCCATAGCTCAATGGCAGAGCATTCGACTGTTAATCGAAGGGTTGCTGGTTCGAGTCCAGCTGGAGGAGCAATTAAGCCAGGTAGGACGATGTTTCCTACCTGGCTTTCTTGATTTCTAGGGCGCAAAAGTACGCGGATAATGGGGTAGGTAA
>NZ_PDGU01000006.1:0-263 GCF_014334955.1 Corynebacterium sp. LK33 | reverse complement strand
TGAACTGCTCCCCATTAGTTGGACTGAGAAATCAGTTACCGACTAGTGGGGAGTAGTTGTCATTGAGAGCACGAAGTTCGCTAAGTGAGCAGCAGCGCGAGCAGTTGGTTGAGCTTTTTGAGCAGGGCATGGGCTATAGAGCCGCTGCTAATGCTCTGGGTGTCTCCAAACACGCTGCGCGCCGGCTCTATTGTCGGTTTGTGCTGCATGGCAGGCTATGTCTTGTGGAGAAACCGACTAAGCAGCAGTATTCGTTTGAGATC
>NZ_PDGU01000004.1:0-883 GCF_014334955.1 Corynebacterium sp. LK33 | reverse complement strand
TCAGGCGGTGAATGCATCACCACTTTCGACCAGGAGAAGTAGTGAAGCAAACCCGCCGAACGAAATACAGTGCCATCAAACCGATTGCGCTTGAACACATCGCCAACGGGGCATCAGCAAGCGCAGTTGGACGTGAGTTAGGGATACCCTCACCAACAGTCAGGCGGTGGGCGCGACAAGCCGGAATTGAGATCCAGCACCAATCGCACTACCCGAAGGTCTCGATGATGCATAAGCATCGCGTGATCTACGAGATGCTTATGGCCGGCACATATAGTGTTGCCGAGATTGCTGCGCAGGCCGGGGTGTGCACATCCACGGTGTATAACCGGCGGGCTAGTTTAACCACTATGAATACCCGCAGTCGGATAACACCTGGTGATGTATCTCGTGTTGGTACTGGTCGGCGGCTAGGGCTGGCCGAACGCTTACTTATTGCCGATTGCCTGCGAGCAGGGCATTCGCACCGGCGTATCGCCCAGATAGTCTGTCGTAGTCAATCCACTATCAGTCGTGAAATCGCACGCAACAGCGTCGATGGTATCTACGATGCCTATCACGCTGATCAGGCCAGCCGCGGGCGTCTTGCTCGCCCAAAGCCGCGCAAACTCGATGACAATCGATTCTTACGCGCCCAGGTTGTTGGTCTGCTCAACCGTGGCGCCTCGCCGCGTCAGGCCAGTGACAGGTTGGCTGCACTGTGGGGTGATAATACGTCCATGACTATTAGCCACGAGTCGATTTACCAGGCCCTTTACGTACAAGGGGCAGGCAGCTTGCGCAAAGAACTTGTGTTTGAAAAGTCCTGCCGGACTACCCGGCCAGGGCGTAAACCCCGCTCGCTTCTCGCAGGGGTGCCCAAGCCACGTGGAAAACGCTGGAC
>NZ_PDGU01000032.1:0-1176 GCF_014334955.1 Corynebacterium sp. LK33 | reverse complement strand
TGAACTGGCCCCCGAAAGTTGGACTGGTTTAACTCTAGGCGGTTAGGGCTTCAAGGGTCTGATTCCGATATTGCATCGGGGTCAGACCCTTGAGTCGTTGTTGGACGCGTTCGGTGTTGTACCACTGAATGTACTCGTTAATCGCCTGACTGAACTCTGCGACAGTGTCGAAGACTTCTCCGTGGTACATCTCGGTTTTCACGTGCCCGAAGAAATTTTCCATGACCGCGTTGTCGTAACAGTTGGCTTTACGCGACATCGACTGAACACCACCGTTGTCGCCAATCAAGTTGCGCCAGGACGAATGCTGGTACTGGAAACCTTGGTCAGTGTGCATCATCCACCCGGGTTCAGGCGCACACGTGTTAATCGCCTTAGCTAAAGAATCGGCGGTAAACGCTGTCGACGGCGATGTAGCCACGGTGTGGGCAACAATTGAACGGTCGAACAAGTCCATCACCGGTGACAGGTAGACCTTGCGGCCTGCGACCCTGAACTCGGTGACGTCGCTGACAAAGACGGCATTTGGCTTATCTGGGGTGAATTTGCGGTCAAGTTTATTGTCAGCAATGTGGCTGATCGTCCCGATGTAGGAAACATAAGGCCTGCGCTGGCGAATCTTAGCTCGAAGACCCATCTGGCGCATGAGCTTGTAAACGAGTTTGTGGTTGACCACCCAGCCCTGGTTGCGTAGGTCAAGCAGCACTCGCCGGTAGCCGTAGCGATGCTTGTTACGCTCGAAGCTTTCCCGAATCGCTTGCTTGAGAACGGCGTGGTTATCTGGCTTACTGAGTCGTTGCTGGTGGTAGAAGAACGTCGACCGTGGGATACCCGCTGCCTCTAGGAGATATTCCAAGCGGTGGTGAGACTTGAGGATGACAATCGCCTGGACTTTCAGGCGCGTCCCTGATTCCTCAAGTCCCGCAATTTTTTTAGATAAGCGTTTTCCGCTTCCAACCGCTCAACCTGGCGACGCAGCTTCTCCTCTTCGGTAAGCCGCTTTGGTGCGCTCGAGCCTTTAGGCCTGCCCTTCGGCTTCGGTTTCAACGCGTCATCGCCGTCTTTGCGCCATTTCCACGACCACCCCCTGACCAGCTGCTGTGATGACAGGCCAAATTCACGCGCAAGATCCATCGCTGTCTCGCCAGCAAGGTGGCGTTGGACAACTTCCTTCTT
>NZ_PDGU01000034.1:0-1318 GCF_014334955.1 Corynebacterium sp. LK33 | reverse complement strand
GGGTTAAGTAAAGAAAAGTGTGTCCGCATGCCACCATAACCCCAGACCACACACCACAAATCACCAAAGAATAGCTCCCCGAAAGCTATTACCCACACCATCCCGCACCTCCGGCCACATTTGTGCTAACCGCACACCGGTTGGATTAAAGGATGACCACCAACCGCCCCAGCTGCCCACTATGCGGCAACAACACAAAGAAAAACGGCACCACCAGCAAATCAACCACCCGTTGGCGCTGCACCCACTGCGGACACTCCTTTACCCGCAACACCCAAACCCACAACAAAAACACCGCCACCATGGCTTTGTTCATCCAATGGGCCACCGGCACCCAATCTCTAACCACCTTCGCCGCACACCATGGCGTAACCAGGCAAACCATGCACCACCGATTCCGATGGTGCTGGTGGATCATCCCCACACCCACCATCGACTCATTCCGCATCCATGACCAAATCTTCCTCGACGCGACCTATCTAAAGTCCGGATGCCTCCTGATCGCAGCCAGTAAAACCCACGTCATCAACTGGACCTGGGCCAGACACGAAACCACCGCCGCCTACACCGAACTCCTACGCCCCATTGCCGCACCACTAATCGCAGTCACAGACGGCGGACAAGGTGCCCAATCAGCCATCCACCACTGCTGGCCAACAACACGCATCCAACGCTGCCTCGTCCACGCCCAACGAACAGTCCGCCGCCACACCACCAGCAACCCCCGCACCGATGCCGGCAAAACCCTCTACCGCCTAGCCCTGAAACTCACTCGCATCACCGACCTTGACCAAGCATCCACATGGGTCGCCCACCTGCACGAATTCGACCACACCTACCGGGAATGGATGAACGAGAAAACCACCATCAAAGACCCTGCTACCGGCGCCTACACCAAGGTCTACACCCACCAACGCGTCCGAGCGGCCTATCAATCATTGCTATCTCTGCACCGCAGAGACCTGCTGTTTACCTACCTGCAACCCCCACCAACAACCATCGACCCCGACAACCTTGCAGCAACAACAAACAGCCTCGAAGGTGGCATCAACGCCCCCATAAAAGAACTAGCCCGCAGACACCGCGGACTATCACTACCGCATCAACGCACAGTGATGGATTGGTGGCTGTATCTACATACAGAAGTCCCTGACGATCCGGTCAAGATCGCCAGGGACCAACGATGGGGTCAAGACGCACTTTCCACAGCAACAGACCTGATCACCCACAACACCACAGCCACTACCAATGACATCGGTGCACCAGCAGAATACGACACCGCCATCGACACCAGCTACCAACACAACCTCGGCATCCA
>NZ_PDGU01000020.1:0-1408 GCF_014334955.1 Corynebacterium sp. LK33 | reverse complement strand
CGGGTTAAGTGACAAAAAGTGTGTCTGATTTTCAGCCTATTTGCTGGTCAGGCCGCATAAAACGGGCTTATATAAGGTTCCAGACCTTATTCAGGCCCGTTTCTTGCTCAATCCACCGGAATGGCTCCTGCATGTGGTAACAGGGGCCTGGTTGTCTTTCTGGGTGACTCCAAACAGACCCCGATGCCCTATATGCGCTGGGCAAATGAAGAAAAACGGCACCACAACCAAAGGGACAACCAGGTGGCGATGCAAAAACCCTGACTGCGGATGCTCAACAACACGACACCGCCCCGATCAGACCCACACCCGGGATTTCAAAGCGTTTCACACCTACGTCACCGGCACTGCTTCTTTAACCAAGGTGGCCGACACCTTGAATGTCTCCCGGCGCACACTCGACCGCCGGTTCACCTCATTGTGGCTTATCGATGTCCCTAACACCCCCGATCCCAACCGGGTCTACGACCAAATCTTCATCGACGGCACCTACACCGACGCTGGCTGCTTACTTGTGGCAGCCAGCCACGACCACGTCATCGCATGGCACTGGACACAACGCGAAACCGCCCACGCCTACACCCAACTACTCAAAAACATCGCCCCACCACTATGCGTTGTCCTCGACGGTGGCCAAGGCGCCTACTCAGCAATCAAAACCTGCTGGCCAACCACCCGCATCCAACGCTGCCTTGTCCATGCCCAACGCGTGGTCCGTCGCTACACCACCAGCCGTCCACGCACCGACGCAGGCAAAGCTATCTACGCCCTGGCGTTGAAACTGACCCGTATCGCCACACTCGACCAGGCACGGGAGTGGACGCTGCGCCTGCATGACTTCGGACAGGTATTCAAAGCATTCCTCAACGAAAAAACACCCCTCCCCAAAGAACGCCGCACCCTCAACAACCAGTGGGAATGGACCCACCTGCGAGTTCGCAAGGCATACAACTCACTGCTGCACCTATCGCGCAATAACTGGCTGTTTACCTACCTGCAGCCACCACCAGAAGCACTCGAACCACAGCGCTGGGCATCAACAACCAACAGTCTGGAAGGCGGCGTCAACGCCCAGCTCAAACGCATCGCCGACGCGCATCGCGGCAGGTCCGGGGAGCGCCAACGCAAAATGCTCGAGTGGTACCTGCACTCGAAAACGCAGCTGCCTGACGACCCGCTAAAGATCGCCAGGCAGTGCAATTACGGACAAGATCAACTCGCCAAAGTCAACGATCTTGTCCCAGAAGACCACAACAAAGCCGACCACGAAACAGGACGACCAGCCTTCTACGACAACACTATCCCAACCGAATACCAACACAACATAGGAATCCGGAAAGGGCCCATGAGATAAAAAGGGCCCACCCGGCGACACACCGAGCGGACACACTTTTTGTCACTTAACCCC
>NZ_PDGU01000024.1:0-263939 GCF_014334955.1 Corynebacterium sp. LK33 | reverse complement strand
GTTTTCTGGAACCAGACCCCTTTTTTATTCCTATCAACAGATAGCGAACAACAACCCTTTAAGCCTCCGGCAGCTCCGGGGCAACGCCAGTCTTTTCGTACTCTGCCAGGATGTCAATGCGGCGCTGGTGACGCTCCTCCTCGCTCCACGGCTGGGAGACGAAAGCATCGACGATGGCTAGAGCCTCTTCCTCAGAGTGCATACGACCGCCAAGGCCGATCAGCTGAGCGTTGTTGTGCTCGCGGGCGAGCTTTGCGGTCTCCACCGACCAAGCCAGCGCACAACGAGCGCCCTTGACCTTGTTAGCAGCGATCTGCTCGCCGTTGCCGGAACCGCCGAGCACGATGCCCAGGCTGCCCGGATCGGCGACGGTACGGGAAGCCGCCTCGATGCAGAATGCTGGGTAGTCATCTGCAGGGTCGTAGGTGTGAGCGCCGCAGTCAACGACGTCGTGGCCAGCCTTCTCCAGGTGGGCCTTAATCAGGTTCTTCATCTCAAAACCGGCGTGGTCTGCACCAAGGTAAATACGCATGGCAGCAAGTCTAGCGGTTCCCACGGATTCCACGGCGCCTGCACCCGTTTTAGGTATTGCTTGACGACGTCTCCTGCGCAGCCGAATAGGGTGAAAAGTGACTGTATTTGCGTTTCAACACGTCTTCGAAACCGGAAATTGGGTGCTTTTACCGTGTCTCCTGCGCCGCAAGCTCACTTCCAAGTCGATCCGGATTCCCATGGCTCCCATGGGAATCATCACGCACCGGTGGTGCGAACGGTTCGGCATGACATCAATAAGAAACCATTTATTGTCATTTGGGAGGTCACTCGGGCTTGTGGCTTAGTCTGCAAGCACTGCCGTGCAGATGCACAGCACGAGCCGCATCCTCACCAGCTTTCGACCACCGAGGGCAAGATGCTGCTGGAGACCTTGGCGTCGTATAGCAAGCCGAAGCCACTTGTGGTGCTCACCGGCGGCGACCCTTTTGAGCGTGATGACCTGGAAGAATTGGTGCGATTCGGCACGGAGCAGGGCCTGAATATGTCGCTATCTCCATCGGTGACGCCGCGGCTCACGCCAGAGCGGATTCAGTCACTGCGTGAGGCCGGTGGCAAGGCGATGTCGATGTCGCTCGATGGCGCGACTGCCCAGACCCATGACAAGTTCCGTGGATTTTCGGGCACTTTTGAAAAGACGCTCGAAATGGCTCCGCACATCAACGAGGCCGGTTACCGGCTGCAGATTAACTCGACCCTGACCAAGGGAAATATTCATGAGGCGCCAGCGCTGCTGAAGACCGTCATGGAGATGCAGGCCAAGATGCGGTACGTCTTTTTCCTCGTTCCCACTGGTCGTGGTGCGGATTTGGGCGCTTTGTCGCCGGAGGAACGCGAGGACGTTCTGCACTGGCTATCGGATGTGTCCAACCGAATTGCCATTAAAACGACGGAGGCGCCGCAGTATCGGCGCGTCGTCATGCAGCAGGAGGAAGCGAAGGAAAAGGGGCTGCCACCCTATGAGGGCGGCGAGCTCTACCGCTACTTGACCGAGGAAACGACAAAGCTTCTCGGCGCTGTGCCGGAAAAACCACGCCGGCCGCGCTCCCCCATGGCCGTCAATTCTGGGTCAGGTTTTGCCTTCATTGACCACATCGGCGACGTCTACCCCAATGGTTTCCTGCCGCTTCACTGCGGTAATGTAAAGGCAACACCCTTCCAAGAGATTTATTCCAACTCGCCGGCTTTTAAGGCTCTCCGCGATCCTGATAATTGGCACGGCAAGTGCAGCGTCTGTGAATACCACAGCGTATGCGGTGGGTCCCGCTCGACTGCGTACGCGTTGACCGGGGATTACACGGCATCCGATCCGACATGCATCTACATCCCACCACGGTGGGCTGCCATGAGCGAAGAAGAACGGCAGGCCTCTACCGGGCAAAATGCTGGCGTCGGGGCGGGTCAGCCCTCTTAGCTACATGCCCTAGCCGCTAAAGCTTTCTTAGTCGAAGCGCGGGCTCTCAGTGCGGGAGCGCTTAATTTCGAAGAAGTACGGGTAGCTGGCGACGGCAACCGCGCCATCAAAAATCTTGCCCGCTTCTTCACCGCGTGGGATGCGGGTCAGCACCGGGCCGAAGAAGGCAACGTCGTTGAGCTTGACCACCGGAGTGCCGACGTCGTTGCCGACCTCCTTCATGGCCTCTGCGTGGTTTTCACGCATGAGCTCATCAAACTCCGTAGTCAGGGCCTGGGCCAGGCGCTCTTCCGGCAGACCAACCTCTGCGAGGGCTTCCTTAATCAGCTCGTCGAATGCGTGCTCCGGCTCGTCGACATGCGCGTGGCGATCGATGCGGTTTTCGTTGTGGACCTTCGTGCCCAGCGCGGTGTAAAGCTTGTCGACGGCCTCCTGGCCATCCTGGGAGAACACGGCGTTGAACAGGCGTGCCGGGGTCCAGTTGCACTGCATCATGAACTTGTAATCTTCCGGCAGTTCATCGCGGCCTTCATTGAGCACCGACAGGCTCATCGGCTTCCACTCGATCTCGATGTCGCGGACCTTTTCGACTTCCTTAATCCAGCGCGACGTCACCCAGCAAAACGGGCAGGAAACGTCGAAGTAAAAAGTGACCTTGTCTCGATTGCTCATGTGAAAGTCCTCCTAAAGCATTGATTGACTTATCAACGACTATAGGGCGGAATTTTTCGGCTTGCATTCATGTTTTCCGCGCTCACTCAGAATCCTTCTCAAATCCGGGGTCGTGGTTACACTTGTCGCATGACTTCCACGAACCTAACCAGGACCGAGGCCGCCGACCGTGCGGCCATGCTCGAGGTGTCCCACTACGACATCTCGCTCGACCTTACGACCGCACCTGTCGGTGGGCCGCACAGCGCACCAACATTCGCTTCCAAGACCACAATTTCTCTGAAAGCGAAGCGCGCTAGTTCCACCTTTATTGACCTGCGCGATGCAGTTGTCAAGAGTGTGACCATCGACGGCGTCGACGCCACGGAGGCCGCTCGCTATGACAGCGAGACCGGCATTAACGTAGACCTGACCGAAGGTGACCACACCGTCGTTATCGATGCGGACTGTCGTTACACCAATAACGGCCAGGGCATTCACCGCTTCCAGGATCCCGCCGATGGCGAAACCTACCTGTACTCGCAGTTTGAAACTGCCGATGCCAAGCGCGTGTTCGCCTGCTTTGACCAGCCGGATTTGAAGGCGACGTATTCAATCCACGTCGTGGCACCGAAGGGTTGGAAGGTTGTTTCCAACTCGGTGGCCAAGACCGGCACCACCACCGATCTCCATGGCAATGAGGCCGACACCTTCGACTTCTCAGTGGATGTTCCGCTGTCGACGTATCTCGTCGCAGTCTGTGCTGGCCCGTGGTACGAGGTCACTGACTCGTGGACCGGCACTGTCGCACCGCACCCGGAAACCCCTGCTGAGCACCAGCCGGAGGGAGAGCTGACCATTCCGCTAGGCCTCTACTGCCGCCAGTCCATCGCCGAGTACCTCGATGCCGACACCTTATTCAAGGAGACCAAGGAAGGCTTCGACTTCTACGCCAAGCACTTCGGCGAGCCCTACCCGTTCGGCAAGTACGACCAGATCTTCTGCCCGGAATACAACATGGGTGCGATGGAAAACGCCGGCTGCGTGACCATCCGCGACGAGTACGTCTTCCGCTCCAAGCCCACTCATTACCTCTACGAGCGTCGCAATGACACCATCCTGCACGAGATGGCTCACATGTGGTTCGGTGATTTGGTCACCATGCAGTGGTGGGATGATCTCTGGCTCAACGAGTCCTTCGCTACCTGGTCGGCTGCCGCCGCACAGGTTGAGGTTTCCGATTACAGCCACGCCTGGACCACCTTCGCCAACGTAGAGAAGGCCTGGGCCTACAAGCAGGATCAGCTGCCGTCGACGCACCCGATTGCCGCCGATGCCAGCGACATTGACACCGTCGAGCAGAACTTCGACGGCATCACCTACGCCAAGGGCGCGTCCACCCTCAAGCAGCTGGCCGCCTACGTTGGTCAGGACGCCTTCCTCGCCGGTGCTCGCCTTCACTTTGCCCGCCACCGCTTTGGCAACGCCACCTTCGCGGATCTGTTGGAGGCGCTCTCCGAGGCCTCCGGTCGCGATCTGTCTGGCTGGGCCGATCAGTGGCTGACCACCACCGGCATCACCACCCTGGCGCCAGAGTTCCATCAAGAGGACGGCAAGTACACCTCCTTCGCAGTCACGCAGGAAGGCGCCGAGCCGGGTGCCGGTGAACTCCGTGATCACCGAATCGCAGTGGGCATCTACAACCTGCGCGGCACCGGCGCGGACGCTGTACTTGAGCGCACCAAGCGCGTGGAAATCGACGTCCGCGGTGCCCGCACCGATGTCCCAGATCTGGTCGACACACCAGTTGGCGACGTCGTGCTGGTTAACGACGACGACCTCACCTACAGCATGATTCGCCTGGACGAAGGCTCGCTTGCCACCGTCATCGACAACATCGGCGCTTTCACCGATTCGATGGCGCGCACACTGTGCTGGTCCGCCACCTGGCAGATGGTTCGCGCAGGCCAGATGCGCGCTCGCGACTTCGTCAACCTGGTGCTTCGCGGCATCCCGGGCGAGGATAAGCTCTCCGTCTTGGAGCGCGTCATCGCTCAGGCGGTCAGCGCCATCAACGTCTACGCCGATCCTCAGTGGGCCGAGTCCACCGGCCGCGATCTGCTGGCTCAGGGGCTGTTGGACTACGCGAAGAAGGAAACCGACGCCGACCGCGCCCTGGTTTTCGTTAACGCTCTGGCTACCGTGGGCTCGTCGAATAGCGACGTCGCCGACGCACTGCGCGCCATCTACGCCGGCGACGCCGACAAGGCTGGCTTCCCCGCTGTCACTGTCGACACCGACATGCAGTGGCGCGCCTTGAAGGCTCTGGTTTCCGCTGGTCTCGAAGGCGAGGAGGCCATCGCAGAGCTTGAAAAGACCGACAATTCAGCACTCGGCGCGCAGGCCGCCATCGCCTGCCGCGCCTCCGTGCCGACGCTCGCCAACAAGGCCCGCGTCTGGGCTGAGGCGACTGTCTCCGGCGACGACGCCCCATCGAACCTTGTCATTCGCCACCTGCTGGCCGGCTTCAACGCGCCGGGCTCGGGTGCAGTGCTCGCGCAGGCGCTTGACGACGACTCCCGTGCCACCATCAGCGCGGAGCAGTCGGCAACCTCGCTGTCGGAGCACTTCTTCGCTGTTGCCAACAGCTGGTGGAAGCAGTTCTCCTCCGAGACGGCCCAGACTCTCCTCGAGGGCTTCTACCCCACTTGGGAGATCAGCGAGTCGGCAATCGCGGCCGCTCAGCGCCTGCTCGACAGCGACGAGACCGCATCGCCGGTCAAGCGCATCATTTCTGAGCAGCAGTTCCTGGTGCAGCTCGCTCTTCGCGCCCGCGAGTTCGACGCGAAGTAACAAGTGATTTCGGCCGGCACTTTGGCCGTTATCGTTTTCGTGGCATCAAGTCGATAGACTTGGTGCCATGACAACTTCTCAGACGCTCTTTGACTCCGTCGGCGGCGAGGATGTCTTCAATCGCATCGTCCATGGTTTTTACACGCGCATGCGTTCCGATGACCTCATCGGCCCGATGTACCCCAGCGATGACTGGGAGGGCGCCGAGGATCGACTCCGCATGTTCCTCGTCCAGTACTGGGGCGGGCCGCGTACCTACAGCGAACAGCGTGGTCATCCGCGCCTGCGCATGCGCCACATGCCGTTTTCCATCGGCGAGGCCGAACGCGACCGCTGGCTGGAAATCATGAGCGCCTCACTCGCAGACATTTCCGATGACGAGCTCCCCCGCCCCCAGCGCGAAGCCATGTGGAACCACATGGTGCAGGTTGCTGACATGCTCATCAACCGCTTCGACGCGCAGTAGGAATTAGGCCCTGCGCCACTAGTTCAGCAGCGGCAGCACGCCAAAGGACTCGAGCGTAAAGATCGAGCCAAACCGCCCATCCAGCCGGTGCCACCGTCCCTTTGTGGACACGCGCACCGGCTCTTTTTCATCCGGTTGCTCCGGGATGAAGCCCATCGTGCACAGCGCAAACACGTCCCGCATGGTCACGTCCACCACGCTTTTCGACGTCTCCTGCGACTGCCCTTCCCCTGTATCAACAGTGGCTTCACCGGTACCGCCGCTGACAGTGAGAACCTTTTGGTCCAGCAGAGACGGTGGCATGCCCATCGGGCCGGAAGATTCGACGGCGACCGCGCGCCCCTGCTTCTCGAGAGTCCGGAAGGCAGTGGCTGGAACATAGTCGACAACCTGCCATCCTTCCGGCACTGGCAGGAATCCCGGCCAGGAGGACGCCGACTGCGCATGCACGCGGTATGGCATCGCGGTGAGCGAAGCTTCTTTCTCCTCTCCGTCCTCAGCAGTTTTTGCCTGCGCAAAGGCACGCACTGCGATGTCTTTAATCTCCGCGGCGGTGACGATGATGTCGTCGGGAAGCGCGTGCAGCGCAATCGTGCGCATGGCGAGCGGGCCGATTGGGGTCTTCACCCATACCTGCGACATTGCGGGCGCAGCGTTAGGCGCGGACGAGGAACTGATACCAGCGGCGGCGGTCTTACGTACTCGGATGCGTAGCAACGTGCTCTCGTCGAGGGCGTAGGCCTTATGGGCCAGGACGCCCAGGTTCTTCAGGGCATCGGGAGTGCCGAAGGTCAGCTCGGCAGCGGGATGAGAAGTGGTCACGGCGAATTACTTGTCCTGGTCTTCCTTGTTGTCTTCGATTGCGGGAGCTGCAAAACGCTCCAGTTCACGGCGGGCAGACGGGGAGAGCTCGACTGCCTTCGCAGTCTTGAGATCAAACATCACCATCACGGTTTCGAGCACAGCAACGATGTGATCATGCTGGTCGGAGATTGTCTGGCGAAGTGTGAAAGAGGTGCGACCGAAGTTGATGATCTCGGTCTCAACCACAACTTCCTGGGTGTCCGGCAAAATAGCGCGGACGTAGTCAATCTCCAGGCGACGCACCACTGCCGCAGGCATCCCTGCCCCGCCGCCGAGACCGCGCATCACAAAGTCCAGACGAGCCTGCTGGGCGTATTCCAGGAAAGCGGTGTTGTTGGCGTGGCCATACTGATCGAAATCAGACCAGCGGATAGCGACGTTGGTACGAAATGGTGCTGATTCAGTCATACCCAGAACTATAGGCGTTTTCTGGAGCTACGAGCCTGCGAATACGCGAAAGCCCGGGACCTGTGCACTGGTGCGAGCCAGTCCACAAGGTTCCGGACTTTGCCGTTGGCAAAAATCAGATTCGCGCGAAACAGATTATCGGGTCAGGCGACGGTGCGTGACGCGCGACGGGCGTGCAGCCTCCTCGCCGTAACGCTCAATCTTGTTCTTCTCGTAGCCCTCGAAGTTGCCCTCGAACCAGAACCACTTGCCCTCTTCGAAGTTGCCTTCCCATGCGAGGATGTGGGTACAGGTGCGGTCCAGGAACCAACGGTCGTGGGAAATGACCACGGCACAGCCCGGGAAGTTCTGCAGTGCGTTTTCCAGCGAAGACAGGGTTTCGACGTCAAGGTCGTTAGTCGGCTCATCCAGGAGGATCAGGTTACCGCCCTGCTTCAGGGTCAGCGCGAGGTTCAGACGGTTGCGCTCACCACCGGAGAGAACCTTCGACGGCTTCTGCTGGTCCGCACCCTTGAAACCGAATGCAGACAGGTACGCACGAGACGGCATCTCGTTCTGGCCGACCACGATGTAGTCGAGACCATCAGAGACAACCTCCCAGACGGTCTTTTCCGGATCGATGTTTTCACGACCCTGGTCAACGTAGCTGAGCTGAACAGTCTGACCGACCTTGACCTCACCGGAATCCGGCTGCTCCAGACCCACGATGGTCTTGAACAGGGTGGACTTACCCACACCGTTCGGGCCAATCACACCGACGATGCCGTTACGCGGCAGGGTGAACGACAGGTCCTTAATCAGGACGCGGCCATCGAAGCCCTTCTCCAGGTCCTTGACCTCAACAACCTGGTTACCCAGGCGCGGCGGGGTCGGAATCTGGATCTCTTCGAAGTCGAGCTTCTTGTACTGCTCGGCTTCCTCCACCATCTGCTCGTAGCGCTCCAGACGGGCCTTGTTCTTGGCCTGGCGAGCCTTCTGACCCGAGCGGACCCACGCCAGCTCGTCCTTCAGGCGCTTCTGCAGCTTGGCGTCCTTCTTACCTGCAACCTCGAGGCGCTCAGCCTTCTTCTCCAGGTAAGTCGAGTAATTGCCCTCGTACGGGTAGAGCTTGCCGCGGTCGACCTCACAGATCCAGCCAGCGACGTGATCCAGGAAGTAACGGTCGTGGGTCACGGCCAGGACGGCACCCGGGTACTTAGCCAGGTGCTGCTCGAGCCACAGCACAGACTCGGCGTCCAGGTGGTTAGTCGGCTCGTCGAGAAGCAGCAGGTCCGGCTCGGAGAGCAGCAGCTTTGCCAGTGCTACACGACGACGCTCACCACCGGAGAGGTGAGTAACCGGCTCGTCCGCCGGCGGGCAGCGAAGCGCATCCATTGCCTGCTCAATCTTGGAATCCAGCTCCCAAGCATCAGCGGCGTCGAGCTCCTCCTGGAGCTTGCCCATTTCTTCCATGAGCTCGTCGGTGTAATTGGTGGCCATCTCCTCGGCGATGGCTTCAAAACGAGCCTTCTTCTCGAAGATGTCGCCGAGGCCCTCCTCGACGTTGCCGCGAACGGTCTTCTCCTCATTCAGCGGAGGCTCCTGCAGCAGGATGCCGACAGTGGCGCCCGGCTCCAGGAAAGCTTCACCGTTACTCGGCTGATCAAGGCCAGCCATAATCTTCAGAATCGACGACTTACCTGCGCCGTTCGGACCGACCACGCCGATCTTTGCGCCCGGGTAAAACGCCATGGTGACGTTGTCGAGAATAACCTTATCGCCGTGCGCCTTGCGCACGTTTTTCATCTGGTAGATGAACTCACCCATGGTGGAATTTCGTCCCCTCGTAGAAAGGAAATAAGCAATCCCTGTAGAGGTTACGCATAGGAACCAAAAGGCACAATCTACATGGGCGTACCCGCAATCCTTTCCCACCAAAATCTCTGCCAGGCTCCTAGCAAAACTAGCTGCGAGATAACGCTGCCGAATCGTATGCGATCCCTCCCCTTTCTCAGCAGCGTCACCTCACGTGCAGTAATTACCCCTCCCCTCTTTCCGCTCTTTCAGCGGCTCCCCCCCCTCATTCCGCTCTACAACGATGTACTGGCTCCTGGGTTAGAACGGCGCACTGACTCCTGCATCAGCCATTTCTCGCTGCTCCGAACTAGCTGCACCTGTGTTCCCCGCCTCACCAGCGCCGCCTGTACTAGCAGTGAAGGTGCGCACGGCCCCGGCCTGAGACGCAACTGTCTCAGTAACCGAAGCTTCCGAATCCCCAGTCGATGCCTCACCAAGACCAGTCGGCGACTCATGCGGCTTCTCAGTCATAGTCTTCACTGTTGCCAGGTGACGGCGCAGATTCGGACCTACCGCCTTAGCAATGATCTTCTGGCGCTGATGCTTCGTACCATCATCGCCCTCCCAGCGATCCGTACGAACGTGACCGTGGACAATGACGGCTTGGCCCTTCCACACCGTGTTATTCACGTTCTCGGCGAGCTTGCCCCAACATTCAACATCAAAATATGACGTCTCCGACTGCTCCCAACCATTCTCCCCCTTCCATGACTTGCTGGATGCCACAGAAAACTTGCAGACCTTTGCCCCAGAATTGGTGTTTCGATTTTCCACATGATGGACCACATTGCCCACCACGGTAATAACTGCCTCAGACATCGGGCTCCTCCCCCAAAGAAAGCGTTTACCTACTGCGGCCGAATAATTCGAAGGTGTCTCATTCGTGCCGTGCCAATTACTTTTCCGGCTTCGAGAAACAAATGAAAGAGGTACATAAAAAGCCTGTGGATAAGTTTGTCGAAAAGACAACTATCCACAGGCTACGTATGAAGTTGAGGGGCGAAGTCGCGGCAATCCTCGTCGTCAAGCATGCAAAATCAGCTTAACGACGCTACCTTCCGCGCCTCTTCGAGGCATCAATCGGATTATCCATGTGCACCGGATGCTGCGCGTCAACCTCCGAGGTGTAGTAATCGCGCTCATCCTCGCCGCCAACACCGACCTGCTGGCTCATGCGAGCGAGCATTTCGTTGTAAGCGGCCAACTCCTCATCATTGTTGCGGTCCGCGACGCGGTCGTAGCGGGCTGCATCCTTTTCATCGGAACGCCGCCACTGTACAAACAGCGCAACGGTGACGATGTAGAGCGGAACCTCACCGGCAGCCCACGCGACGGCACCACCAACGTTCTGATCTTCCAGGAGATTCACTGCCCAAGGGAGATCCAGGCTGGCGTAGTAGGTCTCGGCAAGCACCTGCTGCGACTGCATCAGCGAAATACCGAACCAAGCGTGGAACGGCAACGACCCCATCAGCGTGACCAGCTTGACCGACGGCTCAATCTGCTGTGGTGCAGCATCGACACCGATAATGACCCAGTAGAAGATGTAACCGGAGATCAAGAAGTGGATGTTCATGAACACGTGGCCCGCGTGCTCATCAGCCAGGAAGTCGTAAATCGGTGTCATGTAGAGCAGGTAAAAGCCCGCGACGAACTGCACCGTTGCCACAACCGGGTGCGTGAGGAAACGCGACACCGGGTTGTTGATGAAGACCACCAGCCACTCACGAATACCAGGCAGACCATCGCGGCCGGCCGGCTTCAGCGCACGCAGCGCGAGCGTAACTGGGCCGCCCAGGACCAGCATGACCGGAATGCCCATGGAGTAAAGCATGTGGGCGATCATGTGAACCGAGAACAGAGCCGGCATGTACACGCCCAGCGCGCTGCACGAAGTAAACAGCAGCGTGGCACAGCCGGCGAGCCACCACAGGGTGTTGGACAGCGGCCAGGTACCGCCGCGCTTCTTCAGCAAGTAGAGCCAGTACAAGTAAATCCACGCGGCAATGATGGCGGCAGAGCCGAAGAAGATGTCAAAGCGCCACTGCGTGAACATGGCCTCCCAACCGAATGGGATCTCCAGGTTGTAACCTAGCTTGACCTGCATCTGCGTAATCGACGGCAGGCCCTCACCGCCGGCCTGCTCAGAGAAATTCGGTGGCGGCGGAGTACGGCCCAGAGCTACGGCAACGCCGATTGTCAGCGCCATGATGATGACCTCGACAATGGCCAGACGCCAGAATGGACGATTCGACTGAGCGCGCTCAATCTCCGGAATGGTGATCTTGCGGTGCACATAGCCGCATAGGCCCAGCAAGATAGTGAGAACGGCCTTGACCAGCACCATGATGCCGTAGTTGTTGCTGACCAGGTCAGACCAGTCAATGTTGATGGCTGCGTTAATGAAGCCGGAGGCAGACATGGCGATGAAAGCCACCAACGCCACGAAAGAATAGCGCTTCACTACCTCTGGCATCCATTCACCGCGACGACGCGCGTGGCCAACCAGCGCCATCAAACCGCCGACCCAAAACACAGTGAAGGTCAAGTGCCAGATGTAGGAGTTAGTGCCGTAGTCATGGGCACCACCGGAGGCATTGTGGCTTACAACCGCCAGCGGCATCATCGACACCAAGCTGATGGCGAAGAACACCGGCTGCCAAATCCACTTACGAGTCAGCGATGAACCAAGCGCCACAATGCCCGCAAAAATAGCTACCCACAGCCACGCCAAGCCCTCCTTGGTCTGCTCCAACGACACAGCCCAGTTACTCAGCTGAATCGTCGTCGACAGCGGCTGGCCCGACACATCGGAGAGCACCAGCGGAATCTCCATCAGCGCCATGAGGCCCCAGCCGAGCATGGCCCACATACCCGTGCGGGATGCCGTGTAGCCGTCGAGGCCCAAAGTGCCGTCGGCACGCTGCTTCGTACCGAAAGCGGCGAGCATAAACGAACCGACACCGAGGCAGGCGAGCAGCTCACCGGCCGCCTTCGCGAACGGGAACCCGAAGGTGGTGATTGTGCCGGGATCGGGAATACCCAACGTGGCGCGCGAATCCATGTTGAACGCCATCGAGAGCAAACCAGCTAGAACGCCGCCGATAAGTACAAAAACAACGTACCAACCAGCAGATTTACGGACTTTCTTATCCTTGCTAACAGGCGGAGAGGTCTCGGCCTTGGTCGTGGCAGTCATAGCCCTAAGCTTAGCGACCAAAGTCCCTAGAACAGAACCGGTTGTGATTGGCTACATTAGAGACGCTACAATGCTTTTCTTAGCTAGCCTCCATAGCTCAGTGGACAGAGCAGTCGGCTTCTACCCGATTGGTCGAGGGTTCGAATCCTTCTGGGGGCGCGTTTTCTACCCCCGTCTTGAACTGGTGTTTTACGAGTTCAGGCGGGGGTTTACCCTATCTAACTACCCCCGCTAATGTAGGCTCAGATTGGCTCTTGTTGGTTTAAATGCAGCGGAAATGCAGCGGATTTTGGGCATGAAAAAGGTGCCCCACCGGCCAGCTGTTCGGAAATCCCGAACAGCTCAAACCAGCGGGGCAACGGCTCTTCATTAGTTCTCGGTCGGTGGATTCCTGGCTGTCGGTAGCGCCTGCGAATCTTCCACACTTGGTGCCGCAAACCGGCGCTACATCCGAGCCCGTGAACTGGCTCAAGCACCCCGCTCTGGTAACCCGCATTCGACACCAGAGCAGAATATTCCGCAGCCCAGATAGCTGCCGGGCTACTCATCTCCCATACCAAGTACGCTGCAGCGGAAGCAATCTACGAACCAGCCACTGGGGCCATAGCCCGGGAATTTGATGTCGCCACTCAGCTACTGCCAGTGTGGCGAGAACTGCTCGAGAGAACACGAACATGCGGCGGGCGACGTATCGGGGGTGTTTTACACTAGGTTTTGAGGTCAAATTTACCCCCGTCGTGTGGTCAAAGATTGAAAACCATTCACCTTAACGCAGAATAAGGGCAGTCATAAAGAACGCCAAGAAAGGAATCATGCGATGGCCGCCCACACCGCCAAACGAGTCCTCATCATCGCAGCCTGTGTTGCAATTCCGTTCGCCGCTGCCTGCGGATCAAACAACGACCCCTCCCCATCAAGCAGCAACATGTCGACCAGCTCGACATCAACGCCCTCGCCGTCAAGCACCACGTCCACTGAATCCACCACTGATTCTCCGTCTGAATCATCAAGCCCAAAGAACAGCCCCAACCCCACCCTCGAGCACACCACCGAACCTACCTCTTCGCCCCGTGGAGGTGAGTCCACGTCCGCACGCCCAACCGGGTATACCGAAGCCCCAGGCCAAGCAGAACCATCTGAAATGAACAAAACCGTGGCATCCTGCGGCGACCCCGCTTTGCATGAGACCGGGACAACATTCTTCACCGACGGTTCAAGCGGCTGGACGCAGCAGTGCGCCTCCCAGATGATGGCGCAGCAGCCGGCGGCGACACCAGAACCAGCTCCGGCTCCCGCCGCGCCGGCTCCTGAACAGCAAGAATACTACGTAACCCCAGGCGCTTACTGTTCAGGAGGAGGAACAGGAGTCAGTAAGAACGGCACACCTATGACCTGCTCCGCCGGCCCGGACGGCCAAGCCCGCTGGCGCTCTCAATAAACAAAGGAAACGCAATGACTTTCGAAGACCGCACTACGCAAGCCGCCGCAAGGAAGCCGTTCTATAAGCGCTGGTGGTTCATCTTACTGACGGTGCTAATCGTTCTCGCCCTCGTATTTTTCGGTGTGGTGTTATACGAGGCAAAGCGCATCGCCGGTGATATCGACGCCTCAGTTGATGATTGCAAGGAGCAGGTCATCAACCGCGCTAAATACCCTGGGGGCGCGAGAATCGTTGACTACGACGTGGAACATTCTCCTGTAGAAAATTCCAACCACGCTGTTCGTGTAACTGGTGAAGCTGACTTCCCAAATGGATTCGGGACACCGGTGCGGATGACGTTTGAATGTCCAAACATCATCGTATTCGGCTCCGACGGATACAAAGTGCTCGATGTATATGTCCACGAAAAGTAAGGCCGTCTCTCTCTCTCTCCCCCCCCCCTTCCCTTATCTAGAATGACGATTCACATGAATAAGAAATTCCTCGCAGGCGCATTATTAACCACGATTCTCGTCAGCGCCTGTGGCACTGACGAATGGGCAAGCGCTGAAGACGAACGCGATGCATACGCATCTCTTCTATGCAGCCGGGCACTTAAGGATGACGCGGCAGCACAGCAGGTGTTTACAGAGATCCTTACTAACAAAGATGATTACTCGCATGCAGATTACAAGGCTGCGATGAAGGGGATGCTGCATCTGGAGGGCGCCGAGGCTATCGGCGGAGAGAACCTGGAGATTGACGCTGCGGGTGACGGGTCATGCAGTGGGTGGCTGTGGAATAAGTACCGGGAGCAGAATTGGGATGACGAGCAGATGCGGAATTTTAAGCCGTCTGATGCTCGTGAATTGGGTTTGCTTGAGGATTAACGGTAATGGGAAGAGGCGCTCAATCCGATACAGCATCAGGGAGCGCCCCACTCCTACGCCCCCCGCAGTATCGACGGAAACAAATAGTGCGCTCAACAAGGTGAGATCCCATTGGCAAAACGTGTCTATCTTTACGCTGACGAAACAGGAAACCTCGACTACACAGGAACACCTAACCCCCAGGGTGGTGGCGCCTCAACATACTTCGGTTTCGGCACCGCAACCTTCAGCACAGATCATCACGGCGACAATCTGCTCCAGGGGCTTCATCTAAGGGCTCAGTGCGCAAAACAAAATATGAAGCTCACTAGGGGCTTCCACGCTGTCGATGATTCCGCGCGGACCCGCAATGAAATGTTTCAAGAAATCAAAAGACAAGCGCCACGGTTCGACACAACCTTTCTCTACAAATCCAACGCTTACGAATCTGTTAAGCAAGCAGGACCTATGCGTTTATACAAGATGGCGTGGTACCTGCACTTAAAGGAGATTGCACTACAGGTATCCCGACCTGAGGATGAGCTTTTCGTAATCGTGGCCGAGTTCGGAACCAAAGGAATTCGAAAGGCCGCATTCGAGGCGGTCCACGACGTCTGCCAACAAATTAAACGAAACATCACCTTGTGTGTATGGACATCACAATCAGCCTGGGGGCTCCAAGTTGCTGATTACGGATTATGGGCAGTGCAGCGACATCTTGAAGGCAAAAAATGCTCTTGGTACAAGCCGTGTATCGAGCCAACTCTTGCTAGTACTTTCACGCCCTGGGGAATGCCTTAGACATGCTGAAACCGGCTATCTCACCTATCAGGGTGGGAAGTCCTCCCCTGGAGGACTTATCGCCGGTTTCAACCTCATTTTACCCACACCAGAAAAACTACGCAAAGGACACCACCTAACGCGCCCCAACATGACCGATGCAGACTCCGCCTGCGAACCCTGGCGCGTAACAGACTGAGCCCCAGTAGTGACATCAGTCCGCGCACGGATCAACTACGTAGCGAACGGACGCACCTCAAGAACCATCCCACTGCCCTCGGCAAGCGTGAACAATACAGAAAGCAAAAAGGCTCAGTGCCGAAGGACCACTACCGCGCACCAGACGGCACTACCCAGCCAGATCAAGGCTTCCGCAAGAGATGAACGCGTCGCGTGTTCATGTGGAGCCGTACTGAGGTTTAGCAGTTTGGCCAGATTAAACGCTCGGATGTGCAAAACCTGCCGTCAACTTTCAGCGTTGGGGCGGCCACGGTGAGGAAAGCTCATAGCTGTCTGCAAAAAGTTCTCGATGTCGCAGCCGGTGAAATGGCGCTGGCCGTGGTGTGGGCCTGCCGAGCAAACCGGAAGCTGCCAAGATGTACCTGGCCGCTGAGCGGGTCAAGAAACTAGGGCGTGTCTCCTAATTGTGGGCCTGTGCTCGAGCATGATTGAGGTGTGTCACAACGGTCTAGATTTACGCAGTTCACGAATGCACAGTGGGAGCGAGTTGAACCACTTCTGCCAACGAATGAGGGCCGTAAAGGCCGCCCGTTTGGTGATAGCCGCCGCGTTGTAGAGGGCATCATCTACCGGTACCGCACCGGAATCCCGTGGCGAGATCTCCCCGACCGGTATGGTCCCTGGCAGACGGTGTGGAAGCGGCATCGCCGCTACGCAACCGACGGCACCTGGGACCGCGTATTCGCGCACATCCTCGCCGAGGCCGATGCAGTGGGCGACATTGACTGGAACGTGTCAATCGACGCGACGATCAACCGTGCTCATCAGCACGGTACGAACCTGCCGCGCCCTGATCAGGACACAGGGGGCTCTATCGAATTACAAGAATCTGCCGTTATGCGAGATTGAACCGGCAGGTCACGGGATCGGGAGATCACGCGGAGGGTTGAGCACGAAGGTACATTTTGCTGTCGAGGGGCATGGCCGGCCGCTGTCGATTGTGGTGACGGGCGGGCAACGCCATGATGGCGCGATGTTGCAGGAAGTCCTCGGCGATATTCGGGTCCCGAGAATTGGGTGCGGGCAGGCGCGGACGCGCCCTGATGCGTTGCTTGTTGATCGCGGGTACACGTCACGGGTGAACCGCGCGTATCTGCGTGAGCGCGGCATCGCCGCGGTGATTCCGGAGAAGTCTAATGAGATCGCTGCCAGGAAGCGTAAGGGTCGTGCTGGCGGGCGACCGCCCGGGTTTGATGCGGAGCTGTACAAAGACCGCAACGTGGTCGAGCGGGCCTTTGGGTTGATGAAGCAGTGGCGCGGGCTTGCGACGCGTTATGACAAGCTCGCGGTCACGTATCGCGCGGGAGTGGTGCTTGCGGCGATTCTGGTCTGGTTACGCATATAAGAGACACGCCCTAGACAAAGACTCCAAGCGCGCTGAGCCCATCTCGCTTCTGGCAACCGCCGGACTGTAGTAGAGCAAGGTGACGGTACTGCGAGTACGTGACGTTTTTGTTCTGCGCGGTCGTATGCATGTGGAGCGAAGCGCCGTGACAGTTCGGTGAGAGGTCATTACCGGCACGCCGAAGATCTATGAGCAGCTGATGGTGGCGGCGCCGAAGCGGATCACGCGGAGGCTAAAGCCACATTTGAAGGATGAGTTTCCGGATGCGTTTCTGTGGCTTGCGATTGATGGTGACCCGTTGCCGACGCCGAGTGAGCCGGATTGGTATTACTGAGATCTTGAGCGGGTGATGAAGGAATACGGAACGCGTATGTGATGCCGCACGGCCTGCGGGGGACTGACGAAAGGCAGCGGCGCTAACCCAAGGATTGAACAGCGCCAGCCCGGCCACCACTCTGCCGCAATGAGCCTAGATATCTACGTAGAACTCAAGGAAGACAACCTCGATACTGTCGCATAAGGTATCGAATCTGCTTGGTGATAGCCAGGTAGGTTAAATCTGCCCGTCGCTTTCTAGTTCAGGTGTCGTGGGAATGTCGTGGGGTGGCGCCTATTTGCCCTGTTCATACAGGTAGTTGGGGTTTTCCAGGTGGGTTCGAATCCTTCTGGGGGCGCAAAAATAACCCGCCTGAACTGGTTTTATACCAGATGCAGGCGGGTTTTTACTTCTTAGTTCTTCTTGTTATCCGCAGGATCCGGGCGCAAGTAGCGGTCAACCATGTCGACGACCTCTTCGACAGATTCCTTGTCTAGCGTCGCGTCCTTGCCATCCGGGCGCCACACCAGCACCATCGTCTGAATCAGACGGTAAATGTTGCGCGCCAGCAGATATGGATCGTGCTCGCGAATAGTGCCGTCTTCCTGCCCGTGACGGACACCGGGGAGAATGAATTTCTCCACAATTTCCAGCTGTGTATCGCTCATCTCTCCAGTGAGCGCTTCTAAGACACGGTCGGGATCTGTCTTGACCAGGCCAGGGAAAAAGTCACTTTCGATGATGCGTTGAACGACGATTCGAATACGCAGCAACATGCGAGCGCGCGAATCGCCAGGGACATAGCGGAGCCCCTCAAGCATGTGCAGGATTTCGCGGTTGGTCACTTCCCCCAGAAGCTCACCAATGTCAGCGTATCGACGATATACGGTCGGACGCGAAACTCCTGCCTTGCGAGCAATTTCTGCAATCGAAGTCCTACGCAAGCCCACAGTCATTACGCTTTCGCGCGCAGCGGCAATGATGACATCATCGACGGATGGTTTCTGTGCCGCAGTGGTGCTTTGAGCAGCGTCGCCAACACGCCTCGTCTCATCCATGTAACTATTTCTCCCGTTGGAATCCGAACTCAGAAGTAATTTTATCAGGCAAATAGGTCGATTTAGTTCATGCCCCGTTGTCCAATTCTAAGATCTTACTTTCCAGTTAATTTCGTTTCCCCCACAATTCGCTCCACAAACCACACGGCAATCCACACGCCCGACCACAGCACAATCCACATCGCTAAGCTGGGCGTAGTCAGCGTGTGCCCCACAGCCCAGTCCGGGCACAAAATAAGGCGCACTGCCGAATCATGCCGAATCTCAGCGAAAGGTGAAATCATGGCTCAGCCCGATCCCGATCTCAAGCTCTCCCCTGAGCTCGACCGCATCGTGTGGATTGACTGTGAGATGACGGGCCTCGAACCCGAGCGCCACGTCATTGTCGAAATCGCGGCTCTCGTCACCGATGCCAACCTCAACGTTCTCGGGGAAGGCGTGGACATCGTCGTGCACGCGTCCGAGACCGAATTGGCGCAGATGGATGATTTCGTCACCAAGATGCATGCGAAGTCCGGCCTGGATCAGGAAATTCGCGACAGCAAGACTAATGTCGCCGACGCCGAACAGGCTGTTTTGGACTACATCCGTCAGTGGGTTCCCGAGCCGCGCACCGCCCCACTGGCAGGCAACTCGATTGCCTCCGACCGCAAGTTCATCCACCGCTACATGCCAGAGCTCGACCAGCACCTGCACTACCGCATGATTGATGTCTCTTCCTTCAAGGAACTTGCCCGCCGCTGGTACCCCCAGGTCCTCAAGGGCGCTCCAGAAAAGGGTCTCGCTCACCGAGCTCTTGCAGATATCAAGGAGTCGATCCGCGAGCTGGACTACTACCGCCGCGCCATGCTTCTGCCCCACCCCGGCCCCGAAGGCGACGCTATTTCTGCCGCAAGCAAGGAATCGACGGAAAAGTACGGTGAGATTCGCGGCTAGCTCGCTTTACGACGACCCAAACCCCACCCTTTCCCAAATTTATCCGGGTTGACCTGCTGTTTTTGTTTCCAGCCCACTGTGGGCTACCATATAGTTCGCTGCAGAGATGAGCTGAGAATACAGCTCCTTTAATGCGGTAATGGTGACTGTAGTTCAGTTGGTAGAGCACCAGGTTGTGATCCTGGGTGTCGCGGGTTCGAGTCCCGTCAGTCACCCCAAGTAGAACCCTCGGCCAGGTTTTTCCGGGCCGAGGGTTTTGTGTTTCCGCCCGGCGCGTCGCCGGGGTGGGCCTTTTTGCTGCTAAGTCCCCCCCCATAGTCACTACCGAGTAGCCACCAAGCCTGCATCCGCGGACTGCAGCTTGCCGTCAACCATCTCCACGATTCGGTCGGCACCGTGGAGCTGCCCCAGGTCGTGGGTGATGTACAGGGTGGCCACACCCATCTTCCGCGTCACATCCATAATCAGTCGCGTCACTGCCCCTGCACTCTTCTGATCCAAAGCCGCGGTCGGTTCGTCGACTAGCAGCACTTCCGGCTCATTCATCAGTGCGCGCGCAACATTGACGCGTGCCTGCTGACCACCGGAAAGCTGGCTCACGCGACGTTCTCCCAGCCCAGCCAGGCCGACTGCCTCGAGCAGCTCATCCGCGCGCTTCTCCGCTTCACGACGGCCACCCGCGGGCCACCCGAAAACACGGCTCAGTCGCCGCATTGCGATGAGCTGCTGCTTGACCGTCAGCGCTGGCAGAAGATTCGGCTGCTGGAAAACGATGCCGATGTGTTCGCGACGAATCTTGGCAGCATCCGCGCCGCGAGCGCTCAGATCAATGGCCTTCCTTTCCGCACTCTCGTCCGCGCCTGCACCGTTCGCGTCCTGCTTGGTGGAGTACAGCGTGACATGTCCGGTATCGGCACTCTTCAAACAACCTGCGATGGTCAACAGAGTCGACTTGCCGGAACCCGATGGTCCGACCAGTCCCACTACCTCGCCTGCCCGGATCTTCAGCGAGATGTCATCCAAAATGGTGCGTTTGTTGTCGCCATCTTGGACGGTCAGCGAGATGTTCTTCAGAGCGAGTGCCACGGGAGCCTGGTTGTCGATGTAGGTAGTCATTTTGTCCTGAATTCCTCAATTCCTCAGTTGCAGGTTGTGCATGATTAACGCGATGTGAGTGTTCTGTGGGAAGCCGCCGTGCTAGGCCGTACTAACGAGCCACTACGCATTCGCCAATGCGGTGGTCGGATCGACGCGGAATACCGGCACCAGTGCCAGCAGCGCACCAACTACTCCGGTCACGGCCAGAATGAGCCCCGGCACGACGGTCGTGGAAGCATCGACCACAATTGGCATGACGTCGCCGCTCTGCAGAGCCCAGCCCGCCGCTGCAGTCACCGCAACACCGCCGCCGACTCCGATTGCCAGCACGGCCAGGACCTGCGCCAGAGAGTCAGCCACCAGCACGGAGCGGGACGCACCGAGCGCCGAGGAAATGGCCACACCACGCAGTCGTTGAACAGTCCACACGGTGAAGAACGCGCCTACCACCAGCGCAGAAATCACATACAGCATCGAGGTCATCGCGTTCAGCGAGGTCTGCTCGCCCTGATAGGAAGCCGACAGGTTATTGCGCTCGCCGTCGCGCAGAATGGTTCCTTCCGGGACATTCGGCAGCTGCGTCGCAGACTCGTCGACAACCATCGCCGCCGGCACCATCTGCCCCGGTGTCAGGTCTTCCATCACACCGCGCCCGGCATAAATGACCGCTTGGTGATCCAGCCACTTATCCCCCGCCACCCGCGCAACGGTGGTCTCGTGCTCGCCCATCGCGCCAGATAGGGTCAGCGAGTCACCTTCCGCAATGGCGGTTTCACTGACACCGTCGGTGACGGCCACCTGGTCGTCGTTAAGCGAAAAGTCGGAGATGACGGTGACGGGCGTTTCATCGACGCGCGCACGACTGACGTAGACATCGCGGACATTTGCGCCGTTGTCGCTCGCCCACGTCTGGACGCTCTTTCGCGCCGTCTCGCCGATGCTTGACGACGACAACGACGTAGCCCCCTCCGAGATGACGACGGCGTCGTTTTTGCCGTAGACCTCGTCAAGTGCGGAGACGGACTGGGCGGACAGGCCGGCGGCCAAAGCCGAGAGGAACGCGACCATCACAGCAATCATGCCGACGGTGATGGTGATCAGTGCGGCACGGCCTGGAGCGGCTCGAAGTTCTTTCATTGACTGGTACATACTCATTATGGTCGTGGATTCAAAGGCGGATTTAATCGCCATGGAGGTTGAACTTCGTCTCCAACTTTCGGTTGATGTTGACAATTCCGGCTCGTCAGCGGTGTTTTGGCAGGCGGAACTGCCCTAAGCTCGAGAGCGTGGATACTCCTGAGACCCTGAACCGCAGCTGGCAATTACTGCGGTTTGCCCTGGATGTTTTGGTGCTGGTGCTGCTGGCGGTATGCGTGGTTCCGGATCCGCAGTGGCGAATCATCACCTATGCGGCGTGCTTTCTAGCGGTGTACATCGCAGGTTCGGTCGGGCCGATTGGTCGGGCCCGGCATGGCAACGTAGCCAACGAGGTCGCGCTGACTAAGCCGCGTGGCCTGCTGTTGGGCTGGCTTGTGATTCTGCTGCTGTGCTGGGCGGCGTTGGCGTTTGCAACGCTGGACGCCTCGTTCCTGGTTTTCCCACTGTTTTTCGTAATTTTGCAGGTAACCGGTGGCCTTATGGCCGTAATCATGGTGGCGGCGACAACGGCGACGGCAATTGGCGCTATCGCTATCCATACTCCGCTGACATTTGGTGGTGTCCTCGGCCCCATTCTGGGTGGGACGTTTGTACTCACGGTGGGGCTGGGGTTCCGGCTCCTGCAGAAGGAGACTATCGAAAAGACCAAGGCACTCGAGGAGCTCTCAGCTGCCCGCGCCCACTCGGAAGCACTGTCCCGTCGTGCCGGTGAGCTGGACGAACGTGCACGTCTCGCAGCCGACATTCATGACACCGTGGCGCAGGGACTTTCCTCCATCCAGCTGCTGCTGCATTCGGTGGAGTCTCGCATGAAAAGTGCTCCTACCCAGCATGACCAGGCCTCGGTGGATTCGCTGCAGCTCGCCCGCAAGGTCGCGGCCGACAACCTCGCCGAGACCCGGCGTATCATCGCAGCACTTCAGCCGGCTCCCCTCGAAGGCGCAGACCTATCCGGTGCGTTGGAGAAAGTCTGCTCCTCCACGGTACTGGGCGATGCTGTCAGCTTCTGCGTCGACGGCACACCCACGCGGCTGCCGGCCACCGTCGAAGCCACCATTATCAGGGTGGCCCAGGCGAGCTTGGCGAACGTCGTCAAGCATGCACACGCCACGCGTTGCCGTGTCACCCTGACCTACCAGCCCGACGAGGTTCTGCTCGACTGCGTCGACAACGGCATCGGCTTCGACCCCACCGCACCAACTAACGACGACAGCGTGGGGATCGCCAACGCGCGCCGACGCGTGGAGAAGCTCGGCGGCACCTTCACCATCGAGTCGGAACCGGGGCGTGGCTGCGGTGTCAGCGTCAGCATCCCGCACGAGCTCGCCTCTTAAAGTCCCGCGCCTGGTATGCAGGTAGGAAACGACCATTCACATCACCCTAGGAGTTAGCCAGGTGACCAAGCCCATCGGAGTCCTCATCGCCGACGATCACCCCATCGTCCGCGCTGGTCTTCGCGCAGTCGTTGAATCGGCGCCGGATATCGTCGTGGTTGGCGAGGCGGCCAGCGGCGACGAGGCGGTCGAGAAGGTGCGCGCATCGCTTGACGACGACTCTTGCGACCCCATCGATCTGGTACTCATGGACCTTCGCTTTGGTGAGGCCCCTGGCACTGCTACCCGCGCAGGCGGAGTTGATGCCACCGCAGCCATCCGCGCACTGGCCGGGCGCGGCGCAAAGGCCCCAGAAGTGTTGGTGGTGACCAATTATTCTTCGGACTCCGATGTGCTCGGCGCTGTCACCGCAGGCGCAGTTGGTTATCTGCTGAAGGATGCCGCTCCGGAGGAGCTCATCGATGGTATCCGTCGTGCCGTTCGCGGCGAGACCGTGCTGAACACACAAGTGGCCGGGCGCTTGATGGGTCGGATGCGCAACCCCAATACAGCACTAACCCCGCGCGAACTCGAAGTGCTCGAGTTGGTCGCGCGGGGTATGTCGAATAGAAAAATTGCAGAACAGCTGGTGCTCACCGAAGCGACTGTGAAATCGCATCTGGTACATATTTTCACCAAGCTAGACGTCAGCTCCCGCACCGCGGCTGTTGCTCGGGCGCAGGAGCTGGGAATGTTGGGTGATTAGGAAACGGACTAACCCGCGTGGCTTAAATGATGGCCTCACTTAGAGGACATGAGCTACCAGGAGCTGGTCTCGTCGGCGTTGCCCTTCTTCCAGGTCTCCCACGGGATGTTCCAGTCACCTAGTCCATCAACACCGGAGAGCGTCTCACCAATCGTATTCTTCACAATCACGATGTCACCGCGCTTAGTGTTGTCCAGGAACCACTTAGCGTTGGCGTCAGTGACGTTGATGCAGCCGTGAGACTGGTTGACGCTGCCCTGTGCCCACGTTGACCACGGTGCACCGTGGACGTAGATACCGGAGTAAGACATCTGCGTTGCATAGTTAACCGGCGTGACGTAGCCACCCTTTTCCAGAGACAGGCCGTAGGTACGAGAGTCCATCACCATGGTCTCGTTGCGATCACCGATGATGTACTGGCCATTCGGAGTCGGGTGAACATTCGACCCCATAGAGATAGGCATGGAGTTTACGACTTCACCGTTCTTCTTAATGACCATGGTCTTCGTCGCGTCATCAGCGATAGCAATGACTTCATCACCGATAGTGAAGCTGGTTTCGGCGGACTCCGCACCGTACATATCGTCACCAAGATCCGTGCCGTAAATATCGGACTTCACGGTAACCTTGGTCCCCGGCTTCCAGTACTCCTTTGGACGCCAGCGCACCTCACTGTTATTCAGCCAGTAGAAAGCGCCTTCCACCTTAGGCTCGGTGGTCACCTTAATTGCTTCCTCAGCAGCCTTGCGGTCCGAAATACTCGCGCTGAACTTCACAGCAATAGTCTGACCGACACCCACGGTGGAACCATCCAGCGGGGACAGGTAACCATTTACCTGAGAAGTCGGCTCGATGGTGGTGAAAGAAGTAGCCAGCTTTTCTGTGCCCGAGGTGGCGTTAATCTCATAGGTCTTTGAGTAGCCCAGGGGTTCTGCAGTGGTCCACTTGGTACCACTGGAGTCGAGCTTGCCCTTGACCTCTTTGCCCTCAGGGTTGGTCATAACAACCTTGTCCAGGCGATGTCCCTCTTCCACCTGAACCGAAATCGGGTCAACCACCGAAACATCGGTGGCGTCGTCCTCCACACTGGCGACAAGACCAACGTCAGGCTTCTCCGCCTCTTGCTGCTCGGCATTATCTCCGCCGACGGTACAAGCAGCTAGCGAGATGGTGGTCGCAAATGTCACCACCGCCATCGACAGGCGCTTAAAAGATTGCCGCATGATCGTGCTTCACTCCAACAGTGCAATTATTAAGTAGTAAGTCCCGGGGACACACTGCGACACACAGCGGAGTCCTGCTACAGCCCCTGGTGCGCCCTCGAAAAAGGTCAGACTACCCTGCAGCGGCACTAGCCACCGATAAAACGCTCGCCCTGACTGAAAAGCCTTATTGACTGCCCAATCACAGTTTTCAACCCCTCACAGGGCGCAGCACGCATAGTAGCCCAACGGTTCCTACAGTTAACCCTCTGGAAAATTGCTGTGCAACCCCAAAAAACCGGGGCACTTCAACCGACCTGGGAAA
Source organism: Corynebacterium sp. LK33 (assembly GCF_014334955.1). Classification (NCBI taxonomy): domain Bacteria; kingdom Bacillati; phylum Actinomycetota; class Actinomycetes; order Mycobacteriales; family Corynebacteriaceae; genus Corynebacterium; species Corynebacterium sp. LK33. The sequence continues at coordinate 238,870 of NZ_PDGU01000024.1, read as the reverse complement.
ACAGCGCCCCCTTGAAGCTGCGTTACCGAAAAGTAATCAGTTCGCTATTCAAAAGTGCCACCGAACACTACCGAGCGTTACTGAACACTGCCGAACGTAACCGAACGCCACTGGGGTATCTACGCACGCTCCGACGTTGATGCCTTTGATACAGGCCCTACCCCACTTTGAGGATTTCCAAACTTTTTTTGAACTTTTTTCAAACGGTTGCGCAAAACCTTTCAAAAAACATGCAAAAACATCAATTCAAAAACAGCATCTGACCAGCCGATTTTACAAACAATCAGAAACCTGGTTATATATCTTCTCGTTGCCGGCGAGGAGCTCACACAGAGAGCACCAAGCAGGAAACAGTAAGCGCCATTAGCTCAACTGGCAGAGCAGCTGACTCTTAATCAGCGGGTTCGGGGTTCGAGTCCCTGATGGCGCACGAAAGCCCAGGTCAGACAGTGTTTTTACTGTCTGACTTTTGGCGTTTTAGAGGTAACTCCCTGTTCAGGGCGTTTTCCACAGTAACACATCCCGGGGTACATTTAACCGCCCGTGTACCTGGGAAATGACCTCTAAGGGCACACATTGGGCACGAATTGGGCACAAAACTTCGGTAGTTTACGACTACTGAAAAGCGGGCGATACCAAGCTCGGTACACCGCACCGGACGGCAAACGATACGGATCCACGTTTCCGGACAAACTAAGCGCGCTTGCATGGCTCGCCGAAAACAAGAAGGCGATCGACCTTGGCGCTTGGGAGTCACCAAACACCGAAAAGGAAACTGTCCCTACGGTCGGTGAGCTCACACACCACTGGTTTCAACTAATCGCGCCGGGGATCCGAAACTCCACCCTCCGGGCTTACAAGGAAGTGGTAGGCCTCCGAGTCTTGGGGCACGAACGGCTTTCCTCTACCCCGGTGGATAAACTAACCCCTCGCAAGGTTGCCGGGTGGTGGCAGGACACCGTAGAAGCTTTTCCCGATACCGCTTACCGAAATCACCGGGCGTATCAAAAGCTCCGAACGATCATGAATCTGGCTGTCGAATACGGCTATCTCACGTCGAACCCGGTTCACGTTCGGGTTGCGTCTCGCAGACCAAAGAGCAAGCGGAAGGAACTACCGTCCACTGAACAGCTTCGGGCAATCCTTGAACACGTTCCGCACCGCTACAAGCTCATTACGGCGTTGTGCCTCTTCCACGGCCTTAGGTTGGGTGAAGCCCTAGCCTTGCACGGCAAACACGTCTTTCCGGACAAGGTGATAATCGAAGGAACCCTAGCCAGAGTGCCGAACGGCAAAGGTGGTGTAAAGATGGAACTCCACCCGCCCAAGACACAAGCGGGCTACAGAACCGTACCGATCATGCCAGAGTTTCAGCACATCGTTACTGAGCATCTAGCCACGTATCAGCCACGACCGGAGGGCTACGCAACCGAGACCGACAACGGTGCTGCGGTGTTTGATACGTCGTACAGGTCAATCTTCTATCGAGCCAAGGATAAAGCCGGGATTGAAGACGATCTCACACCCCATTACGGGCGTGTGTACCTCATCACCCGGCTTGCCGAAGCCGGTGCAACTCCTAGAGAGATTGGTGCCATACTCGGGCAAGAGGATGTCTCAACGATCGTCAACACTTACATGAGAGCCAGACAATCAAGGCCGAAAACTCTCATGTCATCGTTGGACTTGTCAGACTAGTGACGCGACCTAGCCTAGGATTGCTCGGGCTTCTTCTAGCCCGAGCTCTCGAGGCGGATTGGTGCAGTCGTTGGCCTGCCAGCTAATCATTTGCCCCGGCACATCGGGGTTACCGAACCGGTCAGTCCCGGCGAATCCGTCTACCGCACCGAAGTAGCAAGACACAGCCTGCAACTCCTCAGGAGCAGCTAGGACAGCGGTGACAGCCCGGCTATCCCGCTTCCACTGGTTAAACGCTGCACTGCTCGGAACGATGTTGCCAACCCGGTGCATTGATCGCGGCTGACACAACGGAACTACGTGCTCCAAGTTCCGATAGGTTAACTTGTCATCCCTGTCCTTGGCCTGAAGCTCCACCCCGGTGTAATAGCATCTTGCCGGATCGTGATTCCGCTTATTCTTGAGGTACTTCACCAACCGGGCTTCGGTGACTCGGTATCGTCTACGCCCCAGCTTCTCGGCTCGCTCGTATCCATTCTCCAAGGCGTATCCGAAGCCGTACCCGCTCTTAGCCCGTCTACGGGCTGCTGCGTTGGTACACCGTCGACAGCGGGACATAAAACCACCGATTCCCTTCTTGTCCGGGGTGAAGTTGGTAGCAGTGAGTTCCAAAACGTCGCTACAGGTGTTGCAGACTTTCTTTCCCTGGAGCGCGTAGAACTCCTGTAAGGCTTTCAGTTCTGGCTTGATTCTTGACATACTTTCCTTCTTTCTATTGACTGCCCAGGTCAAACCTGAACATGTCCTCTAAATAAACGGGCTTTTGTGCATACAAAAAGACGAGCCCTCGAATTTCGAGAGCCCGTCTTCGACGACTTGCTGTTACACGTTCGCTTCTTTCCTCAGCGCGATACTGGCTCGATATTGCTCAGCATCGGCCTCGTCTCGGTACTCGAGTACGTTGCCTTCGATCTCTTTGAGCGCTTCTTTAACTTCCGCTGGTGTGGCATAAAAGAACTCACGCCGGGTATTGATCAAGTTCACCTTGCGATCTGCGAAATGTCGGTGCAGTTCAGCCTCGACCCCTACCGCGTCATCGGAGAAGTGAATTACGTGAGTGTCAAAATTGAACGGCACAGAAGCGTCTCCGAGTTCCCTTACTCGGTCTTCCGGATTAATCCTTCGGGTTAGACCGATCTTGACCATGTTCTCACCGAAACTACCGACGTTCGAGATTACGTAGACGTAACCAGCTCGAATGTTTGCAGCTCGATAATCGACGTCTTCAATTCCCTTGTTGATCTCTTCGAGTTGGCCTTCGAGCTCGGAGGCCTCGTCCGTCCTTCCAGATGCCATCAGAGCAGCCAGAGCTTTTTCGTAGTGAGCCTTTTCCTTCAGCAGTCGCTTACGCTCTGCTTCCATCTCAGCCTGAGCTTTTCGCTCTTCTCGCAGTCGAGCACGCTCTTCTTTCTCGGCCTCCTTGGCGGCCTTCTTAGCCTCGAGGTGCTGAGCAGCAAGGCGGAGCTCTTCTAATCGTAGGTGGTGGTACTTGGGGTTGATTCGCAACTCCATCAGCTGCCCAAGGCGACCAGCTTCGGTAAAAGCTCTCTCCAGACGATTAATGCCGGTCTTCAGATTGCCAGCCTTGAGCTTGGTGATCGCGTTTTCTACCTCTGCGTTGTAAGAGCGCAAAGCCAGCTTCGACAAATTGTTGGTAAACGACTTACCTTTGGCTTTCGAGTCATTAAACGTAAAGTTCTGGGATACCAAGACCGCCGTCTTGTCCTTCACCATCTGCTTGGCAGCCTGCCGAACTTCGGACAGCTGCACCTCGTAGCGGATTGAATCCTCAGCAGGATTCTCAAAGTAGTACAGTCCATTTTCTTGGAGTTTGATCTCGTCCCGAACCTCGATAAGGCTCTTCTCGGCCTCCTTCCGTTCGGCCTTCAGCTTCTCAATCTCGGCTTGCAGTGCGCCCTTTGTTGTTTCGAGCTGCGCTATCTCGGCTTTGAACTCCTCACGCTTCTGATTAAGTAATGCAACATCCCCGCCACCGATGGACTCCAAGAACTGAGCCCGGCTCGACACCTCGTACTGCAATCCTGCAACCTGCTGCTGCAAGCCAGCGATGAACTGCTGCATCTCGACAATCTGCTGCTTTAATTGGACGTTTTCTTTCTTAGCCGCACTGCCAAACATTCGATACCTCTTCTATTAGCTGAGAACCGTCACCGGGCTTAGGTACGAATCGCGTGCCGCATCGCCGAAGCCCAAACACAGCATCCCACCTTTTCTCCAACCACTACGAATCGACTGCCCCCCAGGTGCTACAACACCGGGGCTAATTACTCCACTGGCCTGAGCTCTCGCAGGCCGGGCTGCTCGACGTTGGCTCGAGTCCACCGGGGCTAGAACAACGGAGCTCTAGCAGCCAGAGCGCCGCTTCAGCGGTGCTTGTCATCGGAGCTAGACAGCCCGGCTCACCGGGGTATCAATGGGGCTACGAAGATCTCCGAGGTCTGAGTAGACCCTCGCTTACCTCTTCAGGGGACTACGCTTTTGTTGCTCCGCCCCCTTCAGAACAAGTACAACCGGCTCCGGTGACTGACACCTACGCCGGGAACGAGCACCTCGGAGACTGATTGCCTCCTCAATGCTCTACCCCACCGGAGCTCTCAGCGGAGGTGAGCCCTACGCTCTTCGGCTTCGGACTCGACCAGTCGAGAGCAGCCCCCTCGAAGGGCTGCCACACACTCAACGGCAACCCCGGAGGTTGCCTCCTACACAACTTGCTAAGTACACGGCCTCCAAAAGGCCGCTACTGATTAACGAGAGTGAGAGCCCCGGCGCAATAAGCAAGAGGGGCTCGAACCATCGTGAACGGAGCTCTGTCGCTCCTTTCTCACGACCGGGCTGCAAGAAGCAGCCCTTGGTTCTTACTATCCCGAAGAAAGGGAGGCTGAAGGCCTCCCGTTAGAATTGTATTTTGTAACGGGGATATATAAGGGGGTACAAGTACAAAGTACAAACCTCTGACCTGCGGTTTTGCAGTGCTTTGTACTACTTTCAAGGTCAAAACTAGTACAAAACTACTTCGGCAAATATCGCCCCTCAGACCTGCTCCAGGTGATTGTCTCTACCTTATTGAGCCGAGTGCGGATTGTACCGGCCTCGAGATGGATCCTCTCGGAGGCCAACGCACGACTAACTCGCTCACAAGCTGCCTTCTGGCTTAATCCGGCTGGCAGCCCTAGGGCAAGCTCAATCATTCGCTCCTGAGCATCAACCTTTTCTTTGCTTCGATTTTGGCTCGAAACCGCTGCCCCACCATCGACGGTGAGAAAACCGTCCTCGTTTCGGAGACATTCAATCGGCTCTACTCGGGCATTGTTCGACGTGAACTCTAGAACTCTCTTCTCCTCATTCACGGTGCCACCCGGTGAACTAAGAAAGACTCTTGCACGGGCAAACTGAGTCACCGCAGCGTTACCAGCGGGACGCTTAATTTGCTTACCTTCGAACCTCGAATCAGTGGAATGCCCAACAAGCACCGAGGGAACTTCGAGATCGTGGAGACGAAGGAACAGATCCCTCCAGCCTTCTCGTTGATTCATATCCCCATCGACCAGAGCGGTGGCATGATCGACAACCACCAGACCGTAGCCTGAGAAGGCCACACCCCGAGCCAAACGATTCCAATCGTCAGCATCGAGCTCACCCGACACTGTCTTAATATCCACCCGATCCGTGTCAGCTCCGAGAGTGTCCAACCGGAGCTTGTATTCAAGATCGCTTCCAGCATCGGTAACGACGATCAGCACCTTGGAAACGCTGTCAAAGCTGGTAAGCCCGAACAGATCATTACCAGAGAGTGCAGCATCAATAATCTGAGCGACCAAGAATGACTTGCCCATCTTCGATTGTCCGTAAACGAACGTCGTTCCTAAACGGGCTAGAATGCCTTCGATAATCCAGAAGTCCTTAGCTTCTACCGGCTTCATGGCAGACAGAGAGACAGCACCGGTTAAGTGCCGCCCGTACTCTTGTTCTCCGAGCTCTGTCAGATTGCCATCGGGGTCAATCAGATCCCCGCTAACGCGGTCGTGGCTAGTACTAGTCAAGCGTAATCACCTGCTCAATAGCGGTAGCAAGAGCTCGAAGCTCTTCGGTGTTCATAAAGATCTTCCGAGAATACCCGGGGATACGGATTGTGTGGCACTGCCCCTTCGAACTGGTTTTAGTCTCAATCCACGGATGCTTTCGCTGATTGTCGGTCATGGTGTCCTTTCTGATGATTGTTTCTTTAGCCCGGTGCAGCTGTACTAATCCGGTATCGGAACCCCGACAGCGGTAGCCGAGCTGTTTGAGTGTGGCTTAGAGCGGCCGATTACCGAATCGAACAATCCAATCGCGAAGCCCGGTACCGAGGTGATCGGCTACCTCTAGTGCGTTAACGGCTCCGACGCGCGACACCAGAAAGTCCACGTGAGCCTGTAGCTCCGGAACATAAACTCTGGTGTATTCGCTGTAATTCGACGGCAAGCGGTGGAAGTCGGGATGAACGTAGCCAGCCACTATCTCGGGAGACGGCAGTAGCGCCGGTGATGCGTTGGTTCTGATCGTCACCGAATCACCTCGAGGTGTTGTGTCGAGCCCGTGCTGCGGTACGACCAGCAGCCGACAGCTTGGCCTTTTGCGCTAGCTGCTCTTCCGAGGTCTCAGGAAGATTGAGGGACTTGATCAACTTATCGAGCTGGTTGGTCTGAGCTCGTGCCTCAGCAATGAGCGGGTTAATAACCGCCTGCCCCATCGAGCCTTTTACAGTGAACTGCTGTCCCTCCATCGCTGTTTCGAGTTGCTCGATCGTGTCAGCGGTACGACAAGCACGCTCGAGAATGGCATACTTTCCCGGTTCCCCTGTGAAGTCGAAAACCGAGGTCATTTCTTGCCAAAGCTCCTTACCTCGGTTCTGGAGAACCTTAGGAGGAGCCGGTGGCTCATAGCTGTGCAGTTGTAGCGGAAGTGGTTCCATTGATTAGTAATTCCTTTCCTGTAATGGCGATTCAGTATCGGCAAGCTCCTAAAAATGGAGTTTGGGATTCGCATAAAGCCGGGCGGGCGCAGTCACGGGCGGTGCTAGGAGACGGGGCGAGGGTATGCCCCCTGGGTGCCCGAGGTGCCGACCTCTGAATCTCGATAGGCAAAACCAAAACCGAGACCGGTGCATTACGCAGCAACGACGCTGCCAAGAGATGCCAACAGACTCTTGCCTGAGGGGTACCAAAGTCCGTAGGACAGAAGCCAGAACCTGCCTAGCCCGCGCGCCTGCCTAGTGCGACCTAGCGCGCCTCCCTAGCGGGCGCATACCCGCCTAGCGCCCTAGCCTGCCTAGCGGGGTGCCTAGCCCTCCCCGGCACGCCCCGGGCACCCTACCCCGGGGCGGGGCATCCCCTAGCTACCCCGGCCTAGGTAGCCGGGCATACTCCATACCCGTAGGGGAATCCCCTACCTAAACACTCCACTGCCCAAGACGCTCACACGTTGCCGCACCGTCACCAGCGAGCAACAGAAGACGAAGGCTCTTAACGATGCAGCTTCGAGACATATCTACGGACGGGCTCCCCATACATCCCGGGGTCGGCTCGAACAAGCCCGTTTCCTGTTGGCCTACCTGCCCTGGTTATTAGTCACCGATGGGCTACCAGTTGCGGACTGCTGCGAGCAGATCTCGGTGAGCCTGAGCAGACAGCAGGTCACGCTGTTCTTCCCAGTGGGCTACTACTTCGAGCGCCTCTTCCGGAGTCTTTAGCTCTACCTTGGCACCGTGCTCGAGTGCTTTTGCCAACATCGGCAGCACTGCCTGCTGAGCCGAGCTGGAAGAATCGTCCACACCGGAGAGGTAGTAGTAAGTCTCGAGGCTGGTCGGCTCGACCAACAGGAACAGCGGTTCGGGTACGAGCAAGTTCTTCTGGCTAGGTACAACAGACCCCAGAGTCTGAACGAGGTTGATAACAGACTTAAGGTGTGCAGCGCTGGCCTTAGCAGTCTGGTAGGCAGCAAAGACCTCTGGACTAAAGTTCATTACGTCCTCAGCGGAGAACTCAGCGGGAAGCTCGAAGACCGCATCACTGTATGTTTCGACGTTCTCGGCAAGACCGTCGTTGAGCTGCTGAAGGTAGAAGTCGATCATGTCTTCTAATTCGTCTTCAATAGCGTTGGAAATCTTATGGCGAGCAAGAGTCTTAGCCTCGGTGAGGTTATCGCCCTGAGAGCTCTTCCATTCTGCAAGACGTAGAACCTGCTGCGCTGCCTGCTTTGGATCGGTGACCTTGTCGAGTTCCGGCGCTTCAGTACCTGCTTCCTCAACTGCATTCAGTGCATTCAGCAGTGATTCAATCTGTTTCGGGTTCTTCAGACCCCAGTGGCGCACGGTATCGACAGTGTGATTCGGGTTAAACATGAGTAAATCCTCCTTGGGGATTCGGTGATTTTGGGCAAAACAAAAGCCCCTAGCAAGCGCTAAGGGCAGTAGATTCGATGAACCTGGTTGTGGTCTGTGTGGCAGTAGACCAGTTTCAGATTGTGCCGAGCAGTGAAACATCCGATCTGTTGACACAGCCTCGGCGGAATGTATTCCGAGTTCACAACCACGGTGAGTGAATTGTCCCGGTGGCTGTATTCGACTCTGGCCGAAGGTGTATGAACGAGTACCTCGGTCAACTTATCGCCTCCGGTACAGCACACTCTGCAAACTCTCGAGCAGCGGATCTCCTGTTCGATCGGGAATTGCACCGAAGGATCCCTGAGACAGGTCTACGGCTGATTGAACAGATTCGAGTGAATCGACGAAAGCTCCGGTGGTGGTTGTTGTCCGCTCCGGAGCTTCGGGCTCCGGTGCTGTATCAGTCAGTGCTTCTTGCAGGACTGAGGCAGCGGAGGGGGCTCGGTGATAGTTGGTTGCTCGAGAGCTGAGGGCGCGAGCAACTCTCTCGGTGACTTTCGCACCGTTTAACGGGATATAGTCCAAGTTTTTTCCTTTGGTCGTGAATGAATTACTAGCGAGATTCCGTAGCCGCGTCGGGACGCTCTCGTGCTAGATGCCTGAGCAATTGAGAGACCAGATCAGGCTCTAAGCACAGCAGTTCCTCTCTTGTAATATCGAGCTTGTCGGCTACATCGTCGATCCAACGGCGCATGATTCGCTGTCTGGCTCGATACCTGGAGTTAGCTAGATCCTGAGTGGCCTTGATTGTTCCGGAGGCATACCTGGTTGCGTGTCGATCCTGTATTACTGTCACCTCCTTGCGGTGGCTGAGCGGGTATAGCGTTATAAAACATGGCGAAAAGGAAAACGCCCTTGGTGCTCGTTAAACCAAGGGCGAAATCCTAGAATCACCAGAAGGTCAGACACCGGTGATGTCTGAATGGATTACTGAGTAACCCGGCATTGGGGACTAGCCATCTCCCCTAACGACACTCGATAGTCTCGAGCATCCTTAGCAGAGGTGTGTGTCTACGGCTCTCTTAGCAGCCGAGGCCTCCTTGGCTTCGGTCTGCGTCTTCTTCTTGTGGCAAGCCGAACAGACGGCTTGCAGATTGTCCTCGGAGTGATTGTCTCCTCGGACGATGTGATCTACCTCGGTTGCCTCTTCAAGGCACCCGAAGGACTTGAGCTGGCACCGCCAGCGATCTCTCCGGAGGACTCTTAATCTCCGGTGCCTCCAATCAGGAGGCAGTCTCTTTCTTCGGTCACTCGAATACCATTTAGTCACCGGAGACTTAAACCTCCTGGTCACGTAGTGAGCAAGCGAATGAGTGAGCTTGCGAACGTTGCCCGAGCCTTAGGGGCTCGGTCTACTTAGTAAGTAAGAGCGGCCCCCGAGGGCCGCGTTCTTGTTTAAGAAGATCGCCGGCCTTTGTTGGCCGGCTCTTACTGGTGAGTGAAAGAGAGGGGAGCTCTCAGCTCCCCGGTTCCGATAAGAACCGAGTGAAGAACGAGGTTCGTTCGGGGCTCGTTTCACTCGCCCCTCACTATATATATACGTGTCATTTTGCTACTTTTCAGACACCTAATCTTCTAAAATACCCCCACTCTAGGGTGATATTTCAAGAATTGTTACCATTCCGTTATACAACAACCACAAATCCCTCTCACTATATAGATAGGTGGCGTTCTGGTATTCCTCCGATACTCTGTTTCAAGAATTCTTCTAAAATCCCTCTCACTTACTATATAGGTGTCACTTCTACAGAATGGCGACACTTCAAACCTTAAAAGTGACCAAAATCACTAGCTAAAAGGCTTGCGAATGCCTGAAGAAACACTCGATAAGACAGTTGCCCGTTAGGGAACCCCTCCGGAGAGCGTCAACCTCAACCTGTTTGAATGCTACTCACCACCGGAGCAAAACAATCTAGACTAGTTTGTATGAACAAGCTAAACCCGTGGGACGAGCATCAAGCAGCAGAAAAGGAACTTTGGAGACTCCGAGGAGTTAAATCCAAATACGCAGATTCTCTCTACCGGAGAAACGACCAAAACCCTGGATCAGTCCCACAACGCGAATGGAACAGGCTCAAGAAACTGCAACGACAGTGCGACGAACAACAAGACCTCGTACACCGTCTAGCACCCGAAGCTCTCGCCTACAACTACGAGCAGTATCAAGCAGAACGACAAGCCCGGCGCGAACGGGTGGTTCAACTGTTCAACGAAGGCAAAACAGCTAAGGAAATAGCAGCAGAGTTAGGGATTTCAACCACCACCGTCTACAAAGACCGGAAAGAGGCGCAACAACCCTCACCGGAACGCTCTACTCAACAGACAACTAATCGAGCAGCAACCCCGAAGCTGAACACCTCCTCAGCTCCGAAGCCCAAACCACCTACTAGGCCAACGAACAAGCCACCAACAAGAGCAGCAGCTACACCCTCGAGAAAACCAACCCCTAAACAACAGCCAACCACAAACAACGAACTAAGCGCGGGTTGGTTCATCGTCGCGGTGATCGTGTTCCTGCTAATCCTCTTCGCAGTGTTTTAGTCACAACACCCCCCTGAGCCTCAAACGCTTAGGGGCAATAGGCTAAGCAACCCGCTCGCACTCCTCAACGAGCGCATCCGCCCCTCCAAGCGAACAGCCACCCGGCCCCGGATAGCCTGCTCAGTCTCCGACCCACGATTAGCACCCGGGGCGCGCATCACAACAACACGCCCCGGATCAACCTCAATAAACCTAAATACAACAACCTCCTAGAAAGAAGCCCTATAATCGATTCTAAAGCGTTGAGACACCCTTCCCCATGTATTTACCCTCGGGAGGGTTATAAAATCGCTTAGAATGGCGTACAGCGAAAATGGCTTTGCGTTTATGCAGGTCAGAGACGCGCAAAATCGGCTAAAAACGGGTGGGCACCACGAATCTGCAACATCACCGGGGGTTCTCCCAAACCGGCTCCCCGAAACACCCGAAGGCGGCTCGTTGTTGCCCGCCAGGGGTGTCCACAGTACAGACACCCTTATCCAGTCGGGCGCTGGCGTTTCGTGGATTAGCACACGTCCCTACGGACGATCTCTAGTGGGGTGTTACCCGTTGTGACCTGCCCAAACGGTCGGCGACCCCTGTAGTACAGTGGTCATCTTCGGACAGGCTGTCTACTGCTCGGTGCGGGAGTTTGAGCTCCAGAACGTCGCACACGTCCTTGAGAACGAACCAAGGCTCTCCGTCTTCTAGGACGACTCGGAAGTTACACCCTGTTACGCCTTGTGACCTGGTAATACGGTCGATGGTGTCGGTAGTACCGACACCATCTCTACCTCGTTCCCAGCGCAATCACGACAACCAAGCAATAAATTCTTTGCCCGAAGGATAATCAGGCGAATCAAGAACCGCCTCGAACTTAAGAGCTGCCCCAGTGTGTTGGACAACCTCTTGCCATACGGACATACCTACCGCCTTCGGGCTCGCTTCAGCATCGAAGGACGCGAACAGAACACCGTCATGAATGCGGGCGTGAACGGTGCTTGCAATCTCAATAATGAGACCGTCTTCCACGTCTGCCAGCGTGATGTTCTCATGCTTCATCATGTCCCGGATTGCGATCTTCATTGCCTCTACCTCTCTGTAATTGGGCACAAATTGGGCACACGGCTGTGTGCTACTGTTTTCCCTAGAACAGAGAACCCGCTAAAAACGCTTTTACCTGCGCTGATGCGCGTCTGATAGTGACTTAAAACCTCTCGGGGTTCGAGTCCCTGATGGCGCACAATACAGACCGGGAAGGTAGAAATACCCTCCCGGTCTTTTTGTTGCACAACAAGCGCAGGCGCCATAAACGCGCACAGGTTCACATTTGCAGCCCGTACCCACACGTGCAGCCCGCAAGTTTTGGGCTTGTCAGTTTTCGGATTGTCAGTTTTGCTACTTAACCCCATAATCGCCTTTTATGCCCTGCTAGTTCCCACGTTGCAAAAGAACTGGCTAGTTGAATCCGTCATCGTCCGGATACATTGCCAATGTTTCTTGAGATGCTCTCCCAGTAGTTGCTAGCCCACTCATGGTGTGCAAACGTTTTCTGCAGGATCGGAATGGCAACGACATAAAAGGGGACTTCCTACATGAATTTTGATGTTCTTATCGTAGGAGGAGGCGCTGCAGGCACAGCTGCTGGTATTAATCTCGCACGAGCCAACCGTAACGTCTGCATAATCGACGACGGGAACCCTAGAAACCGTTTTAGCGAACACGCTCACGGAATACTGGGGGCTGATGCGGTCAATCCGCTAGAACTCCTCACAAGAGGGCACCAAGAGTTCATATCTTTCGGAGGAACCATCACTCGGGGGCACGTCAAAAAACTGACCAAAAAGCCCAACGGAACTTGGACTGCAGAATTATCAAACGAAATGGGAGTTTCTGCTAGCAATGTGCTTGTTGCAACAGGAATTACCGACGAATTACCTCAGGTTCCCGGCCTGTCGGAACTCTGGGGGAAACGTGTTTTTCATTGTCCTTACTGCCACGGCTACGAAATCCAAGGAAAGAATATTGCCATCGTAGGTGGTAAGAACCCAGAATTCACATATCGAATCTCCTGCCTTCTAACCAAATGGGCACGCTCAGTAACACTATTTCTCAATGGAATGGAGTTGCCTACCAGTCAGTACAAACAACTAAATGTGTGCGGCGTATCTATTGTCACCGCCTCTGTCGAGTCAGTCGTCGCAGTGCCGGATGACAACGAAAGTGTAGAAATCAGTTCGCATGAGGGGCGGACTCGCTTCGAAGCATGTTTCACCGGTCCGAGATTCATTCCAAATGATGATCTACTGCGTCAAGCGGGTTGCGCTGTTTCAAATGGTTGGGTGAAGGTAGAAAGTGGCAAAACCTCCGAGCCTGGCATCTGGGCTGTCGGCAATGTCGTGAGCTCTCCTGATCAAGTGTCTCAAGCCGTAGGGGCTGGAGCTGCTGTAGCAATAGCCATCGACCAGGCAATGTTCGATGACCATCTACAGTCACTGCTTTCGTAAGGGCGTACCCGCAGGTTGCTGCCTTGCGTTATTGGGTATTCGGAAACGACTCTTAATTCAAAAGCGGCACACGGTTGTACGGCATGTTTTCCCAGAATCGAGAACCAACTAAAAGCACTCTTGCCTACACGGAGTTCAGCAGAGCAAGTGCGAATCGTCGGAATAACATCTCTCCACTCCATGCGCGAATACGCAAAAGCGCACGGCCCCAGGTAACTACCCGAAGCGCGTGCGCTAACTACCGAAAAACTACTTAGCAGCAGTCTCAATCATCTCGCGAATGCGGTCGATTTCCTTGCTGCGGTTACGGTTGCGACGAATGCCCATTGCGATGCCGCCAACAACAAGTGCGGCAACGACACCCAGTGCTGCCTGCACCTTCGGCTCATTCAGAGCATCGAGAACGCGGGTCTTTGCGTCATCCGCAACGTTCTTCGGATTCGTTCGCACGGTTAGCTCATCCAGAGTACGGGCGAGCTGGTTACGGTTACGCTCAATATCGCGCTGGATATCTTCAATGCTGCGAGCCACGTAAACTCCCTAAAAAGTTGAATATCTAAAGTGATTGTTCGCCTAAAAGACTAACACTTCCACTACAGCAACGTGGGCGAGCACGGGGAAAAACTCAACGCATTGCTTCAGAGTCGCCACGCACCGCTCCAGAGTCGATACGATTAAGCCATGACTACTTCTTCCTCCAGCGACAAAGAATACGGCCAGAACAACATCCGACTGGAACCTGGCAATCCTGCCCCAGCGTTTACTCTTCTCAACGACGCCGAAGAGCAGGTTTCTCTGTCGGACTACGCGGGCAAGCCCGTGCTGATTTACTTCTACCCGCGGGCCAACACTCCAGGCTGCACCACTGAGGCATGCGACTTCCGCGATGAATCCGCAGCCCTGAATGATGCCGGCATTCCTGTCGTAGGTATTTCTCCGGACAAGCCGGCGAAACTCGCAAAGTTCCGTGAGGACCACGGCTTGAGCTTCACCCTCCTGTCCGATCCGGACAAGGAAACCATGACCGCGTTCGGCGCTTTCGGCGAGAAGAAGAACTACGGCAAGATTGTCCAGGGTGTCATCCGCTCGACTTTCTTGGTCAATTCCGAAGGCGAAATTGAAAAGGCCTGGTACAACGTTCGTGCCAAGGGTCACGTCCAGCGCGTACTGCGTGATTTGGGCGTGGAATCACAGGCTTCCGAAAGCTAACTAGCCACAAGGCCTACTCTGACCCCGGTCCCAAACTCTCATCCCACATCATCCCGATTAGACGGTTTCGTAGTAGTGACTCAATCCCAGGACGCACCGAACATTCTTCGTCCCCGTCGCACTCCGGCTCAGCAACGCAGCCGAGAGCGGTACGCACGCATGCTCAGCTCGGCACGCACAGTGCTCATCGAGCACGGGTTTGAGTCTTTCACTTTCGACGAAGTCGCTCGCATCGCAGATATCCCCATTGGCACGCTCTACCAATTTTTCGCAAACAAGTATGTGATGATCTGCGAGCTCGACCGTCAGGACACCGAGGCCGTCATCGAGGAAGTCTCACGTTTCGGAGAAACAGTCCCCACCTTGAAATGGCCGGAGTTTCTCTCGGAGTTCATCGATCACCTGGCAAAACTCTGGCGCGAGGACGTTTCTAGAAGAGCCGTATGGCTGGCTGTTCAATCAACGCCCGCCACACGCGCAACCGCAGAAGATACGAAGTCACGCCTGGTCAACGAGATTTCAAAGGTGCTGCGCCCGCTGGTGCCGTCGTCAAGCGATGCGGAACTGAACTTCATCTCCGACCTCATGATTAACGCCACGTACGCCCTGCTGAATTATGCGGTGGACCATCCGGGAAGCGATGCTGAGCGGGAAGCTCATTACGAGCTGACGGTGCAGGAAATCAAACGCATGACAATCTCTTATCTCATGAGCGTCGCAGAGGCAACAGACTAGAGAGCGCCCCTCGCCCACCTCGGCAGGGGCATTTATTGCCCTTACCAATACACGGAGGGTAGGCTTGCCTTAGTTATAGCTTTACTCTGGTCGGCGCGGTGGGGTTCCCTGTTTTTCGCCGCGCCTGCGCCGGAACTCCCAAACAGAATCAGAGGTTCACATGTCCACGACGCAGGGCGCTTTCCGACGGAGCCTGCTTCCCCGCTCTATTGTTCTAGCTTCGGCAATCGTAGTGAGTACGGGGTTCCTACCCGCAGTCCCCGCATCGGCACAGTCACTGCCATCGATTGGACAGCTCGGCGGTTCGCTCCCCGGCATCGGCGACCTTCTCGGCGGTAGCACCGATCAGTCTGAGCGCCAGCTCTCTGTGACCCCTGCCACCGATTTGTCCGACGGCGCCACCGTGACCATCAAGGGAGTCGGCTACCCCGCTAACGCAAATATTTACCTGGCCCAGACAATCGAGAAGCCAAAGTCGGGCTACCCTTCGACCTACGGCGAAGCGGCCAAGGTGACAGTCGGCGCTGACGGAAGTTTTACGCAGGAGATGAAGGTCGCGACCAGCTTTGGCGATGTCGACTGCACCTCCACCCAGTGCTACGTAGCCTCCTTTACTGCGTTCCCTAATCTTTCTGACCGCAGCAATGACCAGTGGGTCCCCATCACCTTCAAGGCGGGTGCTACTTCCCAGGCTGCTCAATCACAGGGTTCCACCAGCGCGGCACCGAGCGGTGGCCAGAGCACTGGTTCGGGCTCCCAGTCACAGTCGGGCTCGCAGTCACCGTCGCAGTCACGGGGTAACGCATCGGTGAGCCTGTCCAAGACCTCAGACTTGAACCCGAGCGGCGACACCATTCGAGTCGAAGGCAAGGGATTCAAGACCTCTGGACCGGGCATCTACGTCGGTATCGCGCAAAATGACCAGATGGATGTGACCAACGCCGATTCCTTCGGCCCGGATACCCAGTTTGTGTCTACCTCTCGCGGCAACTTGAAGTCCGACGGCAGCTTCAGCGTGGATCTTCCGGTCAGCGCGAAGTTCGGCACGGCAGACTGCATGCAGAACGCTTGCTCGGTCTACACCATTGCTGCTCACGGTTCTTCCGACCGCAGCCAGGACACGGCGACCGCGGTATCGTTTGCCGGCGGAGCTGCCAAGCAGGACGCTACCCTGCCCTCCGGCGGTGGCTCCTCACAGTCCGCAGGCAGCGCAAGCTCCGGCACCAGTGGCAGCACAGGGTCTAGTGGAACGAGTAGCACCAGCGCTTCCAGTGGCTCCAGCAGCTCCAACGGCAGCAGCTCCTCGACCGGCACCCCGTCGGTAAGCCTCTCCACCACGGAACTGAACCCATCGGGCAGCACCGCAATTACTGTCTCCGGCAGCGGATTCAAGACCAGCGGCAACGGCATCTACGTCGCAGTGGCTGAGAAGAACAAGTTCTCCACCACCAACGCTGATGCTTTCTCCGCCGCTGAGTTTGTGCGCACCTCCCAGATGTCCTCCGACGGCAGCTTCTCTACAACGCTCAATGTCGAGGCCGTCACCTCGGCCGCCAACTGCGTCGAAAATGACTGCGCGCTCTACACCTTTGCTGCTCACGGTTCCTCCGACCGCAGCCAGGACACGGCCACGGACCTCAGCGTCGGCGGCTCCGCCAAGGAACGCGAAGAAGCTGTGAAGACCGGTGCCTCCAAGACCGGAGAGTCCAAGGCCAGCGGCTCCTCCAAGGCATCTGGCAAGGCTTCCGCAAAGTCCAACGCTTCCGGCAATGGCCTCGACGAAGTTGATGTGCAGACTCAGCAGGCCGCGACCAACTCCCCGCTCCAAACCGCCGCAGTCGCCGGAACCGGCGCAATCCTGGGCGCGCTAATCTTCGGTGCCGGCATCCTGGTCGGTCGCCGTCAGAAGTCCGTCGATTAGCGCGGTGCCGGACTAGTCCAGGCGTACGACGGCGATTGCGTAGTCGCCGTCGTGCGAGATGCTTAACGACGGCCCCAGCTGCCACTCCTGATCGTGGAAATGGCGGCTCACAGCACCGTGGAGACTGATGCTCACGCGACCGTAGGCATCCGGCTGCACCTCTATTTCCCGCCAGTCCAGCTGATCGCGCGCAATCGGCGGTTGGCTGCCGAAGAGAGTCTGCGACCAGGCCTTGATGAAGGCTTCCTTCGCAGCCCAGCGGCCCGCTAAGTGACGCGCCACCGCGCCGCCGACTGCTCCGCGGCGCCTAGCTACCAGTAGCTCCGCAGGTGTGAAAACCGCCTGCGCGAACTGACTGCCTGGCATATTCAGCTGCTCTTCGAAGCCCGGAATATAGACGAGGTCTACGCCAATCATGGCTGGAGGACACCATCGATCAGACGGGCGCCGTCGGAAAGCAGAACTGCCTTTTCCAATGCAGCGGGTGAACCGAACCGACCACCGTCCGCCAGGTTTCGCTCGCGTGGACGCTCGTAGAGGGCTTCTCCACCGTAAATAGCCTCATCAATGCGACGCAGACCAGCCGCTTCGCGGTTGTACGCCGCGGACCGCCAACGCTCCGCAGCCTCAGCGCCATCGTGCTGCACTATCGCTTGGTAGAAAGCTTCCGGATGCACGACTGCCACCAGTGCCGAGACATGTCCGAACCCGAGCGAGGTAACAAAGCCAGCCTTCAGCGGCAACGTATTGCCGAAATTGACTGCCTTCGTTGGCCATACCAGACGCGAATGCTCAGCCAATGCGGGATCGACGCAGTCCAGCGATCGATTACCTGGCACAATGCCGCTGCGCAACACCTGGGTCAGACCAATGATCTGGAACGCTGCAGCACCACCCTTAGCGTGTCCCGTCAGCGATTTCTGAGAGACCACCAACAGCGGGTTAGAGCGCTCGCGACCGAGTTCATCTGCAATGCGTTCATGCAGTTCGGACTCATTTGGGTCGTTGGCATTGGTCGAGGTGTCGTGCTTGGACAACACCGCGACCTGATCCGCAGTGACATCGAGTACTGCAAGGGCGCGAGCCAACCGAGACTTCTCGCCGCCCTGAGCGGCCGCTAGCGCGCCCAAACCCGGCGCCGGAATGGATGTGTGCGCGCCGTCGGCGAAGGACTGGGCGTATGCGACGACACCGAGCACGGGGAGCCCCATGTCACGGGCGATGTCTCCGCGAGCCAACAGCACCGTGCCACCGCCTTGCGATTCCACAAAACCTCCGCGTCGACGATCGTTCGGCCTGGAGAAGTACTCATGCTCGATGCCTTTGTTTTCCATGGTGGCGGAGTCAGCTGTGGCGGCCATGTCGCCGAAACCTATGATTCCCTCTGTGGATAGGTCATCAAAGCCACCCGCGACAACAAAATCTGCCTTACCCAGGGCAATCTTGTCGACGCCCTCCTCCACCGACACCGCTGCCGTCGCACAGGCTGCCACAGGGTGAATCATCTGCCCGTAGCCACCGACATACGACTGCATAACGTGGGCGGCAATAACATTTGGCAATGCCTCTTGCAGGACGTCATTGGCTCGCGGTTGCCCCAGCAGACCGTCGATGTAAAGACTGCGCAGCGACTCCATCGCACCAATACCTGTGCCCTGTGTCGACGACACTCGCGCCGGGTTGACCGCTTCCAGCAGCTGCGCTGGGCTGAAGCCCGATGACAAGAAGGCATCGACAGTACAGACAATGTTCCACAAGCTCACGCGGTCCAGATTGTCCATCATGTCTGCCGGAATACCGTAGCGTGCCGGGTCAAAGCCCTGCGGAATTTGACCGCCAACATAGCGGCTCATCGCCATTCGGCGTGGAACCTGAACTGGCGTGCCAGCGGCCCGTGTCACAAGCCACTGCCCTGTCTCGGCATCGAAGCTCGCAGTGGTGTTGTCCGGGTTGGAACTGACAAAAGTCTCCGCTGCCGCGCGGTCACGCACAGCAAAGCTCAACGCACGATCCAGGTAGACCGTGGTCAGCTCAGTCATCGTATTGTCAACCAAATCGCCATCATCGGCGTAACGACGCACACCAACTCGCGCCAGTACTTCATCGCGGTAGCGCGTAGCAATGTCGCTTTCTGCCAACGGTTGCCCGTCGGCATCGCGCCAGCCACCCTCATAGGAAATCAGCCCCATTGACCAGGCTAATTCCACAATTCCTGCTGCAGAAATATCATCGACTTCAGCCTCAAAGCGCGTCCGGGAAGAACCGTACGGCCCAAGCTCACCGGCGCCCACAATGACCACCATGTCCTCCGGAGCCGCTGCGATGTCACCAAAGGTCGGTGTTGTCTGCGCAATTGGTCGGCGTGGGCTTGGCAGACCGCTCAGAACACGGCTTGACGACGGCTCCTGCGAACGCGCCCCGCTAGCGACCTCGGAGCTTTGAGCTGTTGGGCCAGCCGCCTGCGCAGCCTCCTGCGCCAATTGCGCAATGTTGAGGTCGACGTCACCCAATCCGCCGGTGAGATCGGCCTGAATCGGGCGGGTTTGTGCCTTCTTCCGAGCCTCCGAGCTCGCGAGCTCAATGAGTTCAGCTGCCATTTCTTCGGTGGAGAAGGTGCGAACTCCCTTTGTTTCCACTGCAGCAACCAGCGGATCGTTTCCACCCATCAGGTTGGTGCCTCGAACCCAACCAATCTGTGCATGAGCCAGAGTGGCGCGGGTGCGCCAAGCGTCCTCCACATTCCAGCGCGCCACCACTGCATCGAGTGCGGCCTTGGCTTCACCATAGGCACCATCACCGCCGAAGCGACCACGGTTCGGTGAACCCGGCAGCACCACATGCAAACGATGGTCCAGATTATTGTCCCCGCCAAGTGCTGATATCCCTGCGATGAGTCGTTCCACCGACCACAGAAGCAGACGCATTTGGGTCTCGGACGCAGGACCGGCGTCGGCAAGCGAACCTGAGACCGTAGGCGCCGCGAACGGGAATAGCAGCGTCGGTGACAGCGCGGGCTTGGTCACAACCACTTCCGCACCAATCGTCGTAGTCTGCTCGGTTCCGATCCAGTCGATAAGGGAATCCAGGTCCTGGAAGCTGGACAGGTTCGCCGGTACCACCCACAGCTTCGCCTCGCCCTGCGCATGCATACGGTAGAGCTGCTTGTAGAAGCTCAGGCGCTCATGTCCCAGGCGTGAGGTAGTGACAACAACGGTTGCGCCCTGAGACAACAACTGTGCAGTTACGGCGGAGCCAATCGAATTTGGCGATGCACCGGTAACAACAGCGATGTCGGCATTCATCGGCAGTTCATCCACATTCGTGATGGCCTCATCCGACAGCTGTCGGTAGATACTCGCCAACTGTGCCCGCCCTGCCTCGTCTGCCTTGGCAGCCCACCACTGTGCCTGCTCGACTGCGGTTTCATGGATACTGCCCGGCGCGGTGTCAGCCACGTCTTCAT
This sequence comes from Corynebacterium sp. LK33, assembly GCF_014334955.1. Taxonomy (NCBI): domain Bacteria; kingdom Bacillati; phylum Actinomycetota; class Actinomycetes; order Mycobacteriales; family Corynebacteriaceae; genus Corynebacterium; species Corynebacterium sp. LK33. The sequence continues at coordinate 218,375 of NZ_PDGU01000024.1, read as the reverse complement.
CAGCGGCTGCCCAGAGGCGTGCTAGGTCATCGCGGGAGGTGGCCCAGCGGTCGTCGAGAAGCACTGCCTTGGTGGGCGTAAACGTCGGGGTGACCAGCTTCGGCCAGTCCGCACCGAGTTCAGCAGTGACGAGATTTACCAGGTTGCTGTCGGCGTCTTCGGCATCGAAGTCAATGGCACCGGTAATCTCGTGGCCGAGTTGCTCCAGAATCGTGCGTGCAGCGGTGGCAAGAATACCTCGTTGACCAGTCAGTTTATCTGCAAACTCAGTGAGTGCAGCCGAGTCGACCATCCCAGCACTACTGTCGCTTGCCGACGGCTTAGCGACAGATACACCTCGCTGCGAGGCGACCGCAAGGATTGCTTCATCAATCAGCTGGTTGAGTTCAGCAGTACTGGCTGGGGCGGCCGGAGCCAGATGCGCAAGATCGCCGCCGCGCAGGGATGCACCGTCGCGAGTACCGAGCATCATCTCGGCGCTGACTGCGGTTGCCCATCCCTTGCCAAGCTGCCATTCATTGGCCACATAGTCATCGATGTAATTCGCGCCTGCACCGGCAGGACCGGTAATCCGGCGAATACCGTCGGCAATGGCTTCGGAGAGAATCGGGCCGAATGCGGAATATCCACTGGCCAAGCTATCAATCTTGTCCTTTAGATCAGCCAGTTCCGCATCTGCGGCCCCTTCGATTGAACCGAGGTCGAATTCGACTCCGAGATCGAGCAGCAGTTGATTGCGTCGAGATGAGACTCCATCGACCAGAGTCTCAATGGAGTCGGCGGCACCGAGCTGGTCGGGACGTACCTTCGTCCATTGGCAAATAAGAACTTCCAACGCTTCTGCCGGGCTGACTGCGATATCAGCAACTTCGGTAGCCGGAGTGGCAGCACTCGTGATCGTGGTTGCCTGTTCGGTCGCCGCGGATTGGTCGGCGGATACCGCCGGCGCCGCTGCTCCTGCTGCTCCCGCTGCTCCTGCTGTTCCAGATAGAGCCTGCGCCGCGTCCTGCTCTGGTGTCACCTTCGACTCGGTCTCAGGCTTCTCTGGCTGAGTTTGGTCGCGCATAAACACTGCATCAGCATCACGTTCGAGATTGAGTACTCGAATGTCACGGCTACGGTGACGGGGCAGCTGGCAGGTGCGGGCAGCCAGGTTTGCCAGTGTGGGCGCTGTACCTACACCAACTTCAATAATGCGGCTGACGCCGAGATCCTCAAGCAGCAGATCCTGCGTTTCGATCCACCTCACCGGTGAGCAGAATTGCCAGGCCAGTAACTCGACCAGCAACATGCGGGCCAGGCGCGCCGGGTTTTCAGCGGCAGTATCAAAGTCGGCAAGGATGTTTTCCAGAATGTTTGAGTCGACGACTGCAGCCATCTGTCGGACGAACTTCTCGGTCAGCTCAAAAGAGGTCGCGGTGAGATTCGGGATATAGCGCCCCACCAGGCGCTCTGGAGTGATTTCCGCTGGCAGCAGCCGCTCCAGGTGTTTACGGAAGGAATCCACACCATCGCGTAGGACACTGGAGTGGAATGGCACATCAATACCTGGGATACGCACGTATCCCTTGCCGTCCGAGCTGCGTCGCTCGCACTGATCAGCCAGTGCCGCAAGGCCCGCGACGGTGCCGGCGACGGCGTACTGCTTGCCTGCCAGGTTGAGATTTACGACTTCGAGGAACTCACCGGTTTCCTGCGACAACCGATTAACAAACTCGGTGACCTCGTCCTCGCCTACGCCAATCTTGTCCGGACGCAGGGCGCACAAACCATAGTTGGACCTCCCCTGCTCATCACGTTCGACCAGTTCATGCATGGTCAAACCGCGGCGGTAGACAACCTCCAACACGGCATCTGCGTCAAGCGCACCAGCGAAAGCCGCCAGCGCGTTGTACTCACCGACGGAGTGACCCGCAAAGTGAGCTGTTTCATCCAGCAGCCCTGCTTCACGGAGCTCCACAACCTGCGCCAGCCCCAACGTCGCCATCGCAACCTGGGTGAACTGAGTCAGATTCAGGACACCTTCTGGGTGGAAATAGCGCACACCATCCACGACCACCTCTACCGGGTTGTCCCGGACAATAGCCAGTACGGAAAAGCCAAGCTTCTCTCGGGTCATTGCATCAGCCTGGTCCCACACGCGGCGGGCCGCTACGCTGCGAGTCCGAGCAGACAGCCCCATCCCCTGTGATTGAATCCCCTGGCCAGGGAAGACATATGCGGTCGTCGGTGCGGCAATTACAGCAGTGGCAGTCAGTACCAGCTCGCCCTCTACTGTGGCCGTGACTTCACGGACTTCACCGGCGCCTGGACGGTCATCAAAACCACGGCGTTCGACAGAGAACTTCACTTCCTGGCCAGGTAGAACCGGACTCAGCATAGTCGCAGTGAACTCAATCACCCGATTGCCAATGCCGGCATCCGACGTGGCAACAGCCGCATGCTCGGCCATCGCCGACAGCCACATTCCATGGACAATAACCCCTGGTAGACCAGCTAGCGCTGCTGCCCGGGAATCGACGTGGATAGGATTGCGATCGCCTGTGACACAGCTAAATGGCTCCATCGCCTTAGGCGCTTCCACGGTCAAGGCACCGCGGAAACTCCGTGGCGTATCCGTGACCGTTGGAAATGGCACAGTATTGGTCCGCGCTGTCTCGCCGCCGTTTCGGCCACGAATGGCAAAGCGTTCACTCAAGGTGGCGAGCAGCGTATCGCCATCACGAACCTCCGCGCGCACCACAACTAACCGCCCTAAGTCCGTATCAACGACCTCGTCGACACGCGCACTAATCCGCAACGTTGTGGTTTCCTGAGGCAGAGCCCCAATCATACGAATGTGATGCTCAAGGTGAACAAGCGCGAGCATGCCCTCAACAACATCAATGCCGGTCTCAGTACGCGCCTGCGCGACTGCCGCAAAAATCGCTGGCCAAGCATGCCCAACCAACGCGTCCGGCACCGTCGCCTGTGACTCATCGCCGGCAGCTGCAATAGTGACCGCATCGTAGTCAGCCATCGCCATCGGATCCCACTCGGATTCCCACTCCGCGACCCCATCGACGATGTTTGCAAGCTCACCGCCAGCCGCGATTCGCGTCAGCTCCCGCATCGCGGCTGCCGCATCCTCATGCTTGACGACGGGCACTGCGCCCACCGCTGCACTCTGGCACAGGCGAATTCGCAGTTGCGTATTCTCCCCCGCAGCATCGGGCAGCGGAACGGTCAGCTGTGCCCAGACGAGCTCCTCCCCGCCCTCATCATTGCTGCCATCAGCTCCAATGGTCTCCAAAATGGCACCAGTACCTGGGTGCTCCAGGCGTTGTGAACGAGAGACATCACTTGCGTCAGATACACATACCCACTCATGTTCCGCGCCAAGTGCCAGCGCCGGATTCGGCTGCTGTCGACGAGCCCACCAAATCACAGGTGCTGCGAGCATCCGGCTGAGGGCGTCAACAGGTGCCTCCGGCAGGTAGCCGGTATCCATCAATGCCTGTGCAGTAGCTTTTTCAAACCGACCCAGAATTTCCGCTACTGGCTCATTCGCGCGGGTAATGCCCGAAACAGCCTGCGGCCCTGGGATGATGCAGACTTGATCCGCATCGTAGCGAGAGTCATGCGCCTGCCATAGGGAGTCCGATCGCCACCAGCGACGAACCTCATCATCGATAACCGGAACGAATGGCACAGGTTTGCCAGGTGTGCGGCAGAGCTCAGAGATAAAGAAGGTGACATCTGCTGGGTGGAGCTGGGTATCCAGATCCAGCAGGCCGGACAGTCGCGAGATTTCGTTCTGCGGCTGAGTGCGCAAGCTGTCGCCGTCGGCAAGCGCGTCAAACGTGCCCGCGTCGACTGCATTCAATCGTGCCTCTACGCGATCGACGAGTGCGACAAAGCGCGTCGACCACGTTGGATCGAGGAACGTCCCTTCGGGCGCACACAATTCGAGATAGCGATTCAGCACCTCGGCATACGTCATGGTGCTGACATCCCCGAAGTACGGCTTCGCGGTGGCGTTAATTGCCTCGATGATCTCTGCGCGTCGTTCAGTGACCTTAGTGAGGTCACCTGCGACTTCGTCAAGCAATCTGCCTGCGCGTGCTGCGGCGTTATCAATTTCGTGGATATCAGCGCCCAACTGGCTGCGTCCCGACGCCATGCCATCCATGGCGCTACCAGCGGGGATCCAGTTGTCAGTGCCGACGGTGTCGACCAGCATCTGTTTCACGGACTCAGAGGCGGTCGACTCCTTGGCTGCCATCGCAGCTGTGCCGATGATGACAGCATCGACCGGCATCGGCGCCAATCCGTACCGTGTCGACCACGTGCCCATCAGATAATCACGGGCCTGTTCTGGCTTGCCGATACCGCCGCCAACAGCAAGCACCACATCTCGCTTGCGGATCTTTGCGTAGGTGTTAATTAGCAGGTCATCGAGGTCTTCCCAGGAATGGTGGCCGCCGGCACGCCCACCTTCAACCTGCATGATGATTGGATACGGTGTGCCCTGCTGCGCCAAGGTGTCTGCAATTTCGAGCACCGACTCGATTTGTGCGATTGTGCCCGGTTTGAAGGAGATATGCGGAATCCCGCCCTCACGCAGCTGCTTTACTAGCTCAACTGCCTCGTCCACCTCGGGGATTCCCGCGGAGATGGTGACTCCATCAATCGGTCGCCCCGCTGCCACTGCGCGCGGGAGCAAACGGCGGCTTCCAATGTGCAAACCCCACAGGTACGGATCCAAAAACATGGTGTTGAACTGTGCACTGCGCCCTTCCTCGAGCAGATCGGAGAGTCGCGCCACATTAGCCTCGAAGATTTCCGGCGTGACTTGGCCGCCACCGGCCAGCTCCGCCCAGAACCCCGCATTCGCAGCAGCCGCCACGATCTCAGGGTCAACGGTTGTCGGGGTCATACCGCCGAGCAGAATTGGCGAGCGCCCGGTCAACTTGGTGAACTTCGTCTCGACACGGGGCTTGTCTCCAGTGACCAGACGCGGCGCAAACTCCAGCCACGATGTCGGATGCTCAATGTCGCTCTCAGACAGGACGCCCCTACCCGCAGCTGTCGCCGCAGGAATCACCGCCACGCCATAGCCTTCAGCGTTACGTTCTGTCAGCTTGACGACGCCTGTGTTCGGCCCCAGATCCAAAATGGTGGTTGCTCCTTGGTCGATGAGCCCCCGTACCTCGGCGCTCCAGTCACTGGGGTCAACCAAGATTGCACGCGCAAGCCGGTCCGCCGTTTCCGCATCTAGCCCAATGCGCTCAGCTCGCTCCACTACCCATGCCACAGCAGGTACCAGCGCTGGGTGATGGAATGCGCCACTAACTGGCAGAACTGTACATTCGACTTTCCGACCCTTCGGCTGCTGCGTTGTGAGCTGCTCTGCCAGCTGGTCTAGTTCATCCTGCTTGCCGATAACTACGCTGGTAGTCTGCGTATTCTTCAGACCGATGACACAGCCCTGGGGGAGGAAAGGCTCCAACTCCTCGACCGTCAGGCCAGAGATACTCATCATCGGCGCGCGCCCAAATCCGGCTACTCGGCTTCCGCGCGCACACGCCACACCGATGAGGCGAGCTAGCGCCAGTAGCTCTGCTGCCTTCTCTGGGCGAGCGACAATCTCAGCGGCAAGAACACCTTGCGAATGACCGGTTACCGCTACCGCTTCGGTGATATTAATTCCCTGCTTTTCCAGCAACTCGACAATGCCCAACTGTGCCAAGACGATGCCCGGGACGCTGACCGCAGGGTTGGTTGTATCTCCGGTAAATGGCTCGTCTGTAACGAGTGAGATTGCCCAGCCAAAGGGGTCGAAACCTGCGGGAAGCTGGCCGATGAGATCGTCGTCAAGCGGTGTGAGCAGTTCCTCAGCGCGAGTGAAAACTTCCCGTAGTTTCTTTGAGTTGCCACTGGCCATGACGCTGGAGAGAGTGTCCAGCCATGGTTGCGATTGACCGGCGAAAGTGACTGCAAAAGTACCCAGGTCTGGAGCAGTTACGACATTGGTCTGCAAAGTGGCGAGTTTTTCGTATTTCACGTGGCTGAGGTCCTTGTCTTGTGGAGTACGAAATGAAAACATCTTTTGTTTCCAAATCCTTGCCAGGACACTATGCCATAAATCATGAGGAATCCATCATGTTTTTCTCACCCAGTTTTGCGACACCATCAACGCGAAAGTAATTTGCAGCCCCAAAATGAGAGGCCCGGCACGGCCGCGAGATAAGCGAGCACAGCGTTTCGAAGGTGAAAGAACTTCGCAGGTAGGAAACAGCGTTCCCTTGTCGATAAGTTGCTTGCGCTTCATCACCCTGGCAGCGCCGGCGGTGGAAAATGAAGCCGGGAAGACCGAGCCAATTTATGCCCAATCGGTGATGAACATCACACCCGGAATGCGTGTCAATGAGCGTCGAGAACGCTCAATCTTTCCTCGATTAATCGCCTAGCAAGTCCAGAATTGCGGACTCCGCTTCCTCTAAGCGCCGTTCCGACTCTTCAAGGTCCTGCTGCGACTTACCATCGCGCTCGACCTTGCCGTCGAAGATTGCGCAGGGATCATCGTTGACCACAGTGTCGTCGGGAACTATGCCACGACGCGCCATGTACTCATCCAGATGCATCGAGATGCTCATGTTGCCTCCCTGCTTCCACCTTACGATTCAAGATACGATTCGATCAGCGTCATTGTATCGACAGATTCGATTGCCCTACGCAGTGGAATGAGCGAACAAAGGTTTCCCAGAATGGCACTCACGCGCGCTGTGCGACTGCCACGTCTTGCGTTCCCCTTCCCGATGCGAAAACTGTCGCAGGTCTACAGCTGGTCTGGTGGCCAGGGCTTTCCATCGGGGAAATACCGGTCAAACTTCCAGCCCAGGCGGAACGGAAGCACAAACTTAGGAGGGCAGTTGTTGGCCTCCCACATTGTCTTGGGTTTTGCCGCGTGTTCAGCCACCTTGCGGTCGGTGTACACCCCGTGACATATAGGGTCGTAGTAGTCTGGCTCGTCAATCTTGTGGGCGGGCGTACCACTAAATACCCCGTAGAGAATCTGGTCGCGACTATTGACCTCAACTTCGAAATCTTCCCAGGTACCAATCATGTCGCCAGGTTGTGCACGCCACCAGTCGTCTATCTTGCGGGCGGTCTCCTCGGACTCGACGAACCCGCCGAGAGGTTCAGTGTTATCCGGATAGCGGGGATAAACGACGCAGACAACAACTTTCATAGACAATTTTTTTTTGCATTCTACGGGAGGCCTACAGCTGGTCTGGTGGCCAGGGCTTTCCATCGGGGAAATACCGGTCAAATTTCCAGCCCAGACGGAACGGGAGGACGTATTTTTGGGGACTGTTGTTCGCTTCCCACATTGACTTTGGTTTAGTTGCCCGCTCGGCTTCTTCCCGGTCGGTGTACACCCCGTAGCAGATGGGGTCCCAGAAGTTGCTATCAGTGATTTCGAGAGTGGGAGTGCCGGTGAACACTCCATAGAGGAGTTGGTCGCGGCTATTGACCTCAACTTCGAAATCTTCCCAGGTACCAATCATGTCGCCGGGTTGTGCGCGCCACCAGTTGTCAATCGCGAGGGCGGTTTCTTCAGACTCGACGAACCCGCCGAGAGGTTCAGTGTTATCTGGGTAGCGGGGATAAACGACGCAGACAACAATTTTCATAGTCATGGTTCTACACCGTGCACGGGAGATTAGCGACCTTGGAATAGCTTCGGGCGGGAAATGGGCCAGATTTTGGGCACGCAGCGCAATGAGGGCGAAAAATCTGGCGGGCTGGAGAACGAAAACACCCCGTGACCTGCATAGTCACGGGGTATTTATGTGGTGCGCCTGGGGAGACTTGAACTCCCACGCCCTAAGGCACTGGAACCTAAATCCAGCGCGTCTGCCAATTCCGCCACAGGCGCCCGTCGCGAATCCGTGACAGTTACGTACAGTCCCCGTAAGCATGGACTACTTATTAGCCACCTACAGGCGCAACGAACTTTCACAGCTCATTTGGACTGTACACACTTTAACGGGTTTGCCGCAGATTTCCTAATGTCCTAGCTGAATTCCTAATGTCCCATCGCCTGCCTTATCCAGCGAGCGCGCTAGCTTGGCAGGTCACGGACTAGCTATGGTGGTTATGTGTCCACTTCACAGCATTCCAATACCACTGACAAGCCAGCGAAGATTCCCACCCGTACCCGCGTGGTGCAACTAATCTTCTTGGCTCTTGCAGTCGGCGCCACTCTTGCACTCGCCTACTGGCAGCTCAGCAGGTGGAACACAACCAGCTCATTCCAAAACCTGGGCTACGCACTGCAGTGGCCAGCTTTCGGCCTGTTCTTTATTTGGGCCTACCGCAAATACATGGAGTACGAACGCGAACGCCTGAGCGGCAATAGCGAGGCCGCATTTGAGGCTAAAGACGATGTCATGACGGAAATTCCAGACGAATTCCTGCCGACCAACCCGGATGGCTCGCGAAAGGTGCAGCGTGTGGATGAGACACAATCGACGGATTCTGGCACCAACGCCTAGGCGATAACTGCTTATTCGAGAAAAGGACTTTTAGTGACCAACATCAATCCAGATCGTCAAGAGCGCGTAAGGAAGGCCCTGACGTACTTCTCCGTCACCGCCTACTTCACGGGTGTGATGCTGCTCTTGCTGTGTGCCGAGATGATTTACAAGTACCTCATCCTCGACAACTCCGCCGACGCGCCGCGGTGGTTCTTCTACACCGCCCAGATTCACGGCTTCGGCTACATGGCATTCCTCATTGCCACCGTAAACCTGGGTACCAAGGCCCGCTGGGAACCAGCAAAGTGGATTATCACCGCGCTCGGTGGCGTGGTCCCGTTCCTCTCCTTCTTCGTCGAGAAGAAGCGCCGCGAGGAAGTCGAGACCGCTTTCCAGCTGAAGTAGCGGGCTCTCGGCAGCCCGAGGGCTCGCCCCAGGGCTACCCCTTAGCCTCAACCTCAGCCAGAATTTTCAGCGCCGGAGTCAAGGCACGCAGTGCACGCCCCCTGTGGCTAAAAGCGTCCTTGTCTTCGGCGCTCATTTGTGCCGCAGACAAGGCCCCCTCAGCTTCGTTGCCCTCACCAACTGCGGGCGCGAACACCGGATCATAGCCGAACCCATTGCCCCCAACAGGCTCGCGCAGAATGGAGCCAGGCCAGCGCCCCTCCACAACCAGCAGCAGATTACCGGCTTCATCGAGGACGGCTGGGAAACCGCCGTCGGCAAGCGCGGACGGCACCTCCTTGACACCGGGGACGACCAACGCGCAGGCGGTACGGAAGGACGCCGTACGACGCTCATCTGGGCAGTCCCCCATCTGAGCAAGCAGCAGCTCGTAGTTAGCGACATCGTCGCCGTGAGTGCCCGACCAGCGCGCCGAGAGCACACCCGGCATGCCGTTTAGCTCATCGACGCTGAGCCCCGAATCGTCTGCCAAGCACGCGTAGCCGGTGTGTGTCGCACCATCGAAAGCCTTGATGTAGGCGTTGTCCGCAAAAGTGCGACCGGTTTCGGGGCGCTCTGGGTACTCCGGGACGTCGCTAAGCGAAAGAAGTTCCACCGAATCAATACCCGCCGCACGCAGGATGCGGTCGAGCTCGACTAGTTTTTTAGAATTTCGGGTAGCGACGAGGAGCTTCACGGCAGCTCACCCGGGTACGGCGCACGCAGAACTTCCTGCTGCAGGGCAACGAGCTCACGCAGACCCTTTTCCGCCGAGTCGAGCATGTCATTCAGCTGACCTCGGTCAAAGGTGCCTTCCTCGCCAGTGCCCTGGATTTCGACGAACTTACCCTCTGCGGTCATCACCACGTTGAGGTCGACCTCAGCGCGAGAGTCCTCCTCGTAAGGCAGATCCAGGCAGACACGGCCATCAATAATGCCAACCGAAACAGCTGCGACTGGTGCCTTCAGCGGGGTGCCCGGAACTGCACCCGCTGCATGCAGGTAGGTCAGGGCATCAGCCAGCGCGACGTACGCACCGGTGATGGAAGCGGTTCGAGTACCACCATCCGCCTGCAGAACATCACAGTCGATGTTGATGGTGTTCTCACCGAGTTCCTTCAAGTCGATAGCAGCTCGCAAGGAGCGACCGATCAGACGGGAAATCTCGTGAGTGCGACCCTTGACCTTGCCGCGCATTGACTCGCGGGGCATGCGCTCGTGGGTAGAGGCCGGCAGCATGGAGTACTCAGCGGTCAACCAGCCCTCGCCGGAGTCACGCTTGAATCGTGGCACCGACTGTTCGACGGAAGCGGTGCACATTACACGCGTATTACCGAAAGTAACCAGCACAGAACCGGCCGGATTGTCGGTGAAGCCGCGAGTGATGGTCACCTTGCGCATTTCATCAACCGCGCGTCCATCGGCACGGCGAAAATCGGAATTAGCTGTAGTCATGCCAACTACCCTACCGCCCGGCGCGAAAGCGGTGCGACAGCTGTACGGAAACCCGGTAGTCGCTGAGACTAGCCGCCTAGATCCATGCCCAGGTAGGCCAATTCAACGTCACCGGCAAAGGTACTCTTCGCAGCACGTAGTGCTTCTTCACCGTCGGCGTATGGCGGAATGTGAGTCAGCACCAACTTCTTAACCCCCGCCAGCGTCGCTGCCTTTCCGGCCTCGTAGCCCGTCAGGTGCATATCCGGTGGGGTGCCCTCTTCGTTGCTGCACCATGTGGCTTCACAGATGAAGATATCCGCATCCCGCGCCAGCTCCACCAATTCATCGGTCCACGCAGTATCTCCGGTGTACGCAATGGTCAGACCATCTGCTTCAATGCGATATCCAACAGCTGGCACCGGGTGGACCATGTTATACGGCGTGACGACGGCGCCTCCGTCCGCTTCGCCCCCACCGACTAACAGTGGCTCACCTGGGTTACTCACAACCTGGTCAAAAGTGTCTTCCAGGTTGGCATCTTCTTCACTTCCCAGTGCTTTGCACATGGTGCCTATCCGGTCGTGAATGTCTCCGGGGCCAACCAGGAGATTCCGGGAACTCGCCGGGGCTGTCGGGTGGAAGCGACGCCAGACGAGCAGCCCTGGAATGTCTGCAGTGTGGTCTGGGTGCACATGAGTTAGTAACAAATCACAAGCTGCAGGATCAGAGATCTTCTGCAATTCGGCGAGGACACCGGGACCCAAATCAATGACAAAGGTTCGACCGTTATCCAGCTCAATGAGGTAGCCAGATGCTGGCGCCGATGGGCCACCCATGCTGCCTGTACATCCCAGAACCTTCAATCGCATACTTCAAGCTTGCCATGTAATTGATCAAAAACGAGCAAAAAACCAATGGAGTGTCTGGATTTAATAAGAAAGGTCACATTTGGGAATGCATAGTGACCTGGCTAATACCCGGCCCAAGGAAGCGCTTTGCCAGGGATGCAAAAACTTGCGGATCTCCAGTGGATTCGAATGTGCGCACAGGGTTCGGATTACTCTCCGGGTCAGCGAGCATGTCGGTCTTTGTGAGGATGCGCAGAACATCCTTCGACGTCTCCTCCGCCGACGACACTAGGGCGACGTCCTCCCCCATAGCCAGCTGAATCACACCAGACAGCAGCGGATAATGGGTGCAGCCCAGAACGAGGGTGTCTACACCATCGGCCTGCAATGGCGCGAGGTAGCCCTCTGCAAGTCCGAGAATCTGGCGACCAGAGGTGATTCCTCGCTCGACAAAGTCCACGAATCGCGGGCAGTCGACCGCGGAGACATCCACGCCGGGCACTGCATCAAAGAGATCTTGGTAGGCACGAGAGCGAATTGTGGCGGAGGTACCGATTACGCCGACTTTTCCGTTCCTGGTGGTCGAGACCGCACGGCGCACAGCAGGCAGAATAACCTCGACTACTGGGACTGGGTAGCGCTCGCGGGCATCACGCAAAAATGCGGCCGAAGCAGTGTTGCAGGCAATGACAATCATCTTGCAGCCGCGTGCAACCAGTTCATCGGCAATCGCTTCCGCGTGCTGACGAACCTCGGCGATGCGCAACGGGCCGTAAGGGCCGTTGGCAGTATCGCCGATGTACATAATCGACTCGTGCGGAAGCTGATCCATGATGGCACGTGCCACTGTCAGCCCACCGACGCCGGAGTCGAAGATGCCAATCGGCGCTGTTCGGTCGGGGAAGCCGCTATCCTGCGCTGTCAGCTGATTGACTACCTGAGTTTCTGCTCCTGCTCCCACCGCTATCTGGACTCCTCATATCGTTGGTCAAACACCGAAGCTCCTATTCTAGGCCGATTCCGCCAGGAGCTGATGCCACGTACCTCGGGCTCTTAACCACGTGCACTCTTAGCCACGCGCACGACCACGCTTAAACATCACCGCAGCCCAGATGCCCGCAAGCCCGCCGAAGAGGTGCATCTGCCAACTAACAGCCATCTGTGTTGGCAGCACTCCCCAGATAAGACCCGAATACATCGATGCCAGAATTACGCCCAAAATAATCTGCATCACCCGACGATTCACGAAACCGCGTACCACCAAAAACGCCAGCCAGCCGTAAATCAGGCCGGACGCACCGATGTGGACGGTATTTACACCGCCGACCAGCCATGTCAGACCGCCACCAACGACCGTAATCAAGAGTGTGACCTGCCAAAATAGCCGCTTCGACGACATTGCAATCAAACCGGCGAACAACGCCCCGGGCAGAGAGTTCGCCACAATGTGCCCGTAATCTGCGTGCAGCAGCGGTGCGGTCAAAATTCCCCACAGCGTCGAGGTTTCGCGTGGGCGCACACCGAAGTTGTTCAGCGCCCCACCAAAGATGAATTCGTTGACAAGAAAGACCGTCCAGATAAGTGCCAGGTACCCAATAGCCGTACTGATGGCCGCCCCGAGCCCGCCGTCGCGATCCTGTGGAACAATCTGATTATTCCGCCGCGTCTGCACGGGACCGCCCATCGGGTACTGCGCATAGTTCTGGTAATTCTGCTGTTGTCCCGAGCTCCATTGCGGATTCATTGGCGCACTTCCCTCACTACTTATCCAGCATCTCTGACAGCGCGGCCACTCCCGCGCGTCCCGTTGCACTCATCACGGCATCGACAATAGCCATCTGCACCGCATCGGCCGCCATCGCAGCCAACAGGGCCACCACATCCGAGCCCACGGGTTCAGCGTTTCCGCTATCCGCCGCCTCGGCCGAGCTGAGGGCAAACAGCGTGTCACCGTCCATCGGCGCATGGGCCGGCCGAATCGCTCGTGCCAGCCCATCATGACCGCACATCGCCAACCGCTTCAACTGCGCAGTTGTCACCGGCGCATTGGTTATCAATGTGCCAATCGTTGTGTTTCGCGTGCTTGCCGACGATTCCCCGTGTCCAGCCTCATCGGCGAGAATCTTGGTCCTACCGACGAAAACCTGGTCCAGCTGGGCCAATGCCTCCTTGCTGGCACCGGCAGCCGCGGGCATTCCGTAAAGGTGTCCCTCCGGGTCAATGACCGCACCAAAGGAGTTGACCACCATTGCGGCAGCCACAAAGTACTTACCATCGGCGGAGGTCACACGGGCTTGTCCAAAACCACCCTTGATTGCCCCGGCCATAGCGCCAACACCGGCACCTATTGTGCCGGAGGGAGTGCCCTCCGGGACGTCGTCAAGCGCGTGCGACAACGCCTCGCGCCCGAGTGCAGCGGTGGGCAGCGTCGGCTCCCCCAACAGCAAGTCGAAGATGACAGCACCGGGAACGATGGGCACGAGGATATCCGGACGAGTTGGGGTGACCTCAAAGCCAATGCCGCGGTCGCGCAGTTCGCGCATAACTCCGTCGGCAGCTGCGAGGCCGTACGCGGAGCCGCCAGCCAAAACGACAGCGTGGGCGCGTTCGACGGTATTCTCCGGTGCGAGCAGGTCGGTCTCGCGGGTGCCCGGACCGCCGCCGCGGACATCGACAGCGCCGACAGCGCCGCCTGGAGCGGCGATGACGGTGACTCCGGTATCCCCCTCAGCAGCATGGCCGATGGAGATGCCGTCGATGGAGTCGAGACAGCCTGCGCCGATGTCGATGCTCGTGCCCAGCGCAGCACTGCTGGCTTGGTGTCGAATGTCGGTGGGGCTGATTGCGAAGATCTCAGAATTCATTGTCGACCACGGCACCTTTCACCACAGTTCATGGCAGCTAGCCTCAGTTGATTACTGCATCTTTCGGGGTTTTGCTCGGATTCGCTACTCACCCATGAGCTGGTCCAACAGTGACTCTTGGTTGTAGGACAGCCACTGGTACATCGCGTCGGTCTGCTCAATCTGTTCGATGGAGCCATTGAGGTTCTCCATGGAAACATGCAGGTAAATACGTAGGTCATTGATACCCGCCACCCAGGCATGGGCATCACTTTCCGAAATGGATACCTGCCCCGACTCGGCGGGCTCCAGGGCGTCGATAATCGCACGCAGGGAATGGAGCTTGCTCTCTACAATCTCCGATTCATGCAGCTGGCGCATGAGGGCGTTTTCCCCCTCCACGCTCTCCTCACCCGGCTTGGTGAAGTCCGGCAACAGTCGCGCAAGCTTCGGATCGGATGGGGCCTCGGAGTGCCCGACAGGCATTCCCGTCATTTCCGCGAGCTCATCCTTCGGCGCCGACCGGGCTCGCTCCATCAGCGAGTCCGCCACAGTAGCAGCCAGATTCAGCAGCAAATCCCGCTCCGTGCCTTCAAAAGCCGTGACGTACTTGACGCCACCGCCGAGAAGGGATCGCTTGCGCTTCCAAGGACGCATGTAAATTCTCTCCCGCTGTCGAATATCGGCTTAGTCAGCCTGCTCCATTGTTGCCCACAAGCCTGCCTTGTGGAGCTTCTTCACATCGGCCTCCACCTTGTCACGCTCACCGGAAGACACGATTGCCTTGCCCTCCGTGTGAACCGTCATCATCAGCGCGTGCGCCTTCTTTCGGTCCATGCCGAAGAGCATCTGAAACACGTAGGTGACATAACTCATCGAATTAACCTGGTCATCCCACACAATGCACTGCCAGGGTCGGTTCGATTCCGTCACGACATCGGCATCCATAGTGGGCATCGGTGTTGCTGCTGGCATGCTCATAGGCACCAGGATAGTACGGAGTGGCGCGCGCTCGCCGGAACCGACTGCCCCGGCCCGCTTCAGCCGACTAGACTATTGACCGTGATTGATAAGCATTCCTCCACCGCCCTTCTCACCGATAAGTACGAGCTGACGATGCTGCAGGCATCGCTTGCCGACGGATCCGGCGAGCGCCAGGTCGCCTTCGAGGTGTTTGGCCGTCGTCTACCGAATGAGCGCCGCTATGGCGTTGTCGCTGGTACAGCGCGTGTGTTGGATGCTATCCGCAACTTCCGCTTCACCGAGGAACAGCTGGCTTCGCTGGACTTCCTCGATGACAGGACGCTGGATTACCTGCGTAACTATTCCTTCAGTGGCCAAGTCGACGGCTACCGCGAGGGAGAGCTCTACTTCCCCGCCTCGCCCATTTTGACGGTGCGAGGCACTTTCGCCGAGTGCGTCATTTTGGAGACTGTTATTCTCTCCATTCTCAATGCAGACTCCGCCATCGCCTCGGCAGCAACCCGAATGGTCACGGCTGCCGGTGGGCGCCCGATTATTGAAATGGGTTCGCGTCGCACTCATGAAGAAGCAGCTGTGACTGCTGCCCGCGCCGCTTACCTGGCAGGTTTTAGCGCCACCTCCAACTTGGAGGCAGCGGCACGGTACAACATCCCAGCCTCCGGTACCGCTGCGCACGCGTGGACTCTGTTGCACACCAACCCAGATGGCACGACGAACGAGGCTGCGGCCTTCAAGGCTCAGATTGACACACTGGGAACCGACACCACTTTGTTGGTGGATACCTACGACATCACCGAGGGCGTCAATACGGCTATTGAGGTCGCGGGTCCGGAACTCGGCGGTGTACGTATTGACTCCGGCGACCTCGGAGTTCTCGCTCGCCAGGTGCGTCAGCAGCTCGACTCGCTGGGGGCGCACAACACCAACATCGTAGTGTCCTCTGACCTCGACGAGTTCGCCATTGCGGCGCTGAGGGCAGAGCCGGTCGATGTCTACGGCGTGGGCACCTCTGTAGTCACTGGCTCCGGCGCACCGACTGCGGGCCTGGTCTACAAGATGGTCGAAGTTGATGGGGTGCCCGTCGCCAAGCGCTCGTTGGACAAGCGAAGCCACGGTGGCGTGAAGGCGGCTATTCGTACCTGCCGTCGTTCCGGTACCGCCGTGGAGGAAATCGCTTTCCCGCTCGGCTCAGAAATCCCGGATGTGGGCAACCTGCACTACCGCGATCTGACCATTCCGATGATGCGCGATGGCGAGGTCGTCGATGGTCTACCGACCTTGGAGGAGTCCCGCGATCACTTGGTTAAAGCGCTGGTCAGCCTCCCGTGGGAGGGACTTGCACTTTCCCGTGACGAGCCGGTACTGTCCGTCCGTTTTCACGGCGTTTAGGCGGCGGGGGAACTGTGTCGGACAGTATCGAGCACGCAGATTTTGCTGAGCTATCGGACGACTTTGAGGACTTTGACGATGTTGACGAGCTAGCTTCACCGAGAGCCAGCGTCCATAACGCGGATAGCATCGAAGCTCTTCTCGATGCGGCAGTGAAGGGACTCGGCGGAACGACTCGACCGAATCAGGTCAAAATGTCCCGGTCGGTGGCCTCCGCCTTTGCGCGCGAGCGGCACCTAGCGGTACAGGCAGGTACCGGTACGGGTAAGTCGCTGGCCTACCTGGTGCCTGCCATTGTGCAAGCAATGGAGTCCGACGAGTCTGTAATCGTTTCCACGGCGACCATTGCGCTGCAACGCCAGCTGGTCGAACGCGACTTGCCGCGGCTAGTCAGTTCGCTAGAGCCACACTTGTCCCGCACGCCAACCTTCGCAATCCTCAAGGGCCGCTCGAACTACCTGTGCAAGTCCAAGGTCGGAAATGTCATCAAAGACCCCGTCATGGACGGTGACGAATCCGAGCCGACCGCTATGGGCGGCCCCACTGCCCTCCTCAGCGAAGCACAGCTAAGCCGCACTGCCGCCGAGGTCATGCGGCTACGCGAGTGGGCCAATGACACCGACACCGGCGACCGCGACAGCCTGGACAAGGGCGTTTCCAACGAAGCCTGGCGGCAGGTCTCCGTCACGGCTCGCGAATGCGTCGGTGCCATTTCCTGCCCTTTCGGCGAGGAGTGCTTCGCCGAACAAGCCCGCCGCGAGGCCTCCAACGTCGACATCGTTGTCACCAATCACGCACTGTTGGCCATCGATGCGCTCTCCGACGCCATGATTTTGCCGCAGCACGACTGCGTTGTCATTGACGAGGCTCACGAACTCGACGGCCGAATCACCTCTGTTGCCACCGACGAGCTCTCCCCTGCCGGTATCACCATGATGGCCCGGCGCGCCCGCAAATTCGGCGCCGCAGAGCAGGTCGATGATGTCACCGATGCCACGGATCTACTCGGCGAGACCGTCGCATTGCTTGCCGACGCCTACAGCGGCGCACTCGAAGAAATTCCCGGTGAGCTTGGAGCGGCGCTAGCTTCGCTCCGCGATAGCCTGTGGCAACTACAGACCACGCTAGGTACCTCTAGTTCAGGCAGCTCTGGCGGGTCGGGCTCCGGTGGTTCGGGTTCTGACTCTGACAACACTGAGCGCCAGACCGTCCGCGCTGCCGTGGAGAATATGCACGACACAGTCGTGCGAATTCTAGAGTTCAGTAGCGACGATGTCGTATGGCTTGGCGAGAACAAGACAGTTTATGTCGCTCCCCTGTCCATCGCAGCACTGCTTCGCGAACGCCTCTTCGGCGAATCCACCGTCGTTTTGACCTCAGCAACACTTGCTCTTGGCGGCAAGTTCGATGCTATGGCCGCCGCCTGGGGGCTTCCCTCCGGCGGGTGGGATGGTTTGGACGTCGGCACGCCCTTTGACCCGCAGAAATCTGGCATCCTCTACGTCGCACGCGACCTGCCACGACCTGGACGCGACGGCGCCACACCGGAGCAGTTCGCGATCATGGAGCGCCTCATCCGCGCCGCTGGTGGGCGAACGCTCGGGCTGTTTTCTTCTCGCCGAGGCGCCGAGGCAGCGGCGGAGGAAATGCGCAAGCGCCTGCCTTACGACGTGCTGTGCCAAGGCGATGACTCTATCGGTGCTCTGGTTGATCGTTTCGCAGCTAATCCGCAGACATGTTTGTTTGGCACGCTGACGCTGTGGCAAGGCGTCGATGTTCCTGGCCCATCGCTATCGTGTGTCATCATCGATCGCATCCCGTTCCCCCGCCCCGACGACCCGCTTTTGTCCGCGCGCTCCGATGCGGCTAATGCCGCTGGCCGAAACGGTTTTATGGAGGTCTCAGCGACACATGCAGCGCTGCTGATGGCGCAGGGTTCTGGTCGTCTGCTACGCCAAGTCGATGACCGCGGGGTTGTTGCGGTACTGGATTCACGGTTGGCTACTGCACGCTATGGTTCCTGGATCGCCGCGTCGATGCCTGACTTCTGGCGGACGACCAACCTGGATATTGCGGCTGGAGCGTTGCAGCGGCTGACCCAAAGCTGATTCAGAGGGGGCTGTCTGGGCTCACGAGGTGACGCTGGATTAGGCATAGTTTCTGGAAAAAATCCCACGCTTTTCTATCCAATACATTATTGTGATGTGAAACACAGCACTGCTACAGTGCCCGAGCTAATGAAGCAGGACACTTGGCAGCCGTGCACGAGATTAGAAAGGCGATTTCCTGCATGCCCCTTTCCAGCAACCTCCCCGACATCGACATCCCGGAGACCTCACTCTTTGAGTTCCTCTTCGGAGAAATTGAGCCACGTCACCAGGACAAGCTTGCAATCGTTGACTCAGGCTCCGAGGTCACCTTCGGTGATCTGAAGGCCAGCATTGAGAAGTTTGCGGGTGCGCTGGCAGCACGTGGGATTAAGAAGGGCGACGTTGTGGCTCTCCACTGCCCCAACTCGACAACCTTCGCGGTCGCTCTTCACGGTGTCCTACGCGCGGGGGCTGTCTGCACGACGGTCGCATCGCTGGCAACTGCGGAGGACATTGAAAACCAACTCCGGATGTCTGACGCGAAGATGATGCTGACGACCTCCTCAATCGGTTGGGCTGGCGCCCACGGCGCTGAGGCTGCTGGTCTGCCGGAAGAGATGATTATCGGCCTGACGGGTCTCCACGGCATGGGCGAGCTGCTTGCCGAGGGGCACGCAGCCCCGGACGTCGACGTATCACCCGATGACGTTGCCGTGATTCCGTTTTCCTCGGGAACCACCGGTGTACCGAAGGGCGTCCAGCTCACTCACCGCAACTTGGTGGCCAACGTCGCTCAGGCGGGTGGAGCTACAGTCAACGCGCTGACCGAGGACACCCCGGCTGTCACTATCCTGCCGTTTTTCCACATCTACGGCCTGACTGCGCTGCTGAATCTGTGCCTGTGGCGCCGCACGACGCAGTACACCATGGGCAAGTTCGACCTCGTCGATTTCCTGTCCATCATCGCCGAGCACAAGGTGAAGTTCGCGTTCATCGCACCGCCTGTAGCTGTGGGCCTGGCCAAGCACCCAGCTGTCGATTCCTTTGACCTGTCCAGCCTGGAGACAATCTTCTCGGGTGCCGCTTCTCTCCAACTTGACCTCGCGGAACAGGTGGAAAAGCGCCTTGACTGCGTGGTCGCACAGGGCTTCGGCATGACCGAGTCCTCGCCAGCAGCCCACATCCGCATCGGCCACGATAGTCCGCTGGACTCGATCGGTCGCGCAGTCCCCAACACTCAGTACAAGATTGTCAACCTCGACTCCGACAGCTTTGAGGAAATCCCGGTTCCCGCCGAGGGGCGCTCGGAGGCAGGTGAGCTATGGATTCATGGTCCACAGGTGATGAAGGGCTACCTCAACAACCCGAAGGCGACGGCAGAGACGCTTGTCGACGGTTGGCTGCGTACCGGCGACGTTGCGGAACTCGACGAACACGGGAATGTGTACATCGTCGACCGCTTCAAGGAACTGATTAAGTACAAGGGCTACCAGGTTCCGCCGGCCGAGCTCGAGTCCGTGCTGCTCAGCCACCCGGATATTGCCGATGCCGCCTGCAGTGGTGTCGTTCGCTCCGACGGCGAGGAGATTCCTAAGGCCTACGTTGTCCTCAAGGCGGGCAAGCAGGTGACTGAAGACGAGATTATGGACTACGTCGCCGACCGCGTCGCACCGTACAAGAAGGTGCGAGCAGTCGAGTTCATGGATGAAATCCCGAAGTCGGCGACGGGCAAGATTCTGCGCAAGGATCTCAAGGCCATGGAGGCAGCACGCGCTCAGTCGTGAGTTACTGCCCCAGGGGTCACCGCCACGGTGACTGAACCGGGTGCAATCTCGGTAAACCCGGCATCCTGAACCTCAACCGCGCGGGGCTCTGGCGCTGGCCACTGCTCCCGCGGTACTTCTTTCACATCTAACGCATAACCACTTTGCGCCCACGCCCAAGCGTCCTCGACCGACAGGCTGGCCGCATAGAGCATCGAGCCGTGTCCAACTTGCGCGGCCACCTTTCCTACGGACATATTCAGGTTTTTGTCCACCCAAATCACTGGCGGAGCAAAGGTGTCAGCGCTCTCATGGTCGCCCGGGGCGCCGGGAGATGTGTTCTCCGGGTCGTCGTAAGGCAAATCGGTGCCGGAAATTTGTAGTTTGGCAATCTCCGGGTAGGTTTCGTCGACAGGCGTTGGCACTAGTGCGCGAGCTTGCGCGCCGTCGACGTCCACGGTGACACCCGGTGCAAGCTGAGCGCGTTGCCAGCCGATATTGCGAGCGCGACGTGTGAGCTTGCGGATGCGCGCACCGTACCAAGACGCCAGACCTTGTTGATAGGCAGAAGTGTCATCGCCTGCGCGTTCGTCCAGGCAACAAGCAACAACAGCCATCGCGGCAGCGCGGAGCAGCGCAGTGCGCGAGGGGCGTTCCTTCTTCGGAACCTCAAGCACAATAGCCATTGCCCACGGCACATCCTCGCCGTGGTCTTCCCTATCGGGTTGCGGCAGGAGGTTATGGGCGATACGGAACCACTCCGGTACCGATGATGCGTCCGTGACAGCTGGATTCTTGTGATCCTCGCGTTGCACTACTGCTCCAACGGCACGCGGCGGAAGGTGCCATCTTCGCGGTCGGCATCGTCGATTTCATCGCGGGAAATGCCCAGCATGAACAGAATCGAGTCCATGAATGGAACGTTGACGGACGTGTCAGCGATTTCCTTTAGCGCCGGCTTGGCATTGAAAGCAATACCAAGGCCTGCGACCGACAACATATCGATGTCATTGGCCCCATCGCCGACCGCAACGGTCTGATGCATCTGAAATCCCGACTCTGCGGCGAACGTCTTGAGGCTGCGGGCCTTCTCCTGCCTATCGACGACATCGCCGACCACGCGTCCAGTCAGCTTTCCGTCCTCGACCTCGAGGGTATTCGCCTTGTAAAAGTCCAGACCGAGATCCTTTGCCAGCGGCTCCAAGATCTGGATAAAGCCACCGGAGACAGCACCACACTTGTAACCGAGGCGCTTCAGCGTGCGGATCGTGGTGCGGGCGCCTGGAGTCAGCTCGATGGAGTTAGTGACTTCCTCTAGGACGCTGACCGGCAGGCCAGCCAGAGCCTTAACTCGCTCATGCAGTGACTCGGCGAAGTCCAGCTCACCGCGCATAGCGCGCTCTGTAACCGCTGCAACCTCCGCCTCGCGACCAGCATGGGCGGCCAGCATCTCAATGACCTCACCGGTAATCAAGGTCGAGTCCACATCGAAACAAATCAAGCGCTTGGAGCGGCGCTGCAAACCAGCGCGTTCAATTGCGATGTCAATGTCCTGGTCCTGTGCAAGCTCGGCCAGTGCCTTACGCAGCGGAATGCCCGCACCCGGCTTCGGGTCCGGAATAGAGACCAGCAATTCCAGGCCAGTGACTGGGTAGTCAGCAATACCGCGAATGGAATCGATGTTTGCACCGTAATCAGCAAGAGTGCGGCCGATACGGGAAATATCCTCAGCGTTGACCGGATTGCCCAACACGACAAGTGCGTGGGTGGAGCCATCGCTGCGCTCAATCGGCGCATCCAGCTGGAAACTGACAGTCATGCCGTGAGGCTTCAGTGTTTCAATGAGTCCCTCACGGAGAACACCGACCTTTTCTTCTGTGACACCAACAAGCGCACCGAGGCTCAGATTAGAGCGGAACACCGACTGTTCCACATCCAAAATTTGAACTCCGTGGGCCGCGAGCACGCGGAAGAAAGCTGCGGAGACACCCGGGCGGTCTCGGCCAACAGCGGTAATAAGCACCGGAGCTAGTCCCGGTGCCAACGAAACCGATAGAGCATCGGTATCTACAGACTGACTGGGAGAGGTAATTACCTGTTCATTCACCAATCCAGTATCGCATGAAGCCCCGGCAGAGCGCTCATCGCATAGTGGGATTCCGCACTTCAGTGGGTGGCCAGCGACAGGCGCTAGCCATCGCCTTGCTCTCTTGCCCTTCTGGCGCTCCCTGCGCCCCCCTGCTCTTACTGCGCTCTCTTACTGCCTCTTCCCTAGGAAAGACTCTCAAAGACAAGACTAAGGCCCCATCACGGAGAACCGTGATGGGGCCTTAGCTTCGCGTAGTTATTAACTCAGAGTTGCATCAGCCATGTAGCCACTAGCTCTTAGAGCTGACGACCAACGTGGGCCTCTGCGCGCTGACGCTCAACCATGTGCGGGTAGTGCAGCTCGAACGCCGGGCGCTCCGAGCGGATGCGCGGCATCGAGGTGAAGTTGTGGCGCGGCGGCGGGCAAGAAGTAGCCCACTCGAGGGAGTTACCGTAACCCCACGGGTCATCAACAGTGACGACCTCACCGTAGCGCCAGGACTTGAAGACGTTCCAGACAAACGGGATAACAGACAGACCCAGGATGAACGCACCAACGGTGGAGATCATGTTCAGGGTGGTGAAACCGTCAGTCTCGAGGTAGTCGGCGTAACGACGCGGCATACCCTCGTTACCCAGCCAGTGCTGGACCAGGAAGGTCAGGTTGAAGCCGATGAAGGTCAGCCAGAAGTGAACCTTTGCCAGCTTCTCGTCGAGCATACGACCAGTCATCTTCGGGAACCAGAAGTAAACGCCCGAGTAGGAAGCGAAGACCAGGGTACCGAACAGGGTGTAGTGGAAGTGCGCCACGACGAAGTAAGTATCAGAGACGTGGAAGTCCAGCGGTGGGGAAGCCAGCATAATACCGGTCAAACCACCGAACAGGAAGGTCACGATGAAGCCGAGAGCGAAAGTCATCGGAGCCTCGAAGGTCATGTGGCCACGCCACATGGTGCCCATCCAGTTGATGAACTTAACACCGGTCGGGACCGAAATCAGGAAGGTCATGAACGAGAAGAACGGAAGCAGAACGCCACCGGTCACGAACATGTGGTGTGCCCACACAGCCATGGACAGACCTGCAATAGACAGGGTTGCGAAGACCATACCTGCGTAGCCGAACAGCGGCTTACGGGAAAAGACCGGAACGACCTCGGTGATGATGCCCACGAACGGCAACAGCAGGACGTAGACCTCTGGGTGACCGAAGAACCAGAACAGGTGCTGCCACAGCATTGCGCCACCGTTTGCCGGGTCGTAAATGTGACCGCCCAGCTTACGGTCGTACAAAACACCAAGAGCAGCTGCAGTCAGAATCGGGAAGATCAGCAGAGCCAGGATCGAGGTAACCAGGATGTTCCAGGTGAAGATTGGCATACGGAACATGGTCATGCCTGGTGCACGGAGGCACAGGACAGTGGTGGTCATGTTAATGGCGGAAGCGATGGTACCGACACCACCAACACCGACACCGACAATCCACAGGTCAGAACCGACACCCGGAGAGTGAATCGGGTCAGACAGCGGGGAGTACATGGTCCAACCGAAGTCAGCAGCACCACCCGGGGTCAGGAAGCCCGACAGCATCAGAATGCCACCAATGGTGGTCAGCCAGAAGCCGAAAGCGTTCAGACGCGGGAAAGCCACGTCCGGAGCACCAATCTGAAGTGGCAGAATGTAGTTAGCAAAACCCCAAACAATCGGGGTACCGAACAGAAGCAGCATCACCGTGCCGTGCATGGTGAACATCTGGTTGAACTGCTCGTTAGAAAGGAACTGAAGTCCTGGGGCGAAGAGCTCAGCACGGATAAGCAGAGCCATCAGACCGCCGACAAAGAAGAACGAGAAGGACATAATGATGTACATGATGCCCAGCTTCTTGTGGTCGGTCGTGGTCAGCATTTCCCACGCCCAGCTGCCCTTACGCTCATGTCCGAACGGCTGCGGCCGTTCCGGCGCTACAACGCCATGATCTGGACGAGGCGCTACTGCAGTCATTCTTCCTCCTTACTACGCGAAGATTTCCTGTAACTCACTACAGGGATTTTAAGTTTTGTCCTTGTGAGAATAGTGCAGGCGAGTACGCGACGGCGAACCCACCTACCGCTATGTGCCAGATTCTAGTCTGAACCTTGGAAAAAGTTAAGGCTAAGGGATTTTCCGGCTCACTTCCCCACTCAGCTAAGCACACTATTAGTTTCCTGAGAATTGTCTTAACCTGGGCTAACGCCTATTTAGCAGGAACCGTCGAGGCTAGGACTACTACCCCCGTGTGTGTGCTGTCACCAGAGTGAGGCTCGATGCGGAATGTTCCCTACACCTGTGCTTTTAGAAGTCCCAGTCCTCATCCTCGGTTACTTCAGCCTTACCCATGACGTAGGAAGAGCCGGAACCCGAGAAGAAGTCGTGGTTTTCGTCAGCATTCGGCGACAGGGCCGACAGGATCGACGGCGAAACGCGAGTCTCGTCGGCCGGGAACATACCCTCATAGCCCAAGTTGTTCAGAGCCTTGTTGCCGTTGTAACGCAAGAAACGCTTGACATCCTCGGTCCAACCGAGTTCGTCGTACATCTCTTCGGTGTACTGAATCTCGTTGTCGTAGAGATCAAACATGAGGTCGAAGGTGTAATCCTTCAGCTCGTCACGTTCGGCCTGGGTCAGACGCTCCAGGTTGCGCTGGTACTTGTAACCGATGTAGTAACCGTGAACTGCCTCATCACGAATGATTAGGCGAATAATGTCCGCGGTGTTGGTCAGCTTGGCGTGGCTGGACCAGTACATCGGCAGGTAGAAGCCCGAGTAGAACAGGAAGGACTCCAGCAAAGTGGAAGCAACCTTCTTCTTCTGCGGATTATCGCCCTCGTAGTAGTCGAGGATAATCTTGGCCTTCTTCTGCAGGTACTCATTCTCCTCGCCCCAACGGAACGCATCCTGAATCTCAGGAGTCGACGCCAGCGTCTGGAAAATCGACGAGTAGCTCTTTGCGTGCACCGATTCCATGAAGGCGATATTGGTGTACACAGCTTCCTCGTGCGGAGTCAGCGCATCTGGAATGAGTGATACTGCACCTACCGTGCCCTGGATGGTGTCCAGCATGGTCAGACCAGTGAACACGCGCATCGTGGTGCGCTGCTCCAGTGCGTTGAGCGTATTCCAGCTCTTGATGTCATTCGACAGCGGCACCTTTTCCGGCAACCAGAAGTTACCGGTCAGACGATCCCAAACCTCGAGATCCTTGTCATCAGGAATCGTGTTCCAGTCAATAGCCGCAACTGGGCATGCACGCGACTCTGGATTCTTCTCACGGTGGGCCGGAGTCGAGGGTGGGCAATCATCGAAACTCACGTGGAAACCTCTCCCTTTTTCATTGATATTGCCGTTTTTCGAACACACCTTATATATAAGGAACATCCTTCACTCTTTATGAGTCCAAAAACAGCGGCTGCAGCGGTGGCTATTCCAGCCTTGTCCCACTACAAAACGTCAGGCTCCCGATGAAAGGAGCCACTACCCTTAGCAGCTTACCCACACCCGCATTATTAAGCACGCGGCCTAGAAGAAATCGCCCCACTTGCCGAGTCTTGTTCCCGGTGCCCCTCCCCTAACCCCACGTCACACAAAGAACAAGGTGCTTGACGACGCAATGTCCGTCGTCAAGCACCAAGCGCAAGATGTTGCGCGAACCTAGGCGTGAACCTTCTCTCGGTTTTCCGCCGTGTCGTTGATGATGCGGTCGGAGATGACGTACACCAGCAAACCTACGACAGCCATGAGCGCGAGCAACCAAGCGATGGTAGCGGAGACCCCTTCTGCTTCAGACTGCGCGATGGAGAGGGTGCTGAAGAAGGCCGGTCGAGAATCAACAAGCATGGCCGTTAACGCGATGCCAACCGGGACGGCAATGTTGATCGTCAGATTGTAGAAACCGATTGCAACACCGGACTTGGCGGCAGGAATGTTCTGCAGTGCGGTCGCGACCAACGGCGCATACATGAGCGCGAACCCTGATGGGAACAGAATCATGGAGACGATAACCGTGGCAACACCGGCCCCCGGCAGCACTGCGGGGATGAGCAACGCCACGATGATGATGCTGATAGCCGCGACAATGGCCTGCTTCGAGGGCAGGAACTTGGCAACCTTGCCAGACATTGCACCGACGATGACAGCACAGAGGTAGCCCGGCGCGAGAATATAGGCAGCACCGTCGAGATTGATGCCATAGAGCTCGTCGACCATATACGGCAACAGAATGGCCGAATACCCCAACTGGACCATGTAAACCACGAGCACAACAATCAGCGCGCAAACGTAGCGAGCATTGGTAAAGAACGACGGGCTGACCACGGCGTTGTCGTGCGCCCGGATATGCCAGACAAAGAGCGCGACACCCAGCGCAGCGGCCACCAGCCACCACCATTGGAACTGCTGCATGAACAGCATCACCGCAGTGGCGATGGCCGCGATGAGGAACAGGCCAAAGATATCCAGGTGACTCTTCTGCTGCTGCTCTTCCGGAACTGTCTTGATCAGGAACGGAATGGCAACTATCAGAATGAGCGAAATCAGGAACATAGCTGGCCAGGAAATGTAGGTAGCCACGATTCCCGAGGTCAACGTTCCAATCAGCAGCGCAGCTTGGAAGGCCGCGGTGGAAAAGCCGAGGTAGGTTTTCTGATCTTCTGGGCTTAGGTACTTGGTGACATAGATGACGTAGAGTGTCTCAGCCGCCGCCAGGCCGGCAGTTTGAATAATGCGGGCAGTAAGCACGATTGGCCATACTCCCTGGAAGAAATAACCCAGTAGAGAGCCCACGGCGACAAAGCCGATACCGACAATCATCAATTTGCGGATACTGATGCTGTCCGCCAATGCGGCGTACACCACCGCTCCAATGCCAATCAAGATACCGGCGAGTGTCGCCTGCAGACTGGCCGTGGAGACACTGAGGTCCAGAGATTCCGCAATCGGCTTGGTCATGAACTTAAAGCCATTGTCCAAGACCAAACAGAATACAAAGGAAAACAGCAAGACCGGGACTGCGGCCTTAGGGTTTGGCGCGGCAGCCTTGGATGCTGCGCTTTCACGGGTATTCAGGTTCAAGCTGGTATTGCTGGCGGGATTGCTCATCGCACTGTACCTATTTCACACTTCAAGCCAATTGATTGCGGACCAGGACATTAAGGTCGAGCCAGCGGCAATGCCAGCTCCATCATCGTCGTGAAGGCCTTCTCACGCTCTTCCGGAGTGGTCTTTCCACCGGTGACGATGTTGTCCGACACAGTGAAGATTCCCATGGCCTCCACACCGGCCTCGGCGGCAGTGGCATAAAGGCCAGCTGATTCCATCTCCACCGCCAGCACACCCATGCGTGCCCAACGGTCGTTCACATCATCCTGGAAGTTGTAGAAAATATCGCTGGACAAGATGTTGCCGACGTGCGTAGTGATGCCCTGCTCACGGGCGCGATCGCGAACATCTTCGATCAGACGGAAAGATGCGGACGGGGCGAATGTCCCCGGCAAGTTGTACTGCGATAGAAAATTGGAGTCCGTCGACGCCGTCTGGCCGATAACCACGTCATACAGGTCCAGCTCCGGCTGCAACGCGCCGCAGGAACCGACGCGAATCAGCTTCTTGCAGCCGAAAACATGGATAAGTTCCCAGGAGTACAGCGAGATAGACGGAATGCCCATACCGGATCCCATGACGGAAACTTCCTGCCCCTGGTAGGTGCCGGTAAAGCCCAACATGTTGCGAACTTCGTTGAACTGAACGACATCATCCAAATAGGTCTCCGCAATGAACTTGGCACGCAGCGGGTCACCGGGCAACAAAATGGTTTCTGCAATCGGCGCACCCTTTGGGTTGATGTGTGGAGTGCTCTTACCAGTGGTATCGGACATGGCTTCCAGCCCCTTCCCCCACTAGCCGTGGGTGAAAATTATGCGAACATTGGTGTACCACTGCCCAGGTTAATTACCTGCATTACAACCGTCAATAGTGATATTTACATTTGTTCCCAATTGGGTGGAGTGACGAAAAAGCGCGAGAATCTCCCGACAAAATTCGGGGAAATTCTCGCGCCTTCAATGCGCTACAGCGGAAGCATTAGATGCCTAGCCCTCAAGCACGCTTGCTTAAAGCATGCAGGATACGCAACCCTCGACCTCAGTACCCTCCAGCGCAACCTGACGCAGGCGGATGTAGTACAGAGTCTTAATACCCTTGCGCCATGCGTAAATCTGCGCACGGTTGAGGTCACGAGTGCTCACCGTGTCCTTGAAGAACAAGGTCAGCGACAGTCCCTGGTCAACATACTTGGTAGCGACCGCGTAAGTGTCAATGATCTTCTCGTAGCCGATTTCGTAGGCATCCTGGAAGTACTCACGGTTGTCATTGTCCAAGTGCGGAGCCGGGTAGTAAACGCGACCAATCTTGCCCTCCTTGCGGATCTCAATCTGAGATGCAATCGGGTGAATCGACGAAGTCGAGTTGTTGATGTAGGAAATCGAACCGGTCGGCGGCACTGCCTGCAGGTTGCGGTTGAACAGGCCGTACTCCATGACGTCGGCCTTCAGTTGCGCCCAGTCCTCAGCGTCCGGAATGTGCGCGGTGGAGTTCGCGAAAATCTCCTTGACGTGCTGAGTCTTCGGCTGGAACTCTGCCGGATCGAAGTTATCGAAGTACTTGCCGCTGGCGTAGTCAGAGTTCTCAAAGTTGACGAACTTCTGACCGCGCTCGCGAGCAATCTTGTTGGATGCGCGCAGGACTGCGTAGAGCACTGCTGCAAAGTAGGCGTTGGTGAAGTCCAGCGCCTCTTCCGAGCCGTACATAATCTTCTCGCGGCCAAGGTAGCCGTGCAGGTTCATCTGCCCCAGGCCGATCGCATGGGATCCGTCGTTACCCTTGCGAATCGATGGCACCGAGTCAATAGAAGTCTGCTCACTGACCGCAGTCAGGCCACGGATGGCAGTCTCGACAGTGCGACCAAAGTCCGGCGAGTCCATGGTCATCGCAATATTCAGCGAACCGAGGTTACAGGAAATGTCCTCACCCACGTGCTCGTAGGACAGGTCCGCATTGTAGGTCGACGGGGTGTTGACCTGCAGAATCTCCGAGCAGAGGTTCGACATGTTAATGCGGCCCTCAATCGGGTTCGCGCGGTTAACCGTGTCCTCGAACATGATGTACGGGTAGCCGGACTCAAACTGAATCTCAGCGATGGTCTGGAAGAACTGACGCGCGTTGATCTTCTGCTTACGAATACGCGGGTCCTCGACCATATCCGCGTAATTCTCGGTGATGCTAATGTCCGCGAACGGCTTACCGTAGACACGCTCGACATCGTACGGGCTGAAGAGGTACATGTCGTCGTTACGCTTGGCCAGCTCGAACGTGATGTCCGGAATGACAACGCCGAGCGACAGCGACTTGATGCGAATCTTCTCGTCCGCGTTCTCACGCTTGGTATCCAGGAAGCGCATGATGTCCGGGTGGTGCGCGTGCAGGTAGACAGCGCCTGCACCCTGGCGAGCACCCAGCTGGTTAGCGTAGGAGAAAGAGTCCTCCAGCAGCTTCATAACCGGGATGACACCGGAAGACTGATTCTCGATGTGCTTAATCGGAGCGCCCTGTTCACGCAGATTGCTCAGCAGCAGCGCAACACCACCGCCGCGCTTGGACAGCTGCAGCGAGGAGTTGATGGCGCGACCAATGGACTCCATGTTGTCCTCGATACGCAGCAGGAAGCAGCTCACCGGCTCGCCGCGCTGGGCCTTACCGGAGTTGAGGAATGTAGGAGTAGCGGGCTGGAAGCGTCCGGCGATGATCTCATCAACCAGGTGCTGCGCGAGCCCCAAGTCGCCGTCGGCAAGCGTAAGAGCAACCATGCACACACGGTCTTCGTAGCGCTCCAAGTAACGCTTGCCGTCGAAAGTCTTCAGCGTGTACGAGGTGTAGTACTTGTAAGCACCCAGGAAGGTCTGAAAACGGAACTTGTGGGCATAGGCCTGCTTGAACAGTGCCTTGACGTCCTCAAATTCGTACTTCTCCAGAACCTCAGCCTCGTAGTAATGGTTCTCTACCAGGTAATCGAGCTTCTCCCGCAAGTTATGGAAGAACACAGTGTTCTGATTGACATGCTGCAAGAAGAACTGTCGCGCAGCCATGCGGTCCTTATCGAACTGAATCTTGCCGTCTGCACCGTACAGATTCAGCAGCGCATTGAGCGCGTGGTAATCCAGCTTGTCCTCGCCCACCGGCTCCGCGACCTGCTTGCCCATTTCCGACACGTTGACTCCTTTAATATTCATTTGCCTGCGCAGGGTCTGTTCAATCACTGCCCAGAGCAATCCAATCTAGCTATTTTCCTCGCGCACCGCTTTACGACGGCTTCCGCGAGCGCACCCATTCGGTTGTCTCAGTGCCCCTTCCCTCGACACTGAGGCTAGCCAACTTAAGCGCTGGCTCTACCGTGGAAGAACTCCTCTAGCCCTTCTCTGACTCGCTGCACATCATGGTCGGTTCCCATCAGCTCGAAGCGATATAGATATGGAACCTTGCACTTGTAGGAGATGACATCCCCTGCTTTACAGAAGTCCTCACCGAAGTTGAGATTGCCGGCAGCAATCACACCTCGGATGAAAGAGCGGTTGTGCTCATTATTAAGAAATTTGATGACCTGCGGAGGAACTGGCCTTGAGTTACCGCCGCTGATGGAAGCGCCGCCACCATAAGTCGGGCAAATGAGGACGTAGGGCTCATCGACGATAAGCTCCGGCTCATTACGACGGATGGGAATGCGGGCATTTTTGATATCTAGCTTTTCAACAAACTTGTGTGTATTCCCCGTCGCCGAGGAGAAATACACCACCAGCATGAGAGCTTCACCCTTTACATCGCAAAACCCCCGCAATCTTCGTTTCCCGGGTGGTCAACGAAATCTGCGGGGAGGTGTGTGATTCTTAAGCTGCCTGGAGAGCCTTGATGCGGTCCGGGCGGAAACCCGACCAGGTCTCAGTGCCAGTGTCAACGACCGGCGCCTGGAGATGACCGAGAGCCATGACGTAATCCCGAGCCTCATCATCCATGGTGATGTCGACGATATCGTAGGCAATTCCAGCCTTATCGAGGGCGCGAGTGGTAGCGCGGCACTGGACACATGCAGGCTTGCTGTAAACGGTAACCATGACTCTCACAAACTTTCTGGCTTTGGGTAAGACCAATGAATCGGATCGACTTCGTACAAACAACGGAAGCGGCCGAGGAATCAGCGGATTGATTGAATGACTGAAAGCTCCCGGAGGTCCATGAGAAACCGAGTACGGGTGGCCGACAGATCCTTTTAGCTATCCTTGGCTCGACATCGAAAACACTACACTTGGTGCCTAGAAAACTCTAGTCATACTAGATGTAGTACTCACAACCATGGTATTCCCTGTTCGGAGATCTCTGGCGCACAAGATGTTGTACACAGACGCACCACAACCTTGTAATTTCACGCTAAAAATTCTAGAAAATCGTAGAAAAACAACTATCGGCGCATTTTGGTTAAACCAATTACTGCAAGACGGCTCGAGGCCAATCACACCAATACCAGGCGCCGCACCGCCCCTCCCCTGCCCAACTTCGGACTCAGCAGCGATCTCAAAAAATCACGGGCTGCACATGTGAACATGGGCTGCAAATGTGAACACGGGCTGCAAATGTGAAACTGTGTAAGTTTATGACACTTTCAAGCCATTTTTCGAGCCATTTCTGTCATAAACGTAGTCAGTAACTTCCATCGCCCCACTGCCGCCAGCCATAAACGCAGTAACCGCCTGAACCTCCCCTCCCTAAAAACCAAAAACCGCAATCTTTAGCCACAGTAAAACTGCGACTTCAGATTGCGGTTTTGGCAATAAATGAGGAAGCTATTTGCTTCGCGCTAGCCTAAATAAGGCTTAGCCCTGGCGGGCCTTGAAGCGCGGCTCCTTCTTGTTGATCACGTAGACCTTGCCACGACGGCGCACGACCTGAGCGCCCGGCTTGTTCTTCAGCGACCGAAGGGACTTGCGGACCTTCATTCGGGCGCTCCTTTCTACTCGGCTCCGAAACGGGAATATGCACACTGCACTCTCCCCGGACAATCACCCCAGTGACTGCCTGGCAACGCACCCTTCCTGATAATCCGAAGAAATATCAAAGAGTATGCGTTACGACACGAGTTGCCATACTACCTAATAAGCGGAATAACTCCAAAAATCCGGGGGAAACATGTCCTTTGACGGTCAACCCCAAGATTGCAACTCCCCACGTTGCAACTGCCTCCGCTTCTCTATTTGGCAGCGGCAATCATGTACTCGCGGACCTCGGCAAGTGTCTTGCCAGAAGTCTCCGGCACCGCCTTGATGGTGAATACCAGCGCAATCGCACCCGTGATGGCAAAGAAGAAGAATGACCACGCACCACCGACAGCATCCACCATCGGGAGAAATGCCTGCGCCACAAACCAGTTCGCAACCCAGAGCGCGAGCCCTGCCAGCCCCATACCCAGGCCACGGGCTTCTGTCGGGACAATCTCGGAAATCAGGAGCCAGGTCGCCACCGACACAGCCGCCTGCTGAAATACGATAAATACAGTCATCAGCAGAAGCGACATCATGGCACCCGTCGAAGAGTTACTCGACAGGCCATAGACGGGCGCCAGCACGAGCAGCGAGCTTGCACAGCCCACCAAACCGATAATCAGCATTCGCCGGCGACCAACGCGGTCAATAATGCTCATACCGATTGCACACGAGATCACCGAGGCGATACCGATGATGATGGAGGTGTAGACAGAGCTTTCCGTCGACAAGCCAACCTTGTTCATCATCGTCGGCGCGAAATACATAATCGCGTTCGCACCCGTGACCTGCTGCGTCACGCCAATCAGCATCGCAATGATGACGGTGCGTCGCACCCACGGGGTTTTCACAGCCAGACGCTCTGCTGCACGCTGATCGGCGCTTGACGACGCCTCACCAACGGCAACCTCAGCCAAGGTCGCCTCATCTCCCTGCATCTGACGCAGCACGGCCAGCGCCTTGCCCTCCTGTCCTCGACGGACGAGGTAGGCCGGTGTGTCCGGCAGAACCAGCATGCCGATGAGCAGCACGATGCCGGGGACAGCGCCGAATCCAAGCATGAGTCGCCAGTTACCGGAGGAGGCTAGGGCGGAGTTGGTGAGGAACGCCACCAGCTGACCAATCACGATCATCAGCGAGTTCAGGCTGACCAGGCGTCCACGCACATGCGGTGGTGCCATTTCGGAGATGTACATCGGTACGACGATGGAAACACCACCGATACAGACGCCGAGCAAAGTACGCGCAGCACCCAGCGAAAACGCACTAGCAGCGAAAGCGCACCAGATACTGCCGATGATGAAGCCGACCGCTCCGAGCAGGATGGTGCCACGGCGCCCCAGGGAGTCCGCTACGCGACCGCCCAGGAACGCACCGATAGCCGCACCGACCAAGAGCATGGCGGTGACAGTGGACTCCTGTCCTGGAGTCAGCTCAAAAGAGCGCTGGATATACAGCAGCGCGCCCGAGATGACACCGGTGTCGTAACCAAAGAGGAGGCCGCCCAGAGCGGCGATGATAGCCACGGCTATCGACCGAGATGTGGTGGTTTCCCGGTTCGGTCCAGTCTTATTCTGTTCGGTTGTACTCACGCTGGAAATCTTGCCACCGTCCAGGCAAAGACCCCCTATCCGAACAGCACTTACTCGATAAAGATGAGAGTTTTGGCACTCTTCTGGCAGGAAAATCATCCCTTTTCCCGTCCGGAACTAGCGGTAGAGTGAGGCTCATGACCCCAGTAGGCACACAGGATTTCCCGCATCCCCTCCAGTCGGAGATTATTAACGACCTCCACGTCCAGCCCACCATCAATGCCGCCGAGGAAATCAGCCGCCGAGTCGATTTTCTCTGCGATTATTTCCGCGCCACGCACGCCAAGGGATTCGTGCTCGGAATTTCCGGCGGTCAAGATTCCACGCTGGCCGGGCGTCTAGCGCAGTTGGCCGTCGAAAAGCTTCGCGACGGCGGTGAGGATGCCACTTTCATTGCCATTCGCCTTCCCCACGGCGTGCAGGCCGATGAGGACGACGCACAAGTGGCACTGCAATTCATTCAACCTGACCAAAGGCTAACTATCGATATCGCACCGGCCACCGCCGCGATGACCGCTCAGGTCACTGATGCCCTGGCCGGCAGCGCTATCAGCGACTTCAACAAGGGAAATATTAAGGCCCGCATGCGAATGATTGCCCAGTACGCAGTGGCGGGTGTTGACGGCGCTTTGGTCATCGGCACAGATCACGCCGCGGAGGCGGTCACCGGCTTCTACACCAAGCACGGCGACGGCGCCTGCGACCTCGTCCCGCTGCAGGGGCTGAGCAAGCGCCAGGGCGCGGCCTTACTCCGCCACCTCGGCGCACCAGCCAGTACGTGGGAGAAGGTGCCGACGGCCGACCTGGAAGAAGATCGACCTGCGCTTCCCGACGAAGTTGCGCTCGGGGTGACCTATACCGCCATCGACGACTACCTCGAAGGCAAGGCTGTCTCAGATGAGGATGCCGCGCGAATCGAGCACCTCTACTCCATTTCCCGGCACAAGCGAGCCGTCCCGCCCGGACCGGCCGATTCCTGGTGGCGCTAGGCTACTGCCCCGGGCCACCAATCTAGCGTCCCGGACAGAGCAGCAAACCCCTTAAGAGAAACCTCTTAAGATCAAACCCTTAAGAAAAGGCCTCCGCGCCAGCGCCCCAAATAGCCCCAACTGCGGCCAAGCTGTCTGCCGCACCGGCTTCGGCGCTGGGTTCCAGCGCAGGTGAACCATCCTGGACGAGCTCGGCGGTCACCAAACCGTGGGCGAACGCCCACATGGCCAATCCCTTAGGCTCATCGCCGGCAACCTTAATGAATGCATCGCGAATCCAGGCATCCAACGACGAAGGCGAGACGACATTCACGAAATTAGTGCGACTCATCAGCCGGTAACCATGCGGATCGTCGAGAACTGCCTGGCGGTACGCCTGCAGCAGAGACGCCGAAGTGCATTCCTCATCAATGGCAGCATGAATACGCTTGCCCAGATTCTCGAGGCTCTCGGTCAGCAGCAGCTGAAGGAGCTCTTCTTTGCCGCTGATGTGCTTGTACAGCGATGGCGCCTTCACATCGAGCCGCGCCGCTAGGCGGCGCATGCTGATAGCACTCCAGCCCGATTCGCGCAGCATCGCGCGCGCTTCATCTACGATCTTCTGCATACGTGGGGACTGCCTGCGCACATCGGGCTGCGCTGGCACCCCATCGGTCGATTCTATGGTGCACGTCACATTTGCGACTGTAACGCGTTGAATCTCACTTAGGGCGCTTTTGGGTAATTTAACCCAACAATTTTTAAAAAAACAGCTAACGGCGGTGCTCAGTCACTAAAAGCTGCCTTTGCACGCTGCTATCTTTGCTTCACGACGGAGCCCCCACCGTCGTCAAGCAAAAGTGCCATATGCCACCGCTACGCTTCGTAGCGATTCGGCTCCTCACCGAGGTGGAAATGGCGACCCGAAACATCGTTCGGGGTAATGCGCACGTAGTTGTACTTCAACGTCGGCAGCCAGGGCTTCAGCGGCAGCTCATCTGCAGCGTTAATATCCGCGCGGGAGGTGAGAACCTCTGCGTCCCCCTTAACGATGACCGACCAGGCCTTCTGAGCATCCTTGTCAACAAAGTCGGCCTCAAAAAGAACATCGTGGTTCAGAGAAACAGTAAAGAGCTTCGACCCCTCGGCAGTGCGGAAGTAAATGCTTCCCTCATGAACGACGTAGTTCAGCGGGAAAAGATCCATATCGTCTTTACGACGAACAACCAGCCGCCCAAAAGTCTGCGTAGCCAGCAGCTCAAGGGATTCTTCGGTGGACAGTTTCTGAATAACGGAGTCGTTGTGTGCCATACCCCCAGTATTCCACCGTTCAGACAAAGTTGCTACAGCCATACGGATTACCAATCATTGAGGTAAACGGCGAGCACACTACCCCAGGGCAGATACAAGAAAACCCCCGGTCATAACGACCGAGGGTTTTTCTACTGGTGGAGCTAACGGGACTCGAACCCGTGACCCCCACACTGCCAGTGTGGTGCGCTACCAGCTGCGCCATAGCCCCAGAATCAACATCGAAGTGGCTTTCACCCTCCGCTGTGGACTCCTCAAAGGCTACATGGCACTGTCATGTATCACCAAATCCGCATGTAGAACACTCTTTTACGTATTCGTCGAGTGCCCTAGAGCAGATCTGCCGAACATGAACTGAAGATGAATCGTGTGAGCGTGCACGGAACCTAGCGCAGGGCCACCTTGACCCACTGCCCCAGTCCGCCATCACCGGAAATGTTCTCCAGAATATCCTTGCCATCGACAAAGACGTGCGGTGAGGAAACCTTGCCCAAGCGCTTCTCAAGGTCATCGAAGTTGGCATTTGCGCTTGCCTTAGCCTCGGTGGTGTCGATGCCGGAACGGACTTCGCTGACAATTTCGTCAGCAACACCGAGCTGCTCCAGACGGTCAGCCAACTCATCATCGCTCCACGTGACAGAGTTCTGCTGGTCAGCCATCATCATTGTGCGGAAGTTCCAATATGCGCGAGCATCACCGGTCTCAGCAATCTTGCGGGCAACCGCGAAGACGCGAGTGGAGTGACCGTCACGCTGCTCCTTCTCTTGACCATCCAGGAAGTTCAGCGTGCGGTATTCAGCGACAAGCTTGCCGTCGTTTAGCGCCTTGAGCTCATCATCGTGGCCCTCTTCGCTCATCTGAGCACAGTAGTGGCACGAGAAGTCCTCAAAAATCGTGGCTGTTTTAGCCCCTTCGGCGCCGTCCTTGCTCAGTCGGATGACATCGCCGTCGAGTGCGACGGAGAAGTCGACGTCCTCATCTGGCAGTCCCTCAATCGGCTGCGACCGGCCGATGTAGATAACGCCACCGATAACAACTGCAACGACAGCAAGAAGAGCAATCAGGCCGACGACGAAGCCACTGCCCTTTTCATTTGGATTCTTAATCTTCTGACTCACACCGCTTACGATAGCGGTGTTTTCTTGCCAATGACACAATTGCGCCTGAGAAAACGGAAATGGTTGCTAGGCTTCCCCTCTAGCCAGCGGACTAGGCGTAAATGGCAAACTTCTTCCACGGCCATACGTACACAAATACAGCCAAGGCCAGAAAACCTATATCTCGGGCGATTTCCGTCAGATACGTAGCGGGGCCAGCGTTCTCGTCGTAGCCACCGCCACCAAAGCACCCGCAGTCAATCTGCAGGCCGCGCGCCCACGCCGAGATAATGCCGCCGATAAACACCAGCAAGAGCGCGCCAGACAACACCGCTACCGGGCGCAGGAAAAGCCCCAATACCAGCAGGAGTCCAAGGATGACTTCGAAAGCGGGCAGCGCAACCGCTACCATCGGCACCAAATCGCTCGGCAGCAGCTCATAAGCTTGAACTGCCTGACGCGATTCCAGCGGGTTCAGCAGTTTGATAAGACCCGAGTACAACCAAACTGCAGCCAGGCCGAATCGTGCCACCACGCCTACGAAATTCTTCATACACAGAAATGTTAGTACAGGCTAACTGTTTACAGCTAGCCCAACGGCTACCGATTACCCGTTCAGAACTGCCGAGACCACGTCCTGCGCCTCAGCCTGAACCTGTGCCAGGTGATCCGCGCCCTTGAAGGACTCCGCGTAGATCTTGTACTTATCTTCAGTGCCCGACGGACGCGCCGCGAACCAAGCGTTCTCCGTAACCACCTTGAGGCCACCAATCGCAGCGCCGTTGCCCGGTGCTTCAGTCAGTTTGGCCGTGATGGTCTCCCCTGCCAGGGTGTCGGCCTTGACCTGCTCCGGCGAGAGCTTCTTCAGGATTGCCTTCTGCTCACGGGTTGCGTCCGCATCGGTGCGGGCGTAAGCCGGGGCACCGTACTTATCGGCGAGTCCTGCGTAGAGCTGCGATGGAGTCTTCTCGGTCACGGCCTTGATCTCGCTGGCCAGGAGGTCCAGGATGATGCCGTCCTTATCGGTAGACCACACAGTGCCGTCGTGACGCAGGAACGATGCACCAGCGGATTCTTCACCACCGAAGCCGATGGTGCCGCCGAGCAGACCCGGGACGAACCACTTGAAACCGACTGGAACTTCCACGAGCTTGCGGCCCAAATTGGCAACGACGCGGTCAATCATCGACGAAGACACCAGCGTCTTACCGACCGCGGTCTCCTGCGACCAGCCCGGACGGTGTGCGAAGAGGTAGTCAATGGCAACGGCCAGGTAGTGGTTCGGGTTCATTAGACCCGCGTCCGGTGTGACAATTCCGTGGCGATCGGAGTCCGCGTCATTGCCGGTGGAGATGTCGAACTTATCGCGGTTACCAATCAAGGACGCCATCGCATTCGGCGAGGAGCAGTCCATACGAATCTTGCCGTCTGTATCCAGCGTCATAAAACGCCAGGTCGCATCAACCAGCGGATTGACCACGGTCAGGTTTAGGTTATGCGCATCGCCAATTGCGCCCCAGTAATCCACCGACGCACCACCCATTGGGTCAGCGCCGATACGAACGCCGGCATCACGAATGGCGTCGAGGTTGACAACATTCGGCAGGTCCGACACGTATGCGTTGAGGTAGTCGTGCTTTACGACGAGGTCTCCGGCCTTATCCACCAGCTGGCGCTTAACCCCATCCAGGCCCTTAGCCAAGTATTCATTGGCACGAGCTGCAATCCAGTCCGTCGCATCCGCGTCCGCCGGACCACCAGTCGGCGGGTTGTACTTAAAACCACCATCCCGTGGCGGATTGTGGGAAGGGGTAATCACGATGCCGTCGGCACGCGCGGAGCTACTCCCCGTCGGACCTCCCTCCACGTCGCGGTTGTACGTCAGAATCGCGTGGCTGACGGCCGGAGTCGGCGTGTAGCGATTCTGAGCGTCAACCATCACGGTGATGCCGTTGGCCGTGAGCACCTCGAGGGCGGAAATCATTGCCGGCTCGGACAGGCCGTGGGTATCGCGACCGACGTAGAGCGGGCCTTCAATGCCCTGGCCCTTGCGGTAATCCACGATGGCCTGAGTGGTGGCATGAATGTGGTCTTCGTTGAAAGCGCCGTCGAGGGAGGAACCGCGGTGACCGGAAGTACCGAAGACGACCTTCTGGTCGGGGTTATTCGGATCCGGGTGCTTTGTGTAGTAAGCAGTGACCAGTTCCGCGACATCGATAAGGTCGGATGGCTGGGCCAATTGCCCGGCGCGCTCATGAGCCATTGTGGGTATCCTCCTGCTGAATCGGCGAACTGCGCAACCACCGATTTCACCGCCGACGAGCCGGCCGGAATGGGGAAACCGGACTTAAATGCGCTTCCTCTTCCCCAGTGTCCCCGTTTTAGGGTCAGCGCGCATGGCAAGAACCACTCGGTAAGGCAAACTCGCCCCTGCAATAGGGTGCAGTAGGTAGATTGTCGCGTGCCGACGGGAACACCTCCTGGTGAAAGATTCCGAATTGTCGGCGCCTACCTCCCCTTTCGCCACTGTGCTAGCGTTTTCACCGTGAATGAGGAATCTGTCGTTGCGAAACTGCCATCAGCAGGACGGGCGCAGGTTCTCATGGCCCTGGTTGTCGCCGGCGGTGCCGCTATTGGCGCGGTAAGTCGCTTTCTGCTCGGCGCGGCAATCGATGCGATTGTGAGCTCGGGAACTAGCGCAGTTTCGACCACTGCCATCAACTTGTTGGGCTGCTTTCTCTTCGGCCTGGTCAGCAGTATCGCGTTTGCTAATCCTCGGCTTTCCGCTTTCTGCGGTACTGGCTTTTGTGGCGGTTTCACCACTTTCTCCGCATTTGTCATTCTCTTGTTGGTGCAAGCGGACACGTCAGTCGTACTGATTGTGAGCGTCGGACTTATTCATCTGCTGTGCTGCCCTCTCGCCTACTGGTTGGGCACCAAGTGCGCACGGGAGGTCGCGGAATGACCGGCGATCTCCTCGGCTCTTTTTCCTCGGCGCTGTCTGCCATCCTCGCTATCGCAGTTGGCGCGGCAGTAGGTGGAGCGCTGCGCTATGCGCTGGCCGAACTTGCGGTGAAGTGGGCTGATTCCAAACTGCCCGGAACGTGGACCGCGAATATGATTGCCTGCTTCGTCGCCGGTGTCGCTGCTGTGGTGTGGTCGCGGGGAACGTCGATAAGCAATGGCATGACGCCTGCCCTGGCCTATGCGACGGTAATGATTGGCTTCGCCGGCGGCCTGTCGACGTGGTCCACACTCGCCGGAGAGATCGTACGCCTTAAGAACCAACACTTTTGGAGGGCATGTGGGTACCTTGCTCTCACACTGATTGGCGGAATAGTTTTTGCTTTCGTCGGAATGTGTTTACCCCCACTTGTGGCGAATTAGTAGCACAATAATCATTTTCTGAGAATTTAATGATCGAATTTAGGCTTTCTACCAGTAAAGTTCCACAGCATGGAAAGCTTCAGCGATTTTGCCTCAGCGGCGGATAGTTTTATTTGGAGTCCGTATCTCCTGATCCCCGCGCTGATCGGCACCGGAATCATTTTGACCATTCGCCTGGGTGCAATTCACCTGGTCAAACTCGGCCCGGCACTGCGCCTCGGACTCATCGACCGTAACGACGAAGACGCCGAGGGAGATATCACCAACTACCAGGCGCTTGCGACGGCTCTCGCGGCAACAGTCGGTGTCGGCAACATTGTCGGTGTC
This sequence comes from Corynebacterium sp. LK33, assembly GCF_014334955.1. Classification (NCBI taxonomy): domain Bacteria; kingdom Bacillati; phylum Actinomycetota; class Actinomycetes; order Mycobacteriales; family Corynebacteriaceae; genus Corynebacterium; species Corynebacterium sp. LK33. The sequence continues at coordinate 177,170 of NZ_PDGU01000024.1, read as the reverse complement.
GCTACCGCGATCGGCCTGGGTGGACCCGGTGCGCTGTTCTGGATGTGGGTGACCGGCCTGCTTGGTATGGCATCGAAGTACTCCGAGGCATTCCTGGGTGTGAAGTACCGTCAGGTCGATGCAGCTGGCGAACAGTCCGGTGGTCCGCAGTACTACCTGCGCAAGGCCATCCCGAATGGTTTTGGTAAGACGCTGGGCATTCTCTTCGCCGTCTTCGCTGCGCTGGCAGCGTTTGGTATCGGCAACCTGACCCAGGGCAACGCCGTGGCCTCGAACCTGGAAAACAGCTTCGACATCGATCCGACGCTCTCCGGCATGATCATGTTCATCCTGGTAGGCGCAGCTCTGATGGGTGGCATTAAGTCGATTGGCCGCATCACCGCCGGCTTTGTGCCGATGATGATTGTGCTCTACATCGGTGCGGCCGTGTGGGTGCTCGTCGCCAATGTCTCGGCGCTGCCCGAGACCTTCAAGCTCATCTTCACCGATGCTTTCACCGGCACCGCGGCTGTTGGTGGGTTCGCAGGATCCACGCTGATTCTCGCCCTGCAGATGGGTGTTGCCCGCGGCCTGTTCTCCAACGAGTCGGGCCTGGGTTCCGGTGCTATCGCCGCTGCCGCCGCATCGACCACTCACCCGGTTCGTCAGGGTCTGGTCTCCATGACTCAGACCTTCATTGACACCATCATCGTCGTGTCCTTCACCGGCCTGGTTATCATCAGCACCGGTGTTTGGCAGGATGGCAACGTCGACACTGGCGCTCTGACTGCTGAGGCATTCTCCCGCGGACTGCCTGGCCACTGGGGTGGCACAATCGTCACGCTGTCGGTTGTCTTCTTCGCATTCTCCACCATGCTGGGCTGGTCCTACTACGGTGAGCGCGCATTCGAGTCCCTGGTCGGTCGCCGCGGCACCGGTCTCTACCGTGCGGTCTTCACCTGCGTAGTCTTCGTCGGCGCTGTTACTCATCTGGAAACCGTCTGGTCCGTCGCCTCGGCTCTCAACGGTCTGATGGCGCTACCGAACCTCATCGGTCTGATTGTCCTGTCCGGGCTCATTGCGCGCGAGACAAAGGCCTACCTCAAATTTGACCCGCAGTTGCGCGCAACGGCTGCAGAGATTGATAAATGGCAGTCTCAGCAAAACTTCGAGGCCTTCAGCAAGAACTAGCTGAAACTAGCAGCTGCTCGTAGGGACTACGGCAAAAACTACGAGCAGGTCTGCGCGGTCTCCGGCTTTTCGATTGCCGCAAGCGCGTCGTCAAGCACAGAGACTTTTACCAACTTCATATCGCCTCGGTCGGCGGTCACAGCCTCTGCGCAATTGCCTTCCGGCACGAAGAACATCTCGGCGCCCTCATCTCGGGCGGCCGAGATTTTGTGTGTAATGCCACCGATTTCGCCCACGTTGCCGGCAGCGTCAATAGTGCCGGTGCCAGCGAGGTGCTGCCCCTCGGTCAGATCGCCTGGACTCAGCTTGTCAATCACTCCGAGCGTCATCATGAGACCCGCAGACGGACCTCCAATGCCGCTGAGCTGGTACTCAACCTTGGTGTCGTCCGCGGATTGCGCCCCCATCCCAACGCCGAGGAGCGCGGCATTCTTCTGATGCGGGTTTTCCACCAGTGTCACAGAAATATCGCCGGCTTTCTCGGGGTCAGAGTCCTCGCCCTTAGCAGTCTTCTGCTTGTCGACGGTCGCAGACTTGACCCTCAACGTGACAGTATCGCCCGGGTTGCGTCCGGCAATAATCGCCTTGACTTGCTCAGGCTTGCTTACGGCCACCCCATCCACGGCGAGAATCACATCGTCTTCATGCAGTCGCCCATCGACGGGACTATCCGGCACTGTGTAGGCGACGGTGACTTCCATCGGCAACCCGAGATGTGCCAGCGCAGCGGAGGTGGCATTGGCCTCCGACTCGGTGAATGCAGCCTTGTTCTCCTCTTCCACCTCGTCTTGACTCTGGCCCGGAGGGAAGACCGCCTCAATGGGGACGATATCGTTGTCACGATCGAACCACAGGCCAATGACCTGCGGCAATGTCAGGTTATGTCTGACTGCGACGGTTGTCATATCCAGCGTGCCCTTAGAGCGTTCGGAGTCCGCAGCACTGCCACTGACCGAGATAATGCTCTTGCCCTCGACATCGCTGAGGACATCGAAGACCGGGCCAGGCCCCTGCGCGGCATAGGGCACTGTCAGCGTTGGCAGCGAGAGCACAGTTGCCAACGCGGCGATGGGCACAGCGCCCGCAACAAGAGTTTGGGTACGACGATTCACAAATAACACCCTACATTCTCGCTATCTGCCTACTGGACACCTGATGAATCTTGTCCGTGTCTGTTCGCTGGGCGCGAAGTTGCCAATAAAGTGGTGCTTTTGAGTACTCACGCGAGTCATTGCCCGGTACGGTGGGAGCATGAGTTCTAACGGATTTGGCTTTGGTCCGAACGACAATGATGACGATCGCGACGACGCTGGCAACAATGACTCCGGTCAGGGCGGTCAGGGCGGCCAGGGCGGTCCTTTCGGTTTCTTCGGGTTTCCCTTCGGTGGCATGGGCGGCGCCGGTGGCTTCGGTTTCGGCGGCCCCGGGCAGCCCGGCAGCGGCGCCTCCGGCAAGGGGGACCAGCCGAACTTGGGCGATATTCTCAACCAGTTCGGCGAGATGTTCTCCGGCATGGGGCAGCGATTCCAGGAGTCTAACTCTGGCCCTGTCAACTACGACGCGGCCGAGCGCGTTGCGCGGACCCGTCTTGGTAACCCGGCTCCGGTGAAGGACTCAGCCCGCGAGGCGCTGACTGATTCCCTGCGCCTGGCAGAACTGTGGCTAGATGACGTCACCTCCCTGCCGGCTGGTGTCAACCGCGTAGAAGCGTGGAATAGCCTGCAGTGGTTGGAGAACACCAAGTCGACATGGACTCGCCTTGTCGATCCCGTCGCCAGCCGCATGAGTGATGCCTCCCTCGAAGGCGTTCCAGAGGAAGCTCGCGAGATGATGGGGCCGATGCTGGGCATCATGCGCCAGATGAACTCGATGAGTTTCGGTACTCAGCTAGGAAATGCGCTGGCTGAGTTGGCACAGACGAGCCTGACTGGTTCTGACCTCGGGCTGCCGCTACACACCACTGGTGCGGCGGTACTGCTGCCAACGCATCTCGTCGCTCTCGCGGAGGAACTCGAGGTTCCCGCGCGCGATCTGTTTATCTACGCCACTGCCCGCGAAGCTGCCCACCAGCGTCTCTTCGACCGCGTGCCATGGCTGGCTGAACGCATGATTTCCTCTGTCGAGGAGTACGCTGCCGGCATCGTTATCGACTACTCCGCGATTGAAGAGGCCGCCCGCGGTCTGGATATTGAGAACATGCAGGATCCGCAGCGTATGCAGGAAGCTATGAGCGAGCTGCAGAATATGGATCTGAGCCCGAAGATCCGTTCTCGTAACGAGAATGCTCGTACTCGTTTCCAGACGCTGCTAGCACTGGTCGAAGGGTGGGTGGACATGGTTGTCACCGATGCCCTCGGTGAGCGTCTACCGGGTGCCGCACAACTGGATGAAGCCTGGCGTCGTCGCCGCGCCACCGAAGGTGCTGAACAGGCACTGGAGAAGGCCACCGGCATTGACCTCGGATCCCCCAAGGTGCGTGAGGCAACCAACTTGTGGCACCGTCTGACCACCGCTGTGGGCATCGAGCGGCGCGACAAGGTCTGGGATCACCCGGACTTCCTGCCCGTGGCAGAGGATTTGGATGAACCCGCAGCCTTTATTGACTCGGTTCTTGGCGGCTCGGAAAACGATGACTTCGACCCGATCGCAGAGCTTGAAGAGCAGCTGCGCAAAGAAGCCGAAAAGCGCGCGGCTGACGGCAACGACAGTGACGCCGACGAGGACAATTCTGGCGACGCCGACGACGATAAGTAGCGAGTTAGCTCTGGGTTCCCCAGCGCTGATACGCCTCTAAATAGCCCCGTGCCCGTTCGTGGTACGGGGCTTTTGCCGCCCAATACCAAAACTCTTCGGTATGACCACCGTCGACGAAAGTGTGCACCAGTTCGTGCACAATGACGTCGTCGAGGACGTACCCCGGGACGTCGGCAAGCCTGTGCGAAATGCGAATGCGCCCCGGACTATCGACGCCGCCGGTGACGGATGCCCACCTGCGCGACATGTTCTTGACCCATTTGATTGACTCGAACCGCGGGCGATCTTCCAGCACCGTACGAGAGAGCAGCCGTGCGCGGCGCTCCAGCTCGGAATTATCCAGGTTGCTGCCAACTTTCTTCCGCACTCGCGCAACAATTTCATTGACCTGCTGTTTTTCCGCAGCGGCGCTGAGATCGTCCGGAACCATGACAATGATCCGGTTTCCCTCCGCGCGGGCGGACACAGTACGGCGGCGGCGCTTCGAGCGCCGAACCTCAACATCCGGGCCGTACTCAGGTCGCTTGGTGCTCATGCTTTTTAAGCGTATATGCTCTGCGCTGCGATTGCGTAAAAGCTGGCCCCGGGGTAAAAGATATTTTTATGGGGGAATACAGGGATACGTCTCGGGGGCGGGATGGTACGGCTGGCGTAATAGGTTCGCACACACCCGCGGCACAAACACTTGCCGCGCCTGCCACGGACTACGCGCTGCGGCCGGAGGTACCGATTGTCATGCGCCCAGGCGCGCGGATTCAGTTCGGCGTGGAACCGGAGCGCAGCATGATTCTTCCGCTTTCCGACGGCACCCCGCCGGGGCCTGTCTTCTCGGCGCTTCTTGCAGCTCATAGAGGTAGCACCTTAAGCGAGGCCTTTACTGACAGTCACGACAAACTGTCACCGCAGTTCATTACCGCACTTATCTCCGACCTTCACCGAGCCGCACTGGTCCAAAAACCACCGACACGGCGGAGGATTACGCTGATTGGTCGGGACAGCTTGCGCACCGGACTTTTAAAGGAGCTTCGTCGCACGGGTTGTGGTAGTTGGACGACGGCAATGTCGCCCACTCGCAATGCGACGCTGAAAATATCTCAATCCACACCGGAAGAGATCGGGCTCGCGGTGGTCACGGGCATGGAAGTACCGAGCATGCCCTTGGTTCGCGCTCTGTTTCATCGTGGAATTGAGCATCTGCACACGCATTTCCGCGATGGGGCACTGATTCTTGGGCCGCTTGTTCACCCAGGTCAAGGGCCCTGCTCGATGTGTTTCGAAGCTTATCGACGAGACCGCGACCCCGTCCGGGCACTGATTGCGCTACAGCTTCGCACTTTTACGCCCGTAGCCGCACCGGAATGGCTGAACACAGCGGTGCCACTGTTGGTTGGGCAGCTGCGGCGGCCGGATCTCTCAGATCTATGTGCAACGGAGGTGCGCATAGATCTGGAAAGCCTCGATATCACCCGCACTACTGTTGCTCCCCACCCGCAGTGCCCAGTGTGTGGTCATGGCAACTCGCAGATGCAGTTCATGTAATTCGAAGTGCCTTGAGCAGAATCTGGCTAGGAATTCACAAAAGAATTGACGATTCCCAAGATGCCTTCGCCGAAATGATTGAGCTTCGCTTCTCCAATTCCCGGAATTTGCAGAAGTTCCTCCGGCGTAGTCGGCTGCTGCTCACCGATGGCCAGAAGGGTCGCATCGGAGAAGATCACGAATGCGGGGACCGTCATTTCCCTCGACATTTCCAGACGCCATGCACGCAATGCTTCCAGTAGTGCAGGATCCGCGCTGACTGGGCACTCTTCACAACGCCCTGAAATCCGCTCGGCATCGGTATGCAATGGCTTAGTGCAGCCCTTGCACTGTTTGGACTGCTGACGCTTACTGCGGGAACTAGAGCTCCTTGAGCTTCGCTGTGCCTCAGCCGAGTAGTCAGAGACATCAATGTCGAGTTCATCGAGGAATCGTGTGCGGCGACGTGACCTGCGGCCGCCTTCTGTCCGCGACAATGACCAAGATAGCTCCAGATGTTCGCGGGCTCGAGTAATGCCGACATAGAACAGACGGCGCTCTTCTTCGATGGCTTCCGCCCCCTGTGCAGGAGATCGGTCGAATTTATTCAGCGCATGTTGGATAGGCAGCGAACCGTCGGTAAGCCCAACGAGGAACACCGCATCCCACTCCAGCCCCTTGGCTGCATGCAGGCTAGCCAGCGTCACGCCATCCAGCGTCGGTGGATGTTTGGCCTGCTGCCGGGTGTGCAATTGGCCGAGGAGCGCCTGGATATTGACCTCGGTGTTGGCATGAACGATGTCCTTACACAGGTCAAATAGGGCGCGCAGTGACTGCCAACGTTCCCTGGCACCAGCGCCTTCCGGCTCTTGGTCAGTCATGCCAAGACCCGCGAAAACCTGCTTGACCAAATCCAATAGATTCGTGCCCTGCAATGTCGGAACGGTCCGTGAGGAACGGGAAACTCGCACAAGTGCGGCGATGGCATCGCGGATCTCGGGACGCTGGTAGAAACCGTCCCCGCCACGAACCTGGTAGGCGACTCCTACCTCGGACAGAGCCTGCTCAAAAACTGCGGACTGTGCGTTGATGCGGTACAAAACGGCAATCTCCGATGCCGGCGTTCCCGCGTCGATAAGCCGCTTGATGCTGCGCGCGGTCGCACGAGCTTCCATCGGCTCATCGTCGTACTGATTGAAAGTCGGCTCCGGGCCGTCTTCACGCTGCCCAATCAGTTTCAGCCGCGAGCCGGCGATACGCCCCTGCGCACGGCCGATGACTTTGTTGGCCAGCTCGACGACCTGTGGGGTCGATCGGTAGTCCCGCTGCAGGCGGACCACTGTGGCTTCCGGGTAGTCCCGAGAGAAGTTCATTAGGTACTGCGGAGTCGCCCCTGTGAAGGAGTAAATCGTCTGGTTGGCGTCCCCGACAACTGTGAGGTTGTCACGGTCTCCCAGCCAGGCGTTGAGAACTCGCTGCTGTAACGGGGTCACATCCTGGTACTCATCGACGACGAAGCACCGATACTGGTTGCGGAATTCCTCCGCCACTGCACGGGAATTCTCCATCGCACCGGCGGTGTGGATGAGCAGGTCGTCGAAGTCAAGCAATAGCCCGTCAGGAGTGGTTTTTATGTCCTCGTAAGCGCGATAGCAATCGACAATTTTTTCCGCAGACAGAGGCGCCGTGCGCCCATGCTCCCGCAGCGCGGCCTGGTACTGATCCGCACCGGCCAGAGTGGCCTTCGCCCACTCAATCTCGCCCATGACATCGCGGATCGTTTCCTTGGAGGTGTCCAGGCCCACCCGGCGTACTGCTTGGGCGACGACACGGAATTTCTTGTCATCCAACAGCTGCCAGGGCATATCACCGGCGACTTGGGGCCAGAAGTAGCGCAGCTGGCGAAGAGCTGCCGAGTGGAAAGTACGCGCCTGGACTCCAGGCGTTCCCATCTTTGCCAGGCGGTCGCGCATCTCCCCTGCTGCACGCGAGGTAAATGTCACCGCTAATACCTTCTGCGGCTGCACAAACCCCTGGTCAATGAGGTACTTGATGCGATGAGTAATTGTTCGGGTCTTACCTGTACCGGCTCCAGCAAGAATGCACACCGGCCCCATCGGAGCCGTTGCTGCCTCGCGCTGGTCTGGATCCAGCCCAGCTAGATAATCCGGCTCGTTCACATCCGCCTCTGAGTAAGTCAAAAAGTTGTTAGACCCCATTTTTTAAACTGGTCGAGTGCTATTCGTCATTGCTGTAGACACGGCGGACGTACAGCAGCCGGTCGCCTGGCTCCACCGACTCACACTCCGGTGAATCAATTCGGTACAGCTCACCCGAGCGCACCACGCCGAGTGCAATATCCGCGAGGTGCCGTGGGCTGGCACCGATTTCCTCTTCGGTGACCAGCCTCTCTGCAACAGAGAATCCTTCATCCGGGCTCAGGAGGTCTTCCATCATCTCAACCACCGAAGGAGTCACCGTGGCCAGCCCCAGCATTCGGCCGGCGGTTTCAGAAGAAATAACCACTTGGTCTGCACCTGACTGCGTCAACAAGTGGCGGTTTTCTGATTCACGCACCGAGGCCACAATTGAGGCACCCGGCGCCAACTCACGGACCGACAACGTGACCAGCACCGCTGTGTCATCTTTGTTCGGTGCAACGACTATAGAGCGGGCACGCTGAATACCAGCTAACTTCAGCACATCGGATTTAGTAGCCGACCCATGCACCGTCGCCAAGCCTTGATTCGAAGCGTGGTCGAGTGCTTCCTTGTCCGTATCAATGACAACGATTTCTGCCGGATCTACGCCGTCCGCGAGAAGAGCTGCAATGGCAGAACGACCCTTGGTGCCGTATCCGATAACGACGGTGTGGTTGCGCAACTGTCTCCTCCAGCGCTGAATTTGCAGGGTTTTCCGAGATTCTTGGGTCAAAACGGTCAGAGTAGTACCGACCAAGAGAGCAAGGAAGGCCACACGCAGTGGCGTAATGATCAAAATATTGAGTAATCGAGCCCTCTGTGTCACCGGCGTGATGTCACCGTAGCCCGTCGTCGACAGACTGACAGCCGAGTAATACACCGCATCGATGAAGGTGAGAGGCTCCGTATATCCGTTGCGGTCGTAGTAAACCACGACGGATGCAATCAGCAGCAAAAATACGGCGTAGTTCAAACGACGTATGATTAGCCGCCAAGGATTCTTCGGCGCGGACTCAGGCAGGCCAATGACTCCCAGCAGTGCATGCCCGGGAAGATCATTGAGCCCGGTTTCGTATCCCGAAGATTTCCGAATTGGATTACGCAACCGCTCCTCGCCTGCCTTTCATGAAAACTCCTCCCGGTGAAAAATAGCGCATACAAACTGCTGCTTTCACCTGGATAACTGGCCACGGCCACGCGGCAGTTACATACGTAGATGATTATCCAATCAGCTCGCGCATCTTCCTGTCTAACTCTATCCTGCTTGGCAGTAGCGCTTCATCTGGTATTAGCGTCCGTCCTGCCGAAACGTAGAAGAACCCAGCTTCAATGTCTTCGGGGGCAGTTTCCATTCCCATCTCGCGCAGCCTATCCGACCACGCCAGGCGGTAAATCGCCAGCTGTAGCGCCGCTACTTCCCTTTCCTTTCCGCGCGGCATCTGGCCTGTCTTCCAGTCAATGACGCTCCACTTCCCGTTGTCGTTAAACACCGCGTCGATTCGGCCGACGACCCGCCTCTGCCCGATGGCAATTTCAAACGGCACCTCTACATGCGTTGGCGTGCGGTCAGCCCACTCAGATGCCTCGAAATTCGCCTTCAATTTCTCCAGTTCGCGTTCGGACGCGACTTGCTCTGTGCCGAGGAAGTCATCCAGTTGATCCCCGAAGAGATCCTCATCGTCCAGCAGACTGTGTGCACCGAAGCGATTCTCCAACCAAGCGTGGAATGCCGTACCTCGGCGCGCGAATCGGTTTGGCTTAAACGGCACCGGGCGTGCTTTCCGTCGAGCAAACGCGACCGGATCCGCAATCATGGCTTGGTATTCGCTAGTGGACATGCTTGTCGGCATTGGTAGATGAATCTCCGCGGCCTTAGCTCGAAGGATTTCATCCACGAGAATGGTCGTTTCCGTTTCCCATACCTCAGACAGGTCACCTGCAATGGGGCGCTCATCCTGGTCTTCGCCCATGTAGCGCATGACGCTTTCGGCTGCTCGCTGCACACTATCTCGGCGGTTGCCCAGGGTATCGACGGGCCAGACCACCCCATCAACCGCAGTGTCGCAGTCCAAATCGACTTCAGTGTCCTCTACCTCAGGGTCCTCCCCATCTGTCCACGACACCACATAGTCACTGAATTGCGTGGCGATGGCTGCGAAGTCTGCCGACACGTCAGTGGGATTCTTCAAGCTCGGATTAGGCCGCCTGCTTGCAGTAACAATGAGCTTTTTTGCAGAGCGAGTCATGGCAACGTAGAAAAGGCGCTGCTTCTCTTCCCTTTCCACTTCTCGCAGCTCTTCCTTGTAGGCTTTGATCACCTTGTTGAGGTCGGTCTGGTTATCTGCGCCTGATATGTCCAGTTCAGGGGCATTGCTATCGACAGAATCAGCGACAGGAGCCCAATCGCCTGCTGCAAGCTGTGTTGCATCCTCTGTTGTTTCTGCACTAGCCGTTAGCGGATCCACTTGGGTAATTGCACCAGGAGGAAGTTGAACTGAATTGGTGAGCCACGATGACAAATCAACGTTGTCGAACTTGCTGGTGGTGATGCCCGGAACAGCAACGGTTTCCCACTCCAAGCCCTTTGACTTGTGCATAGTCATGATTTGGACACAGTTTTCCGGCATGTTCATAGGTGCCCGCTCCAAGCCATCATCGTGTTCGACAGCGAATTCCAGATAGTTCAAAAACCCTGTCACATCGTCCGAGATATTTTGAGAATACGTCGCAGCGATATCGACAAACCTATCCAGATGTGCGGTTGTCGGCCTGGTTATCGCGGTAGCGGAACCGTACTGTCCGGCCGCTGCTTCTACGCGAATTCCAAACTCAGTAGCGATGTCCTCGACCAGTTCCGGCAGAGGCTTATTCAGCGAGAACCGGCGTAGTTTTCGTAGGCTTGCACCCAACTGTGCGATGCGCACCATTGCTTCATCTGTGTAGTTCAGTGACTCGCTGCAGACCAACCGCCCATTTTTTTCCACACTGCCGCGCGCCAGCGGGGTGCCGTCGTAAAAACGAATATCCGGGTCGGCGATGGCGTGCCCCAGCCCCACCGCGGACGATGCTGCTTCGGCATCTTCCACGAGCTTGTCATACTGGCGAGCGAGCTGGGAAAGCGGTGAGGAGTCTGAAGTCTCTTCGACGTTGCCCTTCTTGCGGGCCAACTCGTCCTTTCCTGCGATTGCCAGCTGATCTACACGAGTGCGAAGTGCCTCCACGTCTGCGGCACCCAAATTGAACTGTGGGCTGAGTAGCAGACGCAGAGCATCCTGGTCTGAACTGGGGTCGACCAATATCTTCATCACCGAGGTGATATCCATGACCTCGGGCAAGTGCAGCAATCCAGCGAGTCCCACAATGATTGCAGGCACACCCCGCTCAGACAGTGCATCTAAATAGACAGCCGATTCAGCATTTGTCCGAACCAGGATGGCAGCATCGAGCTTGTTGCCAGCTGCTTCACATTCGCGTAATTGCGCCTCCATGCAATCTGCGATGTATGCAACTTCTTCCTCACCGGTTGCAGTGAAAGCAAGCTGCACCTCGCCCTGACCTGCTTTTGGCCCCGCATCCAGTGCCTCTACCGTACGAGCCTGCCCCGCAAAAGCACGGTCGGAGACTGCGTTAGCAAGCTGCAGCACTGACTGCGGGTTTCGCCAAGAAATGGTCAGTTGCTTTTTCTCCGCTGGCTGCCCATCCGACCGCGGAAAATCATTGACAAACTGCACAAGGTTTTCGGCCGTTGCTCCTCGCCAGCCATAAATTGCCTGCATCGGATCGCCGACAGCGGTGACACAACCACCGGAGAACAGCGCACGCAGGAACAGCCGCTGTGTGTGCGACGTGTCCTGGTACTCGTCGAGCATGATGATCTTAAAGCGACGCCGCTCCTCCTCCCCGACTTCCGCGAAGTCGGTGGCTAGCCGGGCCGCACGAGCCATCTGCATACCAAAGGTGGCTACATTTTCTTCATTGCACCGAGCTCGAACCTGCTCTACCAGCGGCAAAATCTCTAATCTCTCCCGCTGCTTATCGACGATGCCCTGTAGATCGCCAATTAGCCCCTCGCGTTTACCCTTCTGCGGGGTCTGCTCAATATTGCTGATGAACGCTTCGGTTTCCTCGCGAATCGCCTGCGGGGTAGACAAGTTTGAGTCGATGTTCGACCCCAGCTCAATAATGCGACTGGCCAGCGTTGATGGCGCAATATCGACATCAATTTCGGTCACATTGCGAGCTGTTTCCCAGGCCAACTGCCACTGCGTCGCGCCATCCATAATGGTGACCCCCGGCTCCGTCGGCAGCAAAAGACCATAATTGCTCACGACTTCAGAGGCATAGGCATCGTAAGTAAGCGTGGTTGGGGCAATGACCTCGAGGCTTGCTAGCACCTCTGGTGAAGCTTGTGCACGAAATGCAGCGGAAGAAGCAAGCGCATTCAGCTGTTGGCGGATACGGACGCCGAGCTCGCGCGCTGCCTTCCTGGTGAAGGTCAAACCTAGAACTTCTTCTGGGCGGATAAAGCCGTTGGCGACCAACCACACAACACGGGCAGCCATTGTCGCTGTTTTACCAGCACCGGCACCGGCGACAACAAGCATTGGTTCCATCGGTGCACCGATTACCGCCGCTTGTTGCGGGGTGGGCGGAAAGTCCTGCCCCATCATCTCCGACAGGGTGACGGGATCAATGATGGTTCGTTCCTCCGACATGACTACCGATTCCCTTCTGCTGCCGGGCACGCCTTCGAAAGCGTGCAGAACTTGCAATGATCACCAGCGAGCGCCAAGGCACGCGGGCCAGACGTCGCACGTGCTACCTGCTCTACGCGACGCTCCCAGTCAGCCAACTTGTCTTCCGTGAGCTTTGACTGTTCGCGGCTAGTGATAATGGTCTTATTGTGTGACTTTCGCGGAAATACCAGGTATGCCCCAGATTGTTCAATGCCTTCGCCGTTGTCCACAGCGAGCCCATCTCCGCTTTCAACGAGCTTCCCCTTCGACAGCGCCAGTTGATATGTAGCTAGCTGTGCGTGTCCTTCTACTTCTTTACCGGAGGGCGCTGTCTTACCGGTTTTAATATCGACGATTTGAACTGCACCATCAGCGTCTTCAATCAACCGGTCGATTCGTCCGACAATCACGATGTCATCGTTGATGTTGACATTTACTGGGACCTCGGTTCCGATATCTTTCTTAGTCTCAATCCACCGCTGCCAATCCTCCAGCCCGGTCAACCAGGTCTCTTCCTCAGTACGCTTACGCCACTCCGGATCATCGGACAGGTCCCCAAAAACACGCCGGATCTCAGACTGAGCCTCAGGCACAGTCACTCCCTTGGCGACTGCTTCTACCGCCTGATGCAGTAGAGAGCCCAGATACATGGCCGATGTCGGTGCTGATTTATCCAACATGGCCTTCAACGGACAACTCAGGGTTGCTTCCACCTTGGAGGGATTGATCCTCATCGGCTTCTTGTCATTTACCGGCTTCGAAGTCGACGGTGCACGGAGCCCCCACCAGGTGTCTGGATGTGCGCCAGCAACCTCAACCTGCGCCAATCGCGCGAGTTGACGTGCAGCTTGTCGACGCCGCGTCTCAGTCTCCGCATCGTCCACAACGGCTGCACGCAGTTCTGCCAGCAGTGACTCCACAGAGAGCACCCGTGGCAGGCCTTCACCGGCCCATGCGACATCTTCTGCCTCTGCAACATCCGGATTGCCGGCGTTTGCTTCATTATCCGTAGCCCCGACTCCGTTCGCAGACGACGAGGCTTCCGACTGTTTCACCAGCTCCGTCACCGAATTACCGAGCTTTTCAACGAGCTCGATAATAAACGGACTGGGAACTCCAACATCGTCAGGAGAATCGACTGCGGTCAGCAGTACCCTGTCGCTCGCCCGTGATACCGCGACGTGCAGCAAACGGCGTTCCTCCGCCAGCGCATCCGCCATGGAATTGATGTACTCCCGCGGCTCAATTCCGTGATCAACGAGACCGATGAACTCGTTCTGCTTCATCACCGAGCCAGTCACACCGAGGCTGGGCCACTGGCCTTCCTGGACTCCGACAACTGCTACTGCTTTCCACTGCCTGCCCAGAGCCGCATGGGCTGAGAGAATGCGCACGGCATCGCGCTCTACCCCGCTACGGTCACGTGCGCCGATGGGCAGCTCCTGCTCTTCCACAGAAGCGATAAAACCGTCAACCGTCAGTTTTGGATTCAGCTCCACACGGTCACCAGCAAAGTCGAACAGTGCCATCACAGCATCCAAATCGCGGTCAGCCGATGCGCCAGCTGTACCGCCGCGCAACGATGCCGCCACCAGATGGTCTGCCAAACCAGTGGACTGCCAAATTGCCCACAAAGTTGCTTCCACACCATCGCGCAACGCTTCACGAGCTGCGCTCAACAGATCCAGCGGCACCTGCAGCGCCTGACGTTCACGCTGCGACAGAGACTCAATAAGCTCCAGCTGTTCAGCTGTGAGTCCCTCTACCTTCAAGATTCCGATGAGCTGAGTCATCGCGGCCCCGCCGAACAGGTCGGCCTTTCGGATTCCGCGCAGCAGACGCTCTTTGACAATCGGATCCATGTTGACCAATGGGCCGGAGAGGAACTCGTCCCACTCCACGTCATCGAGCTGGTTCATAGTTGCCCGCAACGCCACCATCAGCGCTCGCACCAATCGCTGATGACTTAGCACGATGTCCGTTGGGTCAATCTGCACAGGCACACCCGCACGCGACAACGCACGGAACAGAGAGGACTCCCCTGCACCGGACCGGACGATGACAGCCATATCCTTCCATGCCACTCCCTCGTCAATATGAAGGCGCCGGAAATAGTCCGCGACTGTGGCTCGCTGTGCACGTTCAGAAGGATGAATAGCTATTTTTACTGCACTTTTAGCTGCGTACGAGTTTTCCGCTGCGACGGTATCGCTGTTGTTTCCAACTTCGGATTCACGAGCTTCCTGTGTTCCAACTGAACCGACAATGCCACGGTATGCAGGAGCCTTAGGCAAACGCTGAGAAACTGCGTTGACTAAATCCGCGATATCAGCGTTACAGCGGTAAGACTGCTGTAAGTGGATTGCCTTGTACTCGACCTCACCAGTCCCCCGGAGATAGTCATTATTAGCACCGCGGAAGTGGAATACCGATTGATCTTCATCACCAGTAATGACGGCCACCGCCGCCTGCGACACAAACCGATCCACAAGACGCGCAGCTTCCGGGGATAAGTGTTCAGCATCATCGACCAGCACCACCGACTTTCCCCACCGAGCCAGTGCTTGCGCGTCTGCATCCAGCTCCATCAATGCCGCAGAGACAATCTCTGCAGCGTTCAGGCTGGGCTCCCACGCCAACCGCATAGTCTGCTGATACTCCGCCATAAACTTGCCAGCCGCACACCACGACTCAATGCCATAGTCCACGCCGAGCTGCTGAAGCCTCGGGGCATCAATCCCCCGCTCAGCTGCACGCAGCAGAAAGTCACGAACCGCACGGGAAAAACCGACTAACGGAAGAGCCGGGCGCAACCGCTCTGGCCAATACACACCACCATCTTCCGCATGACCGGCCAAAAGTTGCCGCACGACAGCATCTTGGCGTGCACCAGTGGTCAACGATGGTTCAGGCTCTCCCCGACTGACGGCGGCATCACGTACTACTGCATAGGCAAGCGAATGCACGGCACGCACCATGCCACCTTGACCTGCCCCGACCGAACCGCCTTCCCCCAGTTCAGAGGCAAAACGCCTGTCAATATCCCGCCTCAATTCCGCGGCGGCCTCTTTTGACTGTGACACCACCAAAATGCTGTCCGCCGGAATGCCCGCCTGCATGTAGTCCACCGCGAGATCTGCCAGCAGCGAACTCTTACCAGTCCCTGGACCGCCTAAAACACGCACAACAGGCTGGTTTACAAGCTTGTTCTCTACCACGAGCGCCTGATTATGGGAAGGGAAAAGCGTCTCTACCGCAGTACCCAACCACTGCCGACGACGAGGAGGTTCCTCCTGGACGAACCGAACCTTCGGCATTCCATCTACGTTCATGTGCACCATTGTGGCACAACCTCCGGACCAACACTCGAACACCTATTCGAAATAGGGAGAAAAATACCCCCGCCCAAAAAACGCCTGTAAATACTGCCCGGCGTTACTTAGACACAAACGCGCGAACTAGCGAAGCCGCGCGGAACAGACCGCGATACGCACCCGGCTGCGATTCTGGACTAACAGCGTGGACAAAAAGTCGATAACACATCGCACGAACGAGCAACTGACCGAAATCCGGCAGGTGATCGAAGCGCCGCAGTAGCTCCTCATCAGCCCCCATCATGGACAGACAATCCACTGCCGCCAAGGCAGCTGTCCAACCACGGACATGCCACGCTGGCACGATATCGGTGAGAACCGGGGCGGCCGTGCCGTCGTAAAGCAGCGTGCCGACGAGGTCTGCGTGACAGACCTGCAGAAGCTCCGTTGGCACAACCATCTCTGCCCGCAGCTGGAGAAGATCACCGGAGATCGTGAGAGCCTCGGCACAATCGGCGCGGGGGACGCTATCCGCGTCGAGAAGCTGCTCGAGGATGCCGATTGGGTCAGAGTCCCAAGCTGCGCGATTACACATGACGAAGTAATCGGGCTCTTTATCAAGGAGGAACTGTGGCCGTTCAATACTGGCAAGCGACTCTTCCACGCGACCAGCGGCCACAATGGTTTCATCGGCACGTGGCGCGAATCCCCCCGGGATGAAATGACGAGCCTGCCACCCAGCAATGACTAAGCGGCCGTCACTGGTACGCACGGATTTCGCCACTCGGACGCCATCGACATCTAGCGCACTGCGAACCTTCGCAGACCACAGCGCCTGCGCCGAATTATGTACCGGCGAAAGGACAATGGAATCGTCGTAGACCCAGCCATTGTCCCAAGCTCGCCCGGCACGATGCGGCTCGCCCTCGGCACCAAAGGCCTCTAAAACACGGTCGGGAGGAGTGGCGATCATAATCTGCTACTACCTTGCTTTCTGAGTCGGTGCGGCCGTATCGTCGTCCGCCCCAAATGGGTACGGCCAGCCGTTGACAGAACACGTCTTACCATCGACCTGATAGACCTCGCTGCTGTCGATTTTGTGCAGTTCATCGTTCGACACGCTCAGGGTCTGCTGCATCATGATTGGCGCGATACCGCCGTCCCTCGGACAGGGCTCGTGAACCGCGTACCCAAGTCCGTGACCAACCTCGTGATTAATAAGGTATTGGCGATACAATCCCAGGTCCCCCTCAAAAGGCAGGGCACCTCGAACCCACCGGGCGATACTGACGACCACGCGCCCAGGCTCACCTTCCCGCTGCCCAGACAGGTAACAGGAGGTCTCCATTCCCAAGGTGTTGCCGCACAGCTGATGTGCGGTTCCAGTCGCGGAAAGCTGCACGACAATCGTCGGATCCTGGTCGCGAGGCACTGCCTCGAAAGAAAAATCTGGATTAGCTGTCCAGCCACGTGGATCGGCCAGAATCGAGTTCACCGTCTCTGCAAAGGCGCGCTCGCCACCAATCGAAGGAACATCAATGTTGTCTTCAATTTCCACGGAATACCTGACCGCATTGTCGCGCCCCTCCCCAACACGGGGATGCGCCACGGTGACATCTTTAAAATTTCCCGAGGGTTCCGTGGCAAAGGCCGGACCGGGTGGCAACTGCCCTCCCTCGTAACCATCACCGTATCCCTCACCGGGCACCGGACCAGGGCGACCATTGCCACTCTGCGAGGCGACAGTGCCAGTGCCGGAACCTGAAGAATCATCTTCAGCAGTGAAGATGTCGAAGAGAATGATGACTGTGAGCACCACAAGTACAGGGATGGCATAGGCTCGCCACCCCCAACTCCTTGCAATGCGTACGAGAAAGGGTTCTTGCGTCATTAGGCGAAGAAGCCAACCTTACGGTCTGCGTTATTACCGGTACGGACGTAGGCGACTTTGTCAGCATTAATCAGGTACTCCTGACCAGCGCCGTCGCTGAGCTCAATCACACCTTCGCCAGCAGCCAGCTTCTGGGAGATCGCAGCCTTGACCTCCTCGCCACCAGCGACGTTTTCAATGTTCAGCTCACGCGTATTGTCTGCAAATCCAATAGTGATGTCCATAGGTGACATCATAACCATTCCCAAAGCGGCTAGGATTAGAGAGACCGATTAAGCCGTCGTGTCACGTGAGGTTACAAACAGCAAAGGAGTCGCCGTGGCAGAGTCCCAGTCCCCGACATTCGTCGAATTGGGGGTCGCCGCGGAAATCTGCGACGCACTCGCCGACGAAGGAATCACCCGCACATTTGCAATCCAGGAACTGACGCTGCCCTTGGCGCTCGACGGCACGGACATTATCGGCCAAGCCCGTACTGGCATGGGAAAAACTCTTGGTTTTGGTGTCCCCCTTATTGACCGCGTCTTTGATGACGCCCGCATTCCAGAACCGGATGGCACTGCCCGCGCAATCATCATCGTCCCCACCCGTGAGCTATGTGTGCAGGTCGGCGAGGATTTGGCCCGCGCTGCGCACTCAACCAATCTGCGTGTGTGCACTATTTACGGTGGCCGCCCCTATGAGGAACAGATTGAACAGCTAGACCGCGGTGTGGACATCATCGTCGGTACTCCCGGCCGTCTCATCGATCTTTACCAGCGCAATAATCTAGAGCTGTCAGGCGTAAAGATTTTGGTTCTCGACGAGGCCGACGAAATGCTCGACTTGGGCTTCCTGCCGGACATCGAGAAGATTCTGGCTGCGGTGCCAGATGAACGTCAGACCATGCTCTTCTCGGCAACAATGCCGGGCCCAATTCTGACTCTCGCACGTACCTTTATGAATCGCCCGGTGCACATCCGCGCTGAATCAGGCGAGGAAGAGGCCACAGTCCACGAGACCACTAAACAGATTGTTTTCCAATCGCACCAGATGGATAAGGTCTCGGTCATTGCCCGCATCCTGCAAGCCAACGGTCGTGGTCGCACCATCATTTTTGCTCGCACGAAGCGCGGCGCCGCCTCGGTTGCTGAGCAGCTCGGCGAGCGCGGCTTCCTGGTCACTGCCGTCCACGGCGATATGGGCCAGCCTGCACGTGAGCGCTCGCTGACGGCGTTCCGCAATGGCGACGTCGACGTCCTGGTCGCAACCGATGTCGCGGCTCGCGGTATCGATATCGACGATGTCACCCACGTCATCAACCACCAGGTGCCCGATGACGAAATAACCTATGTCCACCGCATCGGCCGCACCGGCCGCGCGGGACACAGCGGTGTCGCCGTTACGCTCGTCGGCTGGGATGAAACCACAAAGTGGAAGGCTATTTCAGATGCTCTCGACCTGGACATGGCCGAGATTCCGACGTGGTTTTCCACCTCCCCCGAGCTCGCTGAAGCTCTAGACATCCCCGAGGGAATCGATGAAAAGGTCGGGCCAGCCCGCCCGGTGTTGGGTTCCAGACCACCTCGCGGGCGTGGCGGAAGAGGCCCGCGAAACAACCGCTCACAGGCTCATCATCGCAATCGCGGCCAAGGACGAAGCTCAAAGCGGGCCGGCCACTCCAATTCTCATCGTCGCAGCTAGGCCGCTGCGCGTGCCAACTCCCCGCCTCACCTCTCGCCACGACCACTCGTCGACAGGACATTCCAACCGTGCTGCAGTCACCACAAGCCAACGCTGAGCCCACCACTGCAGAGACCCGACTGCGCCGCAATCGAATCGCATCAGTAGTTCTCATCATCGCCGTAGTGCTAGTCGTCGGTTGGACATGGGTCGCTTCTCCGGCTCGTAAGGTCGATCGCACTGAATCCACGGCACCGACGAGCAGCACAGCGCAAGCCCCGGCCGCGAACGATCCGGAGGCAATGCCACATACTCTCCGGCCGGTGTGGTCCACTGAATCGTCGGCAAGCACAAGCACGCACACCATCTCCCCGGCGCCACTGGTGATGGACAACTCCCTCATCGTTGCTGAGAACAAGGGCGTGCGTGCTATCTCGCTTAACGACGGCACGGAGCGCTGGCACTATCGACGAGATATTCCGCTTTGTGCGCTCTCGGGCAGTGATGGCCAAGTTTTCGCGACTTTTCGTGGGGCAGCTGGCTGCGGTGAGACCGTTGCACTCAAGCCCGACTCGGGGCAGTATGTCGCGACCCGTAAATCGATTGCGGCTGACAGCCCTGCCGCCGTGCGCTCGAACTCATACGCGGGTGTCTACGACTCTGGATTCCTGGAGCTGTGGCGCTCTGACCTGGTCCGAGTAGTCGAGTACGGCAAGATTCCAGCGTCTCCGGAACCGAAGATGCAGCCGCATCCGGAGTGTTCGATTATCAGTGCGCTCACGCGCGTGGAGCTGCTGGCCGTCGTAAACAACTGCGATGGTCACGGGCGCCTGGTCATGCAGGCGGCAAATCCGGAGGAGTCTCGGAAACCGGAGGTCAAGAGCGATATTGACCTTGGTCCGGTAACTGCAGATATGTCACTGGTATCGATTGGCCAGGACACGGCGGCGGTACTGTCAGACAATCGCATCCGAGTTTTTCGTATGGACGGCACGATGCTGACTGAATTGGCGCTGGATGAGACTACTCTGCGCCCAGCACCGGCGGAAGCTAACTCCAACGGCGATGCCCCGCGTGCGCCTTTTACAACGGATCTTCCCCATCACATGACGTGGTGGTCGCCGCGTGGTTTACTGGGCTTCCGCCCGAGCACCCTGGCGCCGGATTTCGAGTTTCCTGAGGCCACAGGAACCCCAGCTCCATGGGGTGAGCATGTTTTCATGCCAGTCGCTGACGGAGTCGCGGTATTGAATGCCAAGACTCTCGAGATTATCGGCACACTCCCGTTGCCTGCAGCTGCGAAGTCCACTCATGCAAATAATGCGGACAAGCCGGAAGTGCCCGTGCGCCTTGCAGTTGTCGGTGACACGCTACTAGTTCAGCGCGGTGAGTCAGTCGACGCGTTCGCCATCGAAGCTTAGAAAGAGCGGGCAGCCCAATCAATCGCCTTCGGACTAAACAAACAGGCCAGCGCAGCAATTGAAGCTGCCGCCGTCGGTAGAGCAAGCAGAAAAGCGCTCGAGCGGAACATGTAATAGGCCACGCCCAGCAAGCAGAGGTTGAGCATAATAATCGGCCCGCGCCCCCATCGGGCGCCACGCAGCAACATAATCGCACCAGCGAGAACAGCGCCGAAAATGAGAAGGAACCACAGCGCGGTACCCCAACCGGAAATGACCGCGGCCTCGTCGCGGTACCCCATCAAATCACGAATGAGAAGGAAGATCCCGTAGCCCAGACCGAGGGCACATTCGGCGACACCAATCCACGCACCGACCATAACAACCTGAGGTGCGGCGATCGGCCCGTCGGCTGCCGCAAGCTGGTCGGTAGTACGCGATTTGGGCGCATTGCTGCTGTTTTTCTGGTTACTCACGCCCTACATGTTAGCCCGGTGCGAACCGATGAATACACCCTGGAGGCATACCGGCTAATGCGCCCATCACAAGTCTGCTCATGCACTATTCTTGGTGCCTGTGCGTGCGTTGCTAATCTCCAATCCGAATTCGACCAGTAACACTGCTCGACGTATGCCCGGCGTTGTGCGGGCGCTTCGCTCGGTCGAGGGGATTCGCTTGACATCCATGTTTACCGCCTACCCTGGCCATGCTGCGGAAATGGTGGCGGGTAAAACGGTTCGCGATTACGACGTCATTATTTCTCTCGGCGGCGACGGAACCATTAACGAGATTGTCAATGGGCTCATGAACTCCAACCCATTCTCCGCACTGCCTGCCACTGACCTGCCTGCCATCGCGACAATTCCCACCGGCAGCGCCAACGTTTTGGCAGGTGCGTTGGGTATTCCCCGCGACCCCATAGATGCCGCGTGGTACATCGCAAGTCTGCTGCGCTCCCGAACCCGCAGCACTATCAGCGTTGGACATGCAGCGGAGCGATGCTTCGTGGTCAATGCCGGTATCGGCATTGATGCGGAAGTCATTTCCACCATGGAACAGCTCCGACAAAACGGTACCCGCGCCAAAGCCGTGCGCTATTTGCCGGCAATTTTCACCGCATGGAATCAGTTGCGCAAAAGCCCGCCACAAATCACCGCAACTATCGACGGCACGGAGTTTGGCCGTGATCTCGCAATGGCCGTGGTGTCCAACTCCAATCCCTGGACATTCCTCGGCGACCTCCCCATCGTCACCAACCCCACTGTGTCCCTACGCAGGGGCCTGGGCTTTTATGGCTTCACTTCCCTGAGGGGAGTGACGGGACTTGTCGCCGCAGCCAATTTAGCCGGTTTCTTCACCCGACTGCGTTCCCCCTTCCACGTCGAAGCCCGCGAACGACGCGTCGACAACGTCCAGCACATCGAGCTCACCGCTACTGCCCCACTTCGTCTCCAGTTGGACGGCGAGTACATCAATCAGTGTGAGTCCCTCAACATCCGTGTTAAGCAAGGCGCTATCAATTTTGTGGCGCGTGCCGACGATTACACCGAGGACCAGTTCACCAAGAAAGTCGCTACCCGCCCCGTGGACGAGCGCTTGCTCGTTGTGGTGACCAAAAAGGTCATGGATCGCACACGCCGACTGTTCAGTACTAGCCAAAAAGCCGAGGCAAACCCGACTTAAACTACAACTGTTTACTGACAAGCCAACAAAAATGCGCCATACACCCTCACTACTGCAATTACCAAAACTAATTTTACCCCCACAAAGGGCTAGTTTTGACCTGGCGTTTTAACCAAAACTTCACTTTTCTGTGAGGTTTGGCACTTTTATTCATTTTGCTCTTTACGAACCGCCCCAGTCGTGAAAACATGTAAATCGTCAGCGAGACAGGCACGCAGTTCACTGGTTGTGTAACCATGCAAGTCTCGCCTTTTTAGGCGCAAACTCTTTGGTGAGTCCCCACTACCTTTCACGTCGTATAGGCGATGGAACAGGTGGCCCCTCCCAAGATGCCTAATACCCCTGGGCAACCGGGAATGAACCCCAACCTTCGTTGAGATACGGCGATTTGTCGTGTCTGACGAAATCCATTTCCGGAGCTGCCTTCCCGCAAGGAAATTTAACCCTGCCCTCACCCGGGGCTCGTAATGTTTTAGGAGTTTGTCATGGATTGGCGTCACAAGGCCGTTTGTCGTGAAGAGGATCCGGAGCTGTTCTTCCCGGTCGGTAACTCCGGCCCGGCCCTCGCCCAGATTGCTAAGGCCAAGGTCGTTTGCAACCGTTGCCCCGTTACTGCTCAGTGCCTGGCCTGGGCACTTGAGACCGGCCAGGATGCAGGTGTCTGGGGCGGCATGAGCGAGGATGAGCGTCGCGCACTGAAGCGCCGTCGCAACCGCGGCCGCACCCGTCGCACTCGCACCAGCACCACGGTCTAATTAAAGGACTTACCCTCGTACCGTGTAATCTATACCGGTTGATACCTGTTTAACCCGATAGAAAGAGAGCCCAGCTATGAGCAAGCGTGGCCGTAAGCGCAAGGACCGCCGTAAGAACAAGGCTAACCACGGCAAGCGTCCGAACAGCTAAGTTGCCCTTAGTTGCAGCAGTCTTAGCCATCACCGGCTAAGACATCTCACTCCACTCCAGCACAACTCGGTATTGCACCGAGGGACGGGGTGGAGTTTTTTATGCCTCCAGCGGATACCTCAACGGGTAGCAGGTCTGAAAGTGACTAGGTTTATGACACATGAATTGAATTCACCCGCGATTTTTTGTCATAAACCTAGTCACTTTCAACACCTTTTCGATGCCTCGTCGATACCGCATCCTCGCTTTCCGGATTAACCATCCGCCAGAACCTTACCAGCGAGTTTGGAGCCCAAACCCCACCGGAGTAACGTCTGAAAACAGAGCTTTTACAGCAGCTCCAGCTAGGTTGCTCGAAAGCAATGGGGCTATAGCTCAGTTGGTAGAGCGTCGCGTTCGCAATGCGAAGGTCAGGGGTTCGATTCCCCTTAGCTCCACAAATAGCTCCACAAAAATATCCCAGGCCACATCACCGTGACCTGGGATTTTCCCATTACGCATTACCGCATTACCGCATTACGCAACATCGCATTAAGCATCAAAGGAATACGCGCCAAAAGATGACGCACCTAACCTAGCCGCCAGCAGCTACCTGCGATACTCCACCCGCGTATAGGACACGCGAATCCGAGTGGTAATGCGCTGACGGAGGTCCTCAGGGGCAGGTTGCTGGCAACACCGGCGCAGCAGCCGTCGTATAGCTTGCTCGGAACCGAACTCTTCCAAGCACTGAGGGCATTTGTGAATGTGTTCCTCGAGAAAGCGGCGCTCCTCCGAATCACACTCTCCATCCAAAAATGCGTGTAGGCGCGAGTGGACATCCTGACAGAAAGCATCTTCACAGGCGTGCCCGCGCTCTGGCGTCTGCTCCATATCTTGGCTCGACTCTCGGCTCATCGCGGAGAATCTCCCTTCTCTTCTTTCAAGAATCCACGTTCCACGGCTACGTTGTGCAACGCGTCTCGGAGCTGTTTTCTTCCACGGTGGAGCCGACTCATCACAGTTCCGATGGGCGTGCCCATGATTTCGGCGATTTCCTTGTAGGGCAATCCCTCGACATCGGCGTAGTAGACCACCATCCGGTAGTCCTCTTTGAGGCTCATCAGAGCGTCACGAATTTCCTCGTCAGGAAGCTTTTCCAGCGCTTCAACCTCAGCAGAGCGCAGCCCTATCGAAGTGTGCGACGCGGTTTCCGCGATCTGTGAATCCGTGATGTCATCGGTGGCGTACTCGGCAGGACGTCGCTGCGCCTTGCGGTAGTTGTTGATGTACGCATTCGTCAGAATGCGGTAGAGCCACGCTTTCAGATTCGTGCCCGGTTTGTAGGAGCGGAAGCCCTGAAAAGCCTTGATATAGGTCTCCTGCACCAGGTCTTCGGCATCGGCGGGGTTGCGCGTCATCCGCAGCGCCGCTCCATAGAGCTGATCCAAAAGCGGCATGGCGTCACGCTCAAAGCGCTGCGCAAGCTCCTCATCCGACTCATCAGTCCGGATGGCCGATGTTCCTGTCTGATCACCTGACATGCTACCTATCCTAAAACATCCGCACCCACGAGTCGGCCAGACCCCCGTCACCAGGCATTTCGTAGCGTGGCGGCACTGGTGTGCAACGATGGGAAATTATGTCGAAGAAGTCCGCCAAGAAATCCGCTGCCGCCACCCCGGCAATCGCCGTCTGTCAGAACGCCGGAATCGACTTCCACGTTCACCAATTCCCCCACGGCAGCGACAACTTCGGCGAAGAGGCCGCCTCTTGGCTACTAGAGCATCTCGGAGTCGAGCCCGAACGCATCTTCAAAACTCTCATTATCGAGCTATCCGGCAAACGCACTGGGCTGGCCATCGCCGTCGTCCCCGCCACCGGAATGCTCAACCTCAAGGCCGCCGCCGCGGCTGTCGGGGCGTCCAAGGCCATGATGGCCGACCCCCATGACGCGTCACTTGCCACCGGCTACGTTCCCGGCGGCATCTCCCCGCTTGGCGGTCGCCGCAAGCTCCCCACCGTCATTGATGAGACCGCTACTCTCGCCGACACCGTGTTCGTCTCCGGTGGTCGCCGCGGGTGGGACATCGAACTGTCACCCGCTGATCTGGTTTCGCTTTGCGACGCCACGGTCGCCGACATCGCCCGCTAATCCGGCGGCTACTCCTGCAACCTCCCCACTGATACGACCTTAAAACAGCTCCTCGTTGTGGCCGGGTGCTGCTCCATCGGGCCCATTCAGCAGGTGCGGCCCTTCATTCGCAACATTGCCGACGGCGCGGTTGACCGGTCGGATGGTCAGCTTGTCCACCACTTCTGCGCTGGTCATGCCAACATCTCCGTCTGCTGCCCAGGCCGAGAGATCCAACCAGTCACTGACTTCGTCGTCGGCAAGCACGCGCGGCATACGATGATGCAGATCCGCGAGCTGTCCCACGGCGTCGGTGGTGAGAATTGTGGCGGAGACGATATCGCCCCAGCGCGCCCACAGCCCAGCGACGGTGAAAAGCGGTGCGTCATCGCTGAAGCTGACGAAGTAGGGCTGGCGATTCTTCCACTCATACCAACCGTTCATGGGGATTGCGCAGGGCAGGCCGTCCCGGAAAGTCGGTTTGGACTGCCAGGTTTCCGCACGGGCATTGAAGAAAGGTTTTGTTGGCACTTCGCGGGCCCACTGCGGAATTAAACCCCAGCGCACGGTGGCAGCAATGGTTCCTGTGCGGCCGGGGTGCTCGCGGGCAAGAGCAACTATTGGCATGGTCGGGCCGATGTTGTAGCGGGAGGTGGGCAACGGGCCGTCGGCACGCACGGGCGCCAAACCGGGAATCTCAGCAGTTGTGCTGAGCAGTTCTTCGGCGACTGTGAAATTGACGAAACGACCACACATACCAACTGATTGTGCCGTTGACTCCCCCTCTAGTCGAGGTATGGAGTGAAAGTGTTCCATAATTGGTTGTGTGTGTTCCCAAAATCAGAATTGGTCCGCCCCTACTGTAAGTGTCGACGGTGCCGATGCCGGTCGACAGCCTTTTAACGCCACGGTGCAGATTGCCGGCTCGAAGTCGATTACGAACCGTGCCCTTGTCATCGCGGCGCTATCTTCGACACCATCGGTTATCCATGGTGCTCTACGCTCTCGCGATACCGATCTTATGATTCGCGCACTGCAGGCCCTGGGAACTGACATCAGTGCCGACTCGACATATTCGGGTGCCCCGAACCACACGCTCCGCGTCACTCCACGCATGCTTCGCGGTGGTGTCGTGGAATGTGGTCTCGCAGGTACGGTTATGCGCTTCGTGCCACCTATCGCAGCTCTTGCGCAGGGGTCGGTGTTCTTCGAAGGCGACGTAGAGGCCAAGGCTCGCCCGATGTCGGCCGTGCTGGATGCCCTGCGCAGCCTCGGTGTGAACATCACTGGAAATGGGCTTCCTTTCACGGTCAATCCACAGGGACCGAACCAGGGCAACCGCCTCGGCGACTCGGTCCAAGAGCAAGATCTGCCGGACATCGGCGGCGAAGTGGAAATTGACGCTTCGGCCTCAAGCCAGTTCGTCTCTGGCCTGTTGCTGTCAGCGCCGCGCTATGGCCGTGGCCTCGTGCTTCGCCCGACCGGTGAGATTCCATCCCGCCCGCACATTGACATGACCCTGGACATGCTTCGCGAGGCCGGTGTGCAGATCGAGGAGACCACGGCCGACGCACCTGAGGGATCACGCACAACGTTCACCATTCGCCCCACCGAAATGATGGGTCGTACTTGGCAGATCGAGCCCGACCTGTCCAACGCTGCCGCCTTCCTGGCCGCTGCGGCTGTCACTGGTGGCAGCGTCACCGTGCCCGACTGGCCAGAGCACACCACGCAGCCGGGCAACCGCATCCGCGAGATCCTCACCGCTATGGGCGCTACCGTGACGTTCAACCGTCACGAGGGCGGCCGCACCAGCCTCACCGTCGTGGGTCCAAAGCCGTCGGAGCTGCGCGGAATCACGATGGACATGTCCGAGATTGGCGAGCTGACCCCAACGGTCGCTGCCATCGCCGCCCTGGCCACCACCCGCACCGAGCTGACGGGTATTGCACACTTGCGCGGTCACGAAACCAACCGTCTTGCCGCGCTCACCACGGAAATCAACCGCCTCGGCGGTCGCGCTACGGAGCTTGACGACGGCATTGCGATTGACCCCGTTCCGCTCCACGGTGGCCTCTGGCACAGCTACGCCGACCATCGAATGGCCACCGCTGGTGCCATTGTTGGCCTGCGCACGGAGGACGTGGAAGTCGAAAACATCAGTACCACCGCTAAGACCATGCCTGGATTCGACCTGCGCTGGCTGGAGATGCTCGGACTGGCCTCCCCCAGCCCTAGCTCGTTGGAAAAGTCGGTCGACACTCGACTTGATGGCATGGAGAACGGAACCGAGGCAGGGAAATAACAGTGGCGGCACGCAGGCGTGGACGGCAATGGGACGAGTCCGATGTACGCATCCGCCCCGGTAAAGGGTCGCGGCCACGGACGAAGGATCGCCCCAGCCACGCCGATGCCCACTGGGGCATGGTGGTGACCAAGGATCGTGGTCGTTGGGGTGTAGTCCTCGATAACAACCCAGATATTGCAGTGACATGCATGCGTGCCCGCGAGCTCGGCCGCACCAATATCGTTGTCGGTGACCGTGTCGGTGTCGTAGGCGATGTCAGCGGCCGTGAGGGCACACTGGCCCGCATCGTCAAGCTGGCAGAGCGCAGCACGGTTTTGCGTCGCACCGCTGATGACAATGACCCGTATGAGCGCATTGTCGTGGCCAATGCCAGCCTGCTACTCATTGTGTGTGCAGTCGCCGATCCTGAACCCCGCACCGGTTTTGTCGAAC
This sequence comes from Corynebacterium sp. LK33, assembly GCF_014334955.1. NCBI lineage: Bacteria > Bacillati > Actinomycetota > Actinomycetes > Mycobacteriales > Corynebacteriaceae > Corynebacterium > Corynebacterium sp. LK33. The sequence continues at coordinate 149,082 of NZ_PDGU01000024.1, read as the reverse complement.
GCGCGCTGGTCGCGGCCTACGCCGGCGGTGTCCGTCCCGTGCTCTGTCTGACTAAGTCTGATCTGGCTGACCCAGAGGAATTTGCCGGGGAGTTTTCCGCACTCGGAGTGGATGTCGTTATCTGCGGTATTAACGATGACTTGGCTCCTTTCTCAGAGCTCATCGATGTTCCAGGACGAGTGACAGCTTTGGTTGGGCATTCCGGTGTTGGGAAATCAACCCTCGTCAACCGGATTGTTCCCGAAGCCAACCGTGAGACCGGCGAAGTCAGTGGTGTGGGTAAGGGCCGCCATACCTCCACGCAGTCGGTGGCGCTGATGTTGCCGTCGGAAAGCGAAAACAGCGCGCCCTCGTGGATCATTGATACCCCGGGCATTCGTTCCTTTGGCCTGGCTCATGTGACACCGGAGACGCTACTGGCGGCGTTTCCAGATATCCAGGCGGCAACAGATGAATGCCCACGTGGTTGTACCCATTTGGGACCACCCGCGGATCCAGAGTGCGCCCTGGACAAGTTGGAGGGAGTTCAGCACCGTCGAGCGATGGCAGTGCGTCGTCTATTGATCGCTATCAGCGACAACGAGGACTGGGAGCTGGACATTGAAAGAGACTAGCCACACCAATTCTGCGGAGTCGTCCTCTGAAGCCTCGGCAAGTGCTGAGTCGAACAAAGAAGACTCCGGTCTCTACCCCGCTCCCGGCAGCTGGATTCGACTGTGCATCTACACGCTTATCGTGGGTCTTGCGACGGGGCTCGGAGCAGCCGGGCTCGCGCTGGTTATGCACGGAATCGAGTACGCGGTCTACGGGCAGCACGAGGGTGACGTAGCGGTCGTGACCGATGGCACCACCGGCCTACAGCGCTTTGTCGGGATCGTGTTGGCGGGGCTGATTGCCGGGCCAATCTGGGCAGCTCTTCGCACAAAGGCGAAGCCTATTGAAAGCGTTGAAGCGGGCATGCGCGGCCGTCCCATGCCTGTGTGGTCAACTCTTGTCAATGTGTTTTTGCAGATGGCGACCGTAGCCGCAGGTGCATCCATGGGACGCGAGAATGCCCCGCGTGAGCTCGGTGCAATGGTGGCCTCACAGATGTCGCATCGACTGCGCATCGACCCGCTACACCGCCGTATTCTGGTCGCAGCAGCGGCCGGTGCCGGCCTGGGGGCGATTTATCACATCCCGTTGGCTGGAGCAGTTTTCTCGTTGGAGATTCTGCTGGGCTCGCTGAGTATTACCGCGGTGATGGTGGTGCTGGCGTGTTCAGCCATTGCCACGGTGACGTCGGGCATTGTGGTCGGCAGTAGCCCGCTCTACAGCCCAATTAATCTCTCGGACGGCTGGGGCAACCTCGGGGCAGCACTGCTCATCGGTGTTATCTGCGGTGCCAATGGCTACGCATTTCGCATTCTCAGCTCGCGGATGTCGGACAAAGCACCGACTGGCTGGCATTCTGCCTGGGCCATCCCCCTCGCATTCACGCTGGTTGGTGTGATTTCACTGTGGGTTCCAGAAGTCTTGGGCAATGGCCGTATCGCTGCGACCACAGTTCTCATGGATCGCCCGCTGCTGGGTTTTGCAGTCATCCTGCTGATTGCGAAAGCTATCGCGGTTCTCGTTACTTTCCGTTCGGGGGCCGTCGGTGGTCTCTTGACTCCCGGCTTTGCCCTTGGCGCGCTCAGCGGTTTCATCGTCGGCTGCTTCGTACAGCCATTTATGCCCTCAGTTCCGCTGAGCGACTTTGCGATTCTCGGCGCGGCGGCCTTCCTGTCGGCGTCCATGGCAGCTCCACTTTTCGCACTGATCGTGACCGTGGAGTTTACCGGCCAGAATTCCTCGGCTTACTTAGCGCTCTTCCTCGCTGGTGCAACTGCGACGCTGACCGTGACCATGATTCGCGCCTGGCTGCGGCTCCCCCACAAGCAATCAATGCCATGGAACCGCGAGCCGGCAGTCGCGGCTGCGGTCCGCAAGCGGGTCGAGGGCTAACCGCGCGCAGCAGTGTGCGTTGAGCGACCTGTGTAGGCCCGGACAATTTCCCGGACGCCTGGGCGAAGACCGCGGAGCATTCGCAGGCCCGTCGCTAAGCCCTTGCGTTGCGGGGAACTGGACTGGAGCTCCGCTTCAACCTGCGGATACTTCTTGAACGCCGCCTCCGAACGTACCTCTGGGGCGTTGTCCGGGTCGGCGACTAAGAAGCGATCGGGCAGCGACAACTTCAGCAGCGTGCGCTGGACCTGGAAGAACTGCTTCGGGAACGACCCCGTGTTGTATGGCAGGTCGTATTCCCGGCAGATCTGCTGAACCTGCCTCGAAATCTGCGCAAGCCTGTTGGATGGCATGTCCGGGAACAGGTGGTGCTCAATCTGGTAATTCAGATTTCCCGAGAGCACCGACAACGCCAGCCCACCGTGGAAGTTCGCCGAGCCCAGCATTTGGCGCAAATACCACTCACTCTTGTCCTCGGTGTTGTACTGCTCCTTGGTGAAAGTCTCGGCATCATCCGGGAAGTGTCCGCAGAAGATGACGGCGTAGGCCCACAGATTACGGGCTAGGTTGGCCATCATGTTCGCAAACGCCACTTCGCGGTAACGCGAACCCGCCATCGCGGGGAAGAGAACGTAGTCTTTGAGCACCTGGCGCCCCGACTTGTTGAGCACCTCCATGAGCTGCGGTCGGGCCTCATCCCAGGATTTCTTACCTGCGAACACGCGCCCGAGCTCGACGTCGTAGAAGGCCACTGCCCATTGGAAAAGGCTGGCCAACACCACGTTTGTCACCGGCTGCAGCAGCGTCGATGGCTTCCAACGGCGGTCACGAGTCACCCGGAGAATGCCGTATCCCACATCGTTGTCCATACCGAGCACGTTGGTGTACTTGTGGTGGACAAAGTTGTGGGAGTGCTTCCACCCGCTGGATGGGCAGGAATTGTCCCACTCCCAGGTGGCCGAGTGAATCTCGGGGTCATTCATCCAGTCCCACTGACCGTGCATGGTGTTGTGTCCGATTTCGAGGTTTTCCAAAATCTTTGCCAGCCCCAGCGCTGAGGCACCCGCCCATTTGAAACCCCAGTGCGCGGTGTTCTTCCACGACTTCGGCAGCATCCCTAATTTGTTTAAGGCCATGCCTGCCGTCGGCACCATCAGCAGACCTCGACCAGTCACCTCAAGGGTGCGCTGAATGCGGATGAGCGTGCGGATGTAGCGAGCATCCTTCTGTCCCAGCGAATCGCGGTGTTGCTTTTCGATTTCCGCAAACCGACGCCCAATCTCTGCGACGTCTTCTTCGCTCAAGTGCGCATACGATGCGATATCGGAAATTGCCATGGGAAGGGTCCCAACTCCTTTAGGTAGTTTCTCCTGGTTAATGCAGGTTGAGATAGATGTGGGGCGAACTTACAATTCGATACGCGCGTGCCCCGCCGGCGCACAGACGCACGTTCGGACTCGCTCCCCCGCCACAAACGTCGCCCCGGTGCGGATGTCCCGCGCTGCGCCGTCGGAGAGTTGCTGCACGCACGTCGCACAAATTCCCATCCGACAGCCGTACGGCAGGTCAACCCCGACGCTCTCGGCCGCCTCCAGGATGGTCGTTGCACCGTCTACGTCGATATCGCCTCGGCTGCCGAAACTCACCGTGCCGCCGACCTCCCCCGCCGCCGAGCGGTCAACGGTGAAACGTTCCGTCCGCAGCCCGGGAAACTCCGGCTCAAGGTTCTTCAACAGTTCAACCGGACCACAGGCATAGGCGCTTGCCGACGATGCCAGCGCTCCAAAGTCCGCAATGATGTCGGTAACCGCCGCAGCGTCAATCCGCGGCTGCGTCTCGGTATTCCGGGCATGCAGGTGATACTTCAACGCGCTAGTAGCGCTGCGCTGTTCCAGTTCGCGAAGTTCGTTGACAAACACAGCTTCTGCCTCGCCGCGGTAGGAGTGAATGTGTTCGACTTCCACTGAGGCATTGCGAGCTGAAAGATCACGCAGCATGGAAATCACCGGAGTTACGCCGGAGCCTGCGGTAACAAACGCAATGCGGGCTGGGAGCGGCTCCGGAAGATGGAAATCCCCAGCCGGGGCAGCCAGGCGGACGACAGTACCCGGCCTTACATTGGCGACAAGGTGTTGGGACACGTAGCCGTCGTTGAGCGCACGGATGTTGATAGTCAGCAGCCCGTCATGTGGCCGCGGTGCATTTGTCAGCGAGTAGGAACGCCACAGGTATTTCCCCTTGACCTCTACGCCGAGTCCGATGAACTGGCCTGGCTTGAAGTCTGTTGGCATCCCCCAACCCGGACGGATTATCAACTCTGCTGAAGTAGGAGATGTGGGATTAATGGCCTCAATCTGACCGCGCAGCTCGCGACTTGACCACAGCGGATTTAGCAAATGCGTGTAATCATCGGGCAAAAGTGGCGTGGATAAATGCTTGAATACCCGGGAAACTTTGGTCTTAAGCCCCATTTTTGGCCCTCCTGACTGTCACGGGCGAACAAGTAATAACGCTGTTCATCAGTAGGCATGCCCCACCCGATTCATTATTACGTGTCCGTAGGTTACTTAGACGTAGACTACGGAGCGGTAAGTTATTGGTCAAGAGAAACAAATGATTTTGACATAAATAGCGAAATTGTCATTACCCCCACCCTTGTGCGAAACACCCCCTTTGACATGGAGCTTATCTACACAAAACAATCCCGCCTTTTATACCCCCGCTGAAAACACTTGTGCCATACAAAAAAGGGGCTGGGTTCCTAAACCCAGTCCCCTTCATCAACGCCAAGCACGCGCTACTACAGGAAGTCGACCACCATGCCGAGCTCAGCTACGTCGTACCACGCCAGCGGGATCTCCAGCGCATCGCCGACAGTGAGCTCCGCATCCTCGTCACCGAGATCTGCCTTATCGACGGCATCAATCGCAGCCTCAACCTTGCTTTCCGCCTCTTCCACATCAATGTGGAGCGCTGCAACGTCGGCAAGCGAAATTGGGCCGCCGACCTTAACCACAGCATCGCCCATATCCGACTGCGGCTCCGCCTCCACATCAACGGAAATGACCACTCGGCGGTGCGGGAACTTCTCTTCTGCGGCATCGAGCAGACGGAGCGACGCACGCGATGCCTCATCAAAGGCTACGTCTGCCAGTTCCTCGTCATCGCCCTCAGTAAAGAAATCGCGCAGCGCTTCAGTGACAGCAAAGCCCCAACCACCGCGGGCGTGGAAGAGCTCATCCTCCTTAAGCGCCTCAAGCATGGAGAAAGTCGCTGGGATATAGACGCGCATTAGAACTCGCCCTCGAGACCCAGTAGACCGGCAATCTCGACCACTGCGCGGTCGAACTGCTGATAGAAGACTCCCACCATGCCGTTAGAGACGGCCGCATGGATGTTCTCAATCGAATCATCTACCAGCACGCAGTCCCGTGCCGGCAGTTCAATAGCCGCAGCGGCTGCATTAAAAGCCTCTGCCGAAGGCTTCTCATGGCCAATTTCACCAGAGAGCACAACTGCGTCTACCAGGCCCTCATCTTCGAGCTTGCGAATCGGATCCGCCGATGGGCCACCTGGGTCATTCGACAGGACTGCCAGGCCAACACCATTTGCACGCGCCTCTACCAGCAAATTACGCCAACGTGCCTGGTCTTCATCCGTGCCGTCAAGGACACCACAGTAATCGATAATCATTCCGCGCATGGCCTGTAGTTTATCGCATGACCTGCACGTTTGCCTTTTTTCCAGTTCAGCGTGTTAATTGGCTGTTCGTTACGCCCATTTGTAGACGACCAGAACGGCCTTGACGGAAACCGATAGGACCATTAACAGCGAAACACTCAGCCCATTTCGCAGCTGCATCCTCTCCCCAATCCCCCCCCCCACGCCGGCCGTGAATTCCCCTTCACAAGCTGCACACTTAAAGCACTTGTAGGACAATGGTCTTCAGCAAGGGGGAACTTGCCAATGGAGCGTTTTTAGGGGGATTAATCCATGGCACCAACGTCTCACGTACCAAAATCTCAGACACCGATGCCTTACGCGCTGTCGCACGCCGCTGAGCACCGCTCCAGTGGCAGGGAATCCATTGAACCGGCAACGGGCTTTTCGCTTCTCCACACAATTCAACTTGGCCAGTCAGCTAATGCCGCCGCCTCTCAAACCGCAAAAGTGGCACCGACCTATAGCGGATGCTCCGCTGCCACCGGGACCGCTGTCATGACGGCATTACCGCCCGCCGTGGCCACTCCTGCTGCGAAAAAGACGCCGCAAACACCGCACGTTGTCCAGCACTGTGAGCAGAATCTGAGACAGGAGCTTGGCACGATTACTCGCCGCGTCTTCGACATCATCGCGGGTCGCAGGCGAGTCAACGATTTGCGTCGCATCAATATCGACCCAATTATTCACGCTGCGATACTCACGCTGTCGAAGAACACCAGCCTCAAGGGTGTCGCGTTGCAATCCTTCCACGCCAGCGCTTCCGCGGACGGCAAGAAGGTCGAGTTCCTGGGTAGTTGCCGTGTCGGTCCGCGCGTTCGCGCGTTCACGGGCACTTTCCGCCGCGGAACAGCAAAAACGCGGCCATGGACCATGACCGCGTTTCGTGTGCTTTAGTGCTTAGCGACGGCGCTTGCGAGCCGCCTTCCGACGCTGCGCTCGGTTGCCCTCAGACTCTTGATCCACGCGCTGCTGCTCTGCACTGCCGTCCTCGCTGGGGCCGGAGTAAGTCATCTGCTGATTTTGCTCAGCAGCTTCCGTTGGCAGAGCTGGAGCCTGGTTCTCCTGCCCCTCGGCGTTTTCCACTGCAGGCATAACCTGCTTACGGATCAGGAACAACTGACGAACCGATTCTTCCTTGATGCCGTCCATCATCGCGGTGAACATGTCGTAGCCCTCACGCTGGTACTCCACCAGCGGGTCAGCCTGGGCCATGGCGCGCAAGCCAATGCCCTCCTTGAGGTAGTCCATCTCGTAGAGGTGCTCGCGCCACTTCTGGTCCATGACGTTCAGGATGGTGAAGCGCTCGATATTGCGCATCTGGTCGTCGCCGCCAATTGCGGAGACCGCATCCTCAAGCTGGTCGTAGCTGGCCGAGATGTCCGTGTGCAGAGCCTTGGACAGCTCATCGGCCGAGAGGTCACCCGGGGTACCGAAGTCAGAGCCATCAATAAGCTCTTGCGCCGTAAACGTCGGGCTGTAGAGCTGCTCTAGGGCATTCCACAGCTCGTCGAGGTCCCAATCCTCCACGTAACCGTCAGCGGTGGCACCGTTGACATACGCATCGACGACGTCGTCCTGCATGTCACGGACCTGAGTCTTCAAATCCTCACCTTCGAGGATGCGACGGCGCTCAGCGTAGATGACCTTACGCTGCTGGTTCATAACCTCGTCATACTTCAGAACATTCTTACGGATTTCGAAGTTCTGGCTTTCCACCTGAGCCTGAACGCTCTTAATGGAGTTGGAGACAACCTTGGAGTCAATAGGAACGTCATCCGGGACATTCAGAGTGTTCATCAGCGCTTCCATGCGCTGACCGTTGAAGCGAACCATGAGATCATCGCGCATGGACAGGTAAAAGCGGGTAACGCCCGGGTCACCCTGACGACCGGTACGACCACGCAACTGATTATCAATACGGCGCGACTCATGGCGCTCAGTGCCCAGGACGTAGAGGCCACCGGCCTCACGTACCTTGTCAGCTTCTTCCTTCGACTGCTGACGAACACGCTCAATCTCAGCGTCCCACGCCTCTTCGTATTCTTCCGGAGTTTCCACCGGGTCCAGACCACGAGAACGCAGATTCAGGTCAGCGATGATGTCCGGGTTACCGCCCAGCACGATGTCAGTACCACGACCGGCCATGTTAGTTGCCACGGTAACGCCTCCGAGCCGACCCGCCACTGCGACAATCTCAGCTTCCTTCTCGTGGTGCTTAGCGTTCAGCACAGAGTGAGGAATACCTTCGCGCTGCAGGAGCTTGGAAAGGTACTCGGATTTCTCAACTGACGTCGTGCCAACAAGAACTGGCTGGCCCTTTTCATGGCATTCGCGGATGTCCTCGACAACAGCGGCGAACTTTGCCTCCTGCGTCTTGTAAATCAGGTCGGGCAAATCCTCACGCTGCTTCGGGCGATTCGGCGGGATCGCCATGACGTTCAGCTTGTAAATCTGGTGCAGCTCAGCCGCTTCGGTCTCAGCCGTACCGGTCATACCGGACAGCTTGTCGTAGAGGCGGAAGTAGTTCTGGAGCGTAACGGTTGCCAGCGTCTGGTTCTCGTTTTTAATCTCCACCCCTTCCTTGGCCTCAATTGCCTGGTGCATGCCCTCGTTATAGCGACGGCCTGCCAGCACGCGACCGGTGAACTCATCGACAATGAGGATCTCACCATTGCGGATAATGTAATCCTTGTCGCGGGTGAACAGCTCCTTGGCCTTCAGGGCATTGTTCAGGTAGCTGACCAGCGAGGAGTTTTCCGGAGCATACAGGTTGGCAATACCCAGCTGATCCTCAACGAATTCAACGCCCTCTTCACGAATACCGATGGTGCGCTTACGCTCATCGACTTCGTAGTGAATGTCGCGCTTCATACGCGGCACAATCTTGGAGAACGCCAGGTACCAGTGCGGATCGCCATCTGCCGGACCGGAAATGATTAACGGGGTACGGGCCTCGTCAATCAGAATCGAGTCAACCTCATCGACGATGGCAAAGTGGTGCCCACGCTGCACCAAATCGTCGAGCGAATGCGCCATGTTATCGCGCAGGTAGTCAAAGCCGAACTCGTTGTTCGTGCCGTAGGTGATGTCGGCAGCATAGGCCTTGCGGCGCTGGTCCGGACTGAGCTCAGAGAGAATCACGGAAGTCTCAAGCCCCAGGAAGCGGTGGACTCGACCCATCCACTCCGCGTCACGCTTAGCCAGGTAGTCATTAACCGTAACGACATGAACACCCTTGCCTGCCAACGCATTGAGGTATGCGGGCAGCACACAGGTCAGGGTCTTACCTTCACCAGTACCCATCTCGGCAACGTTGCCGAAGTGCAGTGCCGCACCGCCCATAACCTGGACGCGGTAGTGCTTCTGCCCCAGCACGCGCCAGGATGCCTCGCGCGCCGTGGCGAAAGCATCCAGAAGCAAATCGTCTACATCGGCACCGTCAGCCAGCTGCTTCTTAAACTCCTCGGTCTTGGCACGGAGTTCATCGTCTGAAAGAGCTGCGTACTCGTCTTCCTTGGCGATGACCTGATCTGCAATATTGCCAAGCCTCTTGACAGCGCGGCCTTCACCAATGCGGAGCAACTTGCTGAGCGAAAACACTAAATTGGGACCTTTCCGGCCGATTCACGTCGAACTTTAATGTGCAACGGTTGATTATACGACGAACCCGCCTTCCCTTCTAAGAGAAGACGGGCTCATGTGAGCAATTACTTACCAATACACAGCTCTGCGCGGTATTGCGTGCTCTTTTTGGTGAAGACTTACTTCTCGTCTTCGTCTGCCAGCTCAATCAGACCGTAGTCGTATGCGTGACGACGGTAGACCACGGACGGACGAGAGGTTGCCTCGTTAACGAAGAGGTAGAAGTCGTGACCGACGAGCTCCATCTCAGACAAAGCATCTTCCACCGTCATCGGAGTTGCGGAGTGCTGCTTGGTACGCACAACCTGACCCGGGGTCACGTCCTCAACCAGATCCTCGTACGGATCAGCCTTTTCCGGAGCCGCTGCCTCAGCCTCTGCAACCAGCGAAGCAGTTGCCTCGCCGACGGACATCGGTGCACGGTGGCCAGAACGGCTAATCTTGCGGCGAGCCTTCACCTTACGCAGGGAGCGCTCCATCTTGCCCAGAGCAGACTCCAGTGCAGCGTAGAAGCTATCTTCCTTGGCTTCCGCACGAGCCAGGTGACCCTTGCCAGTAGCGGTGATCTGAATACGGTCAGAGCGGTCTGCACGGCGCGGATTCGGCTCGTGCTGGAGCTCCACGTGGAAGAAGGTCAAAGTCGGGTCGAGGCGCTCAATCTTCGCCAGCTTCGCCTTAACACGATCTGCGAAGTGCTCTGGAACCTCAACATTGCGCCCGGTGATGGTCACCTGAGCGTTCGGGCTGAGTACCTCGTTGTTGTCAGCAGGTGTGGACACTTGCTACCTACCTCCCGGTATGGCCACCGCCCTTCCGTGAGCGGGATTACTCACGGCGTCTACGGTGACGAGTCTTTCTGCACCCCCAGGATACAGTTCCGGGGGTAACCAATGCCACGTTCCCCTCGTTTATTTTTCGCTTGCCGACGACACCCCTGCGTCTACGCCCGGGCGAGCACCAACACCATGTCGATGCGAATCCCCAATGACGCTGCCACCAACTCGGTTTCCGCTGCAGTGGCACCAGTAGTGGCCACATCATCAACCAGAATTACTGTCGCCTGCGCACAGCGTTGTCGCAGCTTGTCGCTAATTCCGCGCTTGAATTGCGTCAGCGGCACAATGTGGCCAGAAAGATTTCGTCTGCGTTGAGAAGCCCCCAGCTCCGCGGAATCCCGCGTGCGCCCGCCAATGCGCACCAGGGGCAATACCGAACTGGAGGGGAGCTGACTGCAAGCAAAGTCGCAGGCAATTGTTACCGGGTCCCCACCCCGTTGTCGACGGGATGACGATCTTGTCGGCGCGGGAATCAAAATGACGGGGGTAATTTCCGGGGGCATTATATGGCCATCAGAGGCTAGCCTTCGTACCGCAGCGGCGAACACGGCCCCCATGATTCGTCTGGCTTCACCACTGCCCCGTTCTTTGGCCGACAAAATGAGATGTCTCCTCGCACCCGAGTACGGACCGCAGGTCCACGCTGCTGCGCGTAACGCAGCCCGCGGTGAAAACCGCACTGGAGGTTGCTGAAGATCGTCCTTGCAACCGCGACACAGTGCCCCGGAGCAGCCGCACACCGGACAGGTTTCCGGTATCACGAGGCCGATCGCATCGCGGGTAACGTCGTAAAGCGCGCGCAGAAATTCCTGCGATGACCTCCCCTGCGCCATTAATCCCCTCCCCGATTTGCGCTTATTCCACAGACACCGGAGCCATTCGACCGCGCGCACCCGGAACCTGGCGCCAGAACTGCTGCTGCCCCTCGCTGGAGATCAGCTCCATGACACCGGTGGCATCCAATGCGTAACGCTTCGACGAGGTCGCGGTAACTACAGGAATTGGCGGTGTCAGGTTGAGCTTCGGCAGAACGGAGCTAGTCGCACCGTCCGGGAAGGCACTCCACATCGGGGTGTCTCCGCTGTAACCACCCACCGTGACCGTTTGATTCGGCGACCACGTCAGCGACACCGGGGAAACGTTTTCAGGGAGCGGCAGAGCGCGCGGGTGCGTCAACTTCCACGGTTTATCGTCATGCCTTTCGATGGTGGCGATATAGACTTCACCAGCGATAATCATCGCTACCTGCGTGCCTGAAGAATCGACGCGGAATTCAGAAATACCGGCGCTCGGGCGCCCCGTGCCTTCGCCGCCGTCAAGAAGGTGATTGAGCTCAGAGGTATCAACCTCCTCCTGCTGAATCCGAGATGACGTCGACTGCCGAACCAGGCGTACGACGGTTGTACCGTCCTTCACTGTCCAGACCGCCTCGGCGTCTGGAGACCATGTCGGACGGGTGAGACTCTCGCCAGTCAGCACAGGAACCGGCTGATCTTGAATTCCGCCGAGCATCAATGTGGACTCACCGAGGTCATACGAACCGGCACGACCATCCACGGCCGAGCGGAACACAGCGGCAATAAGCTCGCTGCCATTGGGGTTGGTGCCCACTGCCGCGGAGAACACCGCGGTGCTGCCGCTGGCGGTCCAGCCGCGTCCCACAGGTGTGGCGTGGCCGTCAGCGATCTCGTAGATACCGCTGCGGTCGACTGTCCGCAACGGCGCGTTATCAGCCGGTAGATGATTCGGGTCGTAGAGCTGGATTGCGTCAGTGTCCTTCGTCCACGGCTCGTCGTGGCTGGCAACTAACGGTTCGCCGTCGGCCATGAGGATCCACGGACCACGGAAATCTGCCGAATCGAGAGTCCAGATAATCTGCGCCGCGAGCATGACACGCAGTTCCTCGGAAATATCACCCAACCCGGTGATTTCGACCCTGCGACCGTCCGCGTTGGACACAGGTCCTGCCTCCACCGCAATTGAGGCATTGGGCTTGAGCACGGTGGTGACGCCCGGTCGCAGTGGTGCTGATGGGCCGTTCTTCAGCTTCGTCAACAGATTGGTCGCGCCATCGGTGACGCCACGATAGAGCCAACGACGATCTGTGACCAAATGATTACCCGCCGGGTCGAGGAAATAGACATTGCGAGGCACATTGTTTTCCAGGAATGCCTGACGCTCCATGACAACACCGTCGGGCAGCGAGGAAATGCGCCACTGCCCATCCGAACCGAGCTTCATCTCCACGGTTTCCTCATAGTCACCGGACTGGGGCTCATAAGCACCATCAGTACCGAATTGACCAACGCTGCGACCTCGGGCAACGAAGGACTGTCGCGATCCTCCTTCATCCCGCTGGGCGATGAGGTTGACACCGTCGAGAATGCGGGCGCTATCCTGCGGCTTCCAACTGGCCGCTAGTTCCGGGGTCATGAAGGCACGCATAGCTTGAAAATCATCAACCGGATGCGCGGCCGCGGCGAAAAAGTCGCGCAGGACAATGTCTGCATTGACATTCGGACGAGGCTGCGGAACTTCAATACGAACTTGGGGCGGCTCAAACGGACGCAGCACCTGGGGGCTGGTGTTCCGCGGAATGGTGGTACATCCTGCGGCCGTGCCCAAAATGATCACCGAGCTAAGCGCCACTGTCTTACGCAGGACGCGACGAGCCTTCGACTGTTGCTGCGCCGTCATTTAACTATCCTCCTCTCGTGCCTGTTGGGATTCGCTATCGCTAGTCCTCTGCCCCTTACCCTGATCCTGGCTCTTGACTTGCGATGCATTCGATTCCGATTCCAACTCCCGTGCACCAATTTCCTGCTGGTGCGGAATCTGATCAGGCAGCGGGGGAACTTCCAGTCCGAGCGGATGCTCACCGAAGCTCGCATCGGGCTCCAGCGGCACAGTCAGACGGAAACAGCTACCGACCGTCGGCACGCCAAATGCCTCCAGTTCCCCACCGTGCAATTGTGCGTCCTCGCGCGCGATTGCCAGGCCAAGTCCGGTACCGCCGGTGCGTCGGACGCGCGAGGGGTCAGCACGCCAGAAACGGTTAAACACCAGTTCCTGCTGCTCCGGCTTTAGCCCCACACCGTGGTCAACGACCGTAAACGAAACCGCGGAATCGCTCGCCCGCACTGTGACATCCACCGGATTGCCCTCACTGTGGTCAACAGCATTGGCCATAAGATTGCGTAGCACGCGCTCGATACGACGCGAGTCGACTGTTGCCATTACCGGTTCATCGGGCAGATGGAAGCGGATGGGCGTACCTGTCTCCTTAGCCACGACCGTTACCTGCTGATAGGCAGCATCCACGCAGCGACGAACATCGACCTTTTCTGCGGACAGGTCGGCAACGCCGGCATCGTGGCGTGAGATCTCAAGCAGGTCATTGAGAAGCATCTCAAAACGCTCAAGCTCCTCATTCATCAGCTCAGCTGCGCGACGAGTCGCTGGATCGAGATCCTCAGCGCCGTCAGCAATAAGATCGGCGGCCATACGCACCGTGGTCAGAGGTGTCCTCAACTCATGCGAAACATCGGAGGTGAACTGTCGCTGCAGACTGCCGTATTCCTCCAGCTGTCTAATCTGCGTCGACAGCGATTCGGCCATCTTGTTAAAGCTCATGGCCAGTCGCGCCATATCATCTTCACCCTGCACGACCATGCGTTCGCGCAAGTGACCGTCGGCAAAGCGCTGGGCAATCTGGGCGGCGGAACGCACTGGTGTCGTCACCTGATTGGAGAAGAACCAAGTAATACCGCCGAGAAGCGCCATGATGATTACTGTCGCACCGGCGAGCAGACCACGAACCAACTTAATAGTCGATTCCTCTGCGGCCATAGAGGTGACCAGATAGAGCTCGAGCCCATCAACCGAAGTAGAAGTGGGACTACCGATAATTAACGCCGAGTACGTATCGCCGCGGTTATCAGTGACTTGGCGTACCTGATACGCAATTTGCCCTTGTCGGACTACTTCATGCAATCGTTCTGGAACATCGGCCTTAATCGGCGATGAAGCCAACACCGTGCCTCGTGGCACCGGCGCCACGAGCAGTGGTTCATAACTTGTCAGTGGCGCAGCACCGGAACCGGCTGCACGGTTCACAAGGGCATCGCGCCCCACGTTGAGAAGAGCTTGCAGCTCGTTGGACGAAGAGTTCTCAATCGCCTGCTCCACCACCGCGCGAGCACGGTCAATTTCCTCGTCGGCAGCGGTAACCTTTGCGTCGATAAGCCGCTGGGTAACAATAGTCGCCAGCGCGAAACCGAGTACCGCAATCACCATCGCGCTCAGTACCACCACAGAGGTCAGAATGCGCGCTTGGATAGACGTGCGCCAGAGCGTAACCGCCCAGGTCACTCCCCTGTTGGTGAAGTCTCGAAGCTTCGTTATTAATCGACGCAAGAATCGGCTCCCACTAAAGCTGACTGACCTTGATTAGTCACCCGTCTTGTACCCGACACCGCGGACGGTCAGCACAATCTGGGGGTTTTCCGGATCCAATTCAATCTTCGAGCGCAGACGCTGAACGTGAACGTTGACGAGTCGGGTATCCGAGGTGTGCTGATATCCCCAGACCTTTTCCAACAACTCATCACGGGAAAAGACCTGCTTCGGACGGGAAGCAAGAGTGTGCAATAGGTCAAACTCCAACGGGGTCAGAGAAATCTCCTTGCCATCGCGGAACACGGCGTGACCGGGCACGTCGATAGTCAAGTCGCCGACCTCGAGAGTCTCACTCGGGCTGTCCTCTTGACGACGCAGCCGAGCGCGCACGCGCGCCACGAGCTCCTTCGGCTTAAAGGGCTTCGTGACATAGTCATCCGCACCGGATTCCAGGCCGAGGACCACATCGACCGTGTCGGTCTTCGCAGTCAACATGATGATCGGCACCGCCGATGTCTCTCGCACAGTGCGACAGACATCGACACCACTCATGCCCGGCAACATGAGATCCAGCAGAATCAAATCTGGGTT
This sequence comes from Corynebacterium sp. LK33, assembly GCF_014334955.1. Classification (NCBI taxonomy): domain Bacteria; kingdom Bacillati; phylum Actinomycetota; class Actinomycetes; order Mycobacteriales; family Corynebacteriaceae; genus Corynebacterium; species Corynebacterium sp. LK33. The sequence goes on along the minus strand of NZ_PDGU01000024.1, from coordinate 133,906 downwards.
CTCCCGCTCTGCTGCCTTGACAGCTTCGAGGCCATCGTCGACTACTACTGTGTCGAAGCCCTCGCGCTCCATCACCATCGTGAGCATTTCGGCGATGGCCGGATCATCATCAACAACCAGGATTTTTGAGCTCATGCATCATATTCTAAACGTAAAGCTATCTAGTTCTGTAGTTTCCCGTTGAGGTGGCTAGCGCAGGCGTGCACTGATCCATTCCACAAGGCGGTCCGCCCCATCGTCCCCCGTAAGCATCAGCCATGGTGACTGCCACGAGCCTTCCGCGAACTTCTGGTACGCCGCTAGTGTGCGCTCCTGCAAACTCGAGTCCTTTTCGTAGGCATCTCTCGTTCGCTGCACATCCGAGGCTTCCCGCTTGCGTGCACGGTCGGCTGCCACTCCCACCGACGTGGCCAGACAGACCTGAACGTCGGGAAGCGGAAGTTGGAAATCTCCGAATTCGGTCTTCTCAATCCACCCGACGATCGCCGGATCCTGTGTGCGCGCCAGGGAGTATGCCGCGTTGGACGCGACGTAGCGATCGATAATCAGAACATCGTTCTCGCGCGCTGCATCAACAATCGCTTCACGACGTTCTTTGCGGTCCAGAGCGAACAGGAGTGCCATTGCCCAAGCGGAGTCCGCGGTGTCGCCGAGCTGACCGTGCAAGGCTTGATCGGCGAAATCAGCGAAGATTGTCTGCCGGTACGCCGGAAAGGTCATCGAAGAAACGGAGTGTCCTTGACTTCGGAGTTGATTGGTAACAGCTGTGACAAGCGTGTTCTTGCCAGCACCGTCGATTCCTTCGACTGCGATAATCAAATTCTTCTCCTCGCACACATGGCTGCGGCCTAGCCTTGGCTAGAACTAGTAGCGGTAGTGCTCTGGCTTATACGGGCCCTCGACGTCAACGCCGATGTATTCGGCCTGTTCCTTGGACAGTCGGGTGAGCTCACCGCCGAGTGCCTCGACGTGAATGCGAGCGACCTTCTCATCCAGAATCTTCGGCAGACGGTGGACAGTGTTGTCGTACTTATCACCGTTGCAGTAGAGCTCAATCTGCGCGATTGTCTGGTCGGCGAAGGAGGTCGACATTACGAAGGACGGGTGTCCGGTGGCATTACCCAGGTTGAGCAGGCGCCCCTCGGAAAGCACAATCAGAGAGCGTTCCTCGCCGTCAGCATGCGGGAAGATGTACTCGGTGACCTGCGGCTTGATCTCCACACGACGGACATCATCGCGGTGGTGCAGGCTATGCATGTCGATCTCGTTGTCGAAGTGGCCGATGTTGCCCAGCAGCGCGTGGTTCTTCATCTGCTGCATGTGCTCGAAAGTGATGACGTCCTTGTTGCCTGTGGCGGTGATGACAATGTCGACATCTGCGATGACGCTCTCAGTAGCGACGACGTCGAAACCGTCCATCAATGCCTGCAATGCGTTAATCGGGTCGGCCTCGGTGACCTGAACGCGAGCGCCCTGCCCCGCCAGCGCCTCCGCGCAGCCCTTACCCACATCGCCGTAACCGCAAACCAGCACATTCTTGCCGCCAACCAGCATGTCGGTACCGCGGTTAATGCCGTCCAGAAGGCTGTGGCGGGTGCCGTACTTGTTATCGAACTTGGACTTGGTGACGGCATCGTTGACGTTCATGGCCGGGAATGGCAGCACGCCCTGCTCTGCGAAGTGGTAGAGGCGGTGGACACCAGTGGTGGTCTCCTCTGTGACACCCTTGACCGACTTTGCAATTCGGTGCCAACGGCCGGCATCCTTCTCCAAGCTGGCGCGAAGCATGTCCTTGAAGGCAATAAACTCGTCCGAATCCGACTCTTCTGCAGGCGGCACCAGGCCAGCATCCTCGAATTCCATACCCTTAATGACAGCCATGGTGGCGTCGCCGCCGTCGTCCAGAATCATGTTGGCATCTTCATCGCCCCAGTCAAAGATGCGGTCGAGGCACCACCAGTACTCCTCCAGCGTCTCGCCCTTCCAAGCGAAAACCGGAACACCCTGCGGATCCTCCGGAGTGCCGTTTCGCCCAACGACGACAGCCGCAGCGGCCTCATCCTGAGTGGAGAAGATGTTGCACGAGGCCCAGCGGACCTCTGCGCCCAGCGCCGTCAAGGTCTCGATGAGCACTGCGGTTTGAACCGTCATGTGAATGGAGCCGGAAATACGGGCACCGGCCAGTGGCTGCTGCTCTGCGTACTCTTCGCGCAGCGCCATTAGGCCTGGCATCTCGTGCTCAGCCAGACGAATCTGGTGACGACCGGCCTCAGCCAGGGAGAGGTCTGCAACCTTGAAATCAATGTTCTTCGAGGACATGTAACGCTTTCTCTAGATTCTTTGACGTGAGATTCTTCTTAAAGAATCAGTACTGGGGACGCGAGAATTACTCTACCGCTTCGACGCAGTTTTCCAGCGCCGCCTGGTCAGACTCACTGAGTTCCCCCAGAAGACTATCGAACACCTCGGAGGCGATAGCCAACGCATCCTCCTCGCTGCCGTGTGCCTCCGAGATTCCCTTCCGAATGAAGCTGTAGTCCTCCACAATGTCACCGCCGCTAAATGGCGCACCATTCCAAATTGCAATAATCACAGCCGCCGCGAGTGCGCATGCTTTCTCATCGCTACTTTCGGAATCCACCCCAATGCGGCCAGCATCAATCAATGCACCAACGCGATCCTGCGAGTCGAGATCCTGAACCTCATCGAACAGTTCAATGACCGAATCGCTACCAAAAACCTCAGTCTCCCAGATGGACATGATAGGTGGCCACGCTCCTTTCGCGCTTCGAACCAATTGCCAGTTTTCGTCTTCGACGAGCGCTTTCCAAAGAGCGCTTTTCGACGAGCCCACGGTAATCTGGCCGCCGACCAAATAGCTGTCGTCTGCACGCGCCGCTAGCCGGAAAACCGCATGTGGCCTTACCGAAGTTCTACCCGACTTTTCGCCACTTTTACAGTGCGAGAGACTTATTTAATCCCCTCAACACAATTTTCACCCTAGAGAGAAGATAACGGGCATGTTAAGTTAGTTCCCAGACCTCGTAATGCAACTGTTATCTTTTTCGTTACAGGGCGACCTCACGCATGACACGAAAGGAGTACCTACCATGGTGAAGAAGGCTTTTGGAGCTCTTCTGCTCGCAGCCCTTCCCCTGAGCGTTTCGCTCGTTGGCTGCTCCGATAGCAATGCTGCCGAGGGGGCGAATCCGGAAAATGCCGGCTCTCAGTCGAAAATGGAGACCTCTGCTCCGCTGCCTCCAGTTCCTAGTGATGCCGAGCTGCAGCAGAGCACTGAATCGAATTCAGATTCCTCGCTGACTGAGACGACTGGCAGTCTGGTACCTCGTCCGACCACGCCATCGAGCAGCGAGATTGTAAAGGATCCGTACCTGCCACCGCAGGCGTACATCCCGCCGACTTCCACAAGCTCAAGTACGACAACTCCGACGTCGACGACATCAACACCTCCGACGACCACGGAGACCACAGAGCCCACGTCTGACGACGTTTCTTCGCCGACGCCCAGCAAGCCGGTGCCACTGCTACCGGAAGATAACTCGGAAAAGCCGAACGACAGTCTTCCGGAAGGCGACGGTGACGCAGCAGCTGAGCCGAAGCCGCCTTCATCGCAGGCGCAGTCTCAGTCGGGTACGCAAACCACAACTCCGTCCGAGACTCCTCAGAAAACTCCTTCGAACGAGCCAACGTCCCCGAAGGGGCCGACACCTCCGAAGGTGCCGACACCGCCGAACAACCAGGCCCCTTCGAAGGAGAAGGACACCACTGGCGGCAATGGGGCTATCAATAGCAAGATTTCCCCAATCCCGGAAAAGCCGAAGGACTCCGGATTCCTGGGAAATCTCTTCGATAACGACTAGGACTAACCCACCCGCGGGACGGTCGCGACAAAGACGGTTGCCCCGCCTTGGCGCGCAGTCAACTCAATATCGACTGCGTCAACAGCCGGAACCCAGGCCGCATGGCCACTGGGAACCTCAACCACGGAGTCGTCGTGACGCAACGCCACCGTGCCCGCGGTAGACAACACAACCGTGGCGGAATCTTCGTCGAGCAGAACATGTTCGCCCGGCTCCAGGTCCCGCGAACGAAGACGGAACTCGCGCACCGGCGCGTCATAGTCATTCCAGCCATCATCGGTCAGCCGCGACTGCAGCACCGGATCTGGCAGCGGGCGGAAAGAGAGCACGCGTAGTAGCTCCACGACATCGACATGCTTAGAGGTCAGGCCTCCGCGCAACACGTTGTCGGAGTTGGCCATGATTTCCACGCCCATGCCATTGAGGTAAGCGTGCAACTGTCCCGCACCAAGGTAGATGGCTTCGCCCGGCTGTAAGCGAAGGCGATTAAGCAGCATCGACCCCAGGACTCCCGGGTCCCCCGGATACTTCCGAGCCAGTTCGCAGGTGGTCTCGGCTACTCGCGAGAACTCCTCGTCCTCGCCACTGTAATCCGCGCACTTGGCAGCCACGGCTTCGACCAGCTCATCGAGGACATCCTGGGGCAACGTCAACCACGTTGTAAACAATGCCCGCAGAGCGCTCTCGTCATCGGCGGCATCGAGCAGTCCCATGTAGTGGTCGAACTCCGGTACCGCCAGCGCTGCGAGCAGCTCCTTCGTGCGCTCCACCGGGCGGAATCCGGCCAACGCGTCGAAGGTAGTCAGGGCGACAATGAGTTCTGGCTTGTGGTTGTTGTCCCGGTAATTGCGGAAATGTGCAGTGGCCGGAATTCCTTCCGCATTTTCGCGTGCAAATCCCTCCTGAGCTTCTGCCAAGGTGGGGTGTGCTTGCAGCGATAGCGGCTCATCGGCTGCGAGCAGCTTCAACAGGAACGGCAGCCTGCCGTTGTCGGTGTCAATTGCGCATCCGAGCGCAGCCGCCGGATCCTGCGCAATGAGCTCATCCAACGGCGTGCCGGCTACGGTGGCCGATGCCAGTGCATGCGCACCAAACCACAGTTCCGCCCAGGGCTTCGATGTGGGAGCGTCCGCACCGGTGATTCTCGCCAAATGTGTACGAGACCCCCAGGGGTACGACTGCAGCACGGGGTCCAACAGCTCCATGCCCGTATCACTCCTCTAATAGTCACTACTGGCGCAAGCACGCCAATCTCACCGAAGACCCAAAAGCCTTCGGTGACACCCGGCGATTACGCAGAAAACGCCGCAATCGCACCAACTCTGGCTGCAGTAACACATACTTCAACCAGTGGATGATGAGTCTCCGCATCGAGCGCAGGGCACTCCACACGAGCCCATCCAGCCTCGCCGTAGTGGTCCCGGTAGTGGCCCACATTGTTCGGCGCAGCTAAAACAATCGCCCCCAACGGTAGCACTGTCGCCCCTTCATCCCCACCATCAATGAACGGGTCATAGAAAATATCCCGGCTTGCCTGGGGTTCTGCAGCGAGCAACGCGCCCACGCTAAGAGACAATTCGCTTATCGACGACGCTGCCGAGACCACGCCTGCCTCGAGCATCTGTAACGATGCCAGCTCCGCTACCGGCGCCAGCGCCGAGGTCGTCGACACTGCAAGCATTCTGCGGCCTGCCACCCACTGCGCTACCTGCCGCGCGGGGTTAACTGTTTCATCTCGCTGCGGAGCACAAGCGGCAATATCGGCGTCCACCGCATCGGCGACTTCCTCGACTATCCCAGCCGGAGCCAGAGCGGTGGCGCCACATTCGGTGAGCGCGCTGGCGATGGCACCGACATAGGCGGTAAAGGACGCCGACTCCGCCATCGCCGGGCGCGGAACCACAACCGTATCGGGGCTACCTGCGGCACGCAATGGCCCTTCACCGGGATCCACCACGACCGTGGCTGCTCCTCGCCTATGAGCTTCAGCCAGAGCTGCACCGAGTGGGCTGCCGGGGTTGTCGTCACAGACGATGACCGAATCGAGGGCGCCGACATAACTGGGCAACTGACGCGCAATTACGACCGGGCAGCGGATGTCGTCGGCAAGCGCGCGCACGGATTCGGCGGCGAGCTGCGCCCGACGATTTCCCACGAGGATGACCGCGCTGCGCGGCAGTGGAAGTTGAGCAAACGCTCCCCCGCGAGTCGCGGAGGCAGCAGCTCTGAGACCTGCGCCGGCAGTGGCCATACGGTAGAACAGGGCCTCTTGGCGCGGGTTATGGGAGGAGTCGAATGACGAGGTCATACTCCCAAGCATGCCTGAAAACGGGCGTGTGGGGTTGATTAACCGCGGATGATGCCGAGAACTTCGTCGACAAGAGCGTCGACCTCAGCACGCGTCGGCGCCTCGACGTTCAGACGCAACAGCGGCTCCGTATTGGAGGCCCGGACGTTGAACCACGCCTTGGAGTCCGCCAGCTCAATGGTCAGGCCATCCATCCAGTCCGAGGACTCGGTGCGATCGGCAAACGCAGTCTCGATTTCCTTCTGCTTTGCCTGCTGCTCCTCTGCGCTGCCCAGGCGGGAATTAATCTCACCGGAGGCCTCGTAGCGGTTGTACTCGGCCATGAATTCGCTCAGTGGCTTGTCCTGCTCTGCCAGTGCGGCCAGGACGTGCATGGCGGCGAGCATGCCGGAGTCAGCGTTGAAGAATTCCTTGAAGTAGTAGTGTGCCGAATGCTCGCCACCAAAAACAGCACTGTGCTCGGCCATTTGCGCCTTAATAAAGGAGTGCCCAACACGGGTACGAACCGGGGTTCCGCCGTTTTCCACAATCATCTCCGGCACGACGTGTGAGGTGATCAGGTTATGGATGATAGCCGCGCCCGGGTTCTGCTCCAGGTAGCGGGTGGCCACCAACGCACAGATGGCCGATGGGCTGACCGGGTTGCCCTTCTCGTCGACGACGAAGCAGCGGTCAGCGTCGCCATCGAAGGCAATACCGATGTCTGCGCCCTGCTCCACCGTGAACTTCTGCAGGTCAACGAGGTTGGCGGGCTCCAATGGGTTGGCCTCGTGATTCGGGAAGTTGCCGTCGAGCTCAAAGTAGAGGTCAGCAACATCCATGTCTTCTCCGAGCACTGCCGGGACTGTCAGTCCTCCCATACCGTTACCGGCATCGACTGCGATCTTCAGGCGACGGCCAGAGCGGATGTCGACCAGCCCATGGAGGAACGCCGCGTAATCCTGCAGAACATCCTCGTGATCAATTTCGCCCGGAGTGCCGGTGTACTCCGGGATTCCGTCGACAAGCAGATCCTTAATCTGAGCAAGCCCTGTCTCCTGCCCGATCGGGCGGGCGAGCGAACGGCACATCTTGATGCCGTTGTATTCAGCTGGGTTGTGGCTGGCAGTGAACATCGCGCCCGGGCATTCCTTTACTCCGGAGGCGAAATACAGCTCGTCCGTAGAGGTCAGGCCGAGCAGGGTGACGTTGAGCCCCTGTGCAGCCGCGCCGTCGGCGAAACTAGCCGCCAACTCCGGTGAGGACTCACGCATATCGTGGCCAACTACGGCACGTGTTGCGCCCTCTGAACGCATGATGTGTCCGAAGGCGGCGCCGATGGCTCCGACAAGATCCGCGTCGATGCCCTCACCGACAACACCGCGCACGTCATAGGCCTTGATGACGGCATCCAAATCGGAACGATTGTAAGTGCCCACGAAAAACCTCTCTGGGTAAGTATCAGTTTTGTGAAAAATGATACTAGCCACAGAGAGGCTCTCACAAAGAAATGCCGCGGCAAGATGGCATGAGCTGGGGCACGGCGCCCGACCCGTTAGTCGTCCGAATCCTCCGGATCGCGAACTACATGCAGGTGACCGCGCGCGGATTTCCGCGTCGACGGGTGGCGGCTGGAATCAATCTTGTAGGTCTGCGGACGGTTGTCGACCTCATCCCGCAGCACCAGGCCAGTCGCGTTGCGGCCAGCTTCACGGACGGCTTCCGCCAGTGCGGTCAAATCATCATCGTCCTGGGCGGGCGTCGGCACGTCGTAACGCACGAGCTCCCACCCCAGCGGTGCGGTGATAGAACGCGCGTGCTTCTCACAGAGATCCCAGCTATGCGGTTCGGACGCGGCGGCGAGCGGACCCACCACAGCCGTCGACTCCGCGTAGGCATACGTCAACGTAGCTACGGCAGGTTTGCCACAGCCGGGCCGGCAACAACGTCTAAAAACACTCACGGCATCAAAGTCTAGACCCTAACTTTAAGTTTCGATAGTTTTTCTCCCACTCGGGCGTTTTTCGCTTTCCGACGCTCCCCCGGGGCACCCCAGCCTTACCCAGTAAACCTGCGACATGGCCGGAAGCTGGCCTCACCCACGTTGACGATCCGACCGATTAAGCTCAACAAATATGAATTCATCGGCTTATACTCCGCGCTCTTTGCGACGCTCACTGCGACGCGGTCGCGGACCTCGGGGTCCTCTGTTGCCGCCGGAGGTACCCCGCTGGAAGAGCCGTTCAGAAGCTTTTGACCAGGCGGTTATTGACGCCTACGCCCCATTGGATCAGCGCTGGTCCCGGCAACTGTCACACCTGGACATCGCCATCGACACGATTCCTCGCATGCAGTTGCGCCCGGACATGTATTTCCCGGAAGAGATTGTCGCTGACGGACCTGTACCGCTGGGACGGCTTATCTCCGCTGGCATTGACCGCGTAGGCAACCCCACCCGCCCCTGCGTAGTAGTGTTCCGCCGCCCCATTGAGCGCCGTGTCTCGGGCCGAGTGGAACTGGACCAGATGCTGCAATATGTACTGACCCGCCTGGTAGCGGTATATCTGGGCATTGACCCGGTTGAGGTGGACCCTAGTTTCGACGAGAACTTCCTGTAGAAAGCTTTCTTCTAGGGAGCTCTCTAGAGAGCGGAGAAAAACTCGTTCACCGAAAAATCCCCCAGGGTATTACCCAAGGGGAAACTGCGAGGTCGAGCGAAGGATAAAATGCAGACCCGGCTGCCCTAGCCAATCTGCCGCTTCAAACGGCGGCGCTCACGCTCAGAGAGGCCGCCCCAAATACCGAAGCGCTCATCATGCTCGAGAGCAAACTCCAGGCATTCATCTCGCACACCACAAGCACGACAAATACGCTTTGCTTCGCGAGTAGATCCACCCTTCTCAGGGAAGAAAGCTTCTGGATCGGTCTGGGCACACAGAGCTTGCTCCTGCCAGTCCTGATCGACGGCTTCAAACAACCCCGAAAGGTCATCTGCCCACTCTGTCAACGGCCGAGGCTGGTTTTCAGAGGAGCTATCATTCACAGCGATGTCACCCGCATTCGTCTCACTATCCACAGCAGAGCCGCCATCAAACATGCTGGACTTTTCCATGCCGAGGGCCTCCTGATGGTTGTTGCTGCGGGTCTTTAAATTGGGCTTAGTGTGCGAAACACACATTTGTGATTACACACGTGTAACCCACCATCGGTCAAGCCGAATAGAGAATTTGCCCCAATAGTTTTCATTGCCCCTGAAGCCCCTCCCCCCGCGTTGGGGATTAAGTTCAGGTTGAAGGATGGTGCCCGAACCCCAAACCTGCCACCTGAACTCAATCACATTCGCCACATGCCTCTCACCAGCAACTTTGACGACACTTCGGCAACTCTAATCAGATATTGCCGACAAAAGTCTGACACGCCGAAGGCTGCAGACTAGACATCCGTCGAAAAACGTACTCCGTGATCGGGGATCTGGACGCCCGGCCACACACGGATACCGTTGATCAATTCACAGCGCGCACCAACGACGGCACCCTCGCCGATAATGGCATCACTGATGACCGTTCGCGGGCCGATATCGGCGCCATCGGCAATCACAGAGCGCTCGATCACAGCACCGGCACCGATGCGTGCGCCGTCGAAGATCACCGATTGATCAATCCGAGCTCCCGCACCAATCTCCGCCCCACGGCCGACAACAGAGCCACCGTAGAGAAGAGCACCGCCACCGACCGACGCAGATTCGTCGACAAGCGCTTCGCCGTGCTTACCCTCTAGAAGTGGTGACGGCGCGATACCGCGGACCAAATCGGAGGAGCCGCGGACGAAGTCGCCCGGAGTCCCCATGTCACGCCAGTAGGCGTAATCAACGTGACCGTAGACGTTCATACCGCGGTCAAGCAGCGCTGGGAAGATTTCACGCTCAACGCTGATGGGGCGACCAGCCGGAATCGACTCGATAATCTCGCGGCGGAACACGTAGATACCGGCATTAATCTGATCGGTCGGCGGATCCTGGGTCTTCTCCAGGAACTCCAGGACGCGCCCATCCTCATCGGTCGGAACACAGCCGAACGCGCGTGGATCCGGCACACGGACGAGGTGCATCGTAACGTCCGCATCCTTCTCCGCGTGGGTGCCCAACACCGCGCGCAAGTCGGTACCGCCGAGGACATCGCCATTGAAAATCATTGCGGTGTCATAGCGCAGCTTGTCTAGGACGTTTCGGATACCGCCACCGGTACCCAGCGGCTCAGCCTCAAAGACGTATTCAATTTCGAGACCCAAATCCGAACCGTCGCCGAAGTGTTCTTCAAATACTTCAGCTCGGTAGGAGGTGCCCAATACCACGTGCTTCATACCTGCTGCACGAATGCGGCCAAGCAGGTGCTCCAGGAATGGATGCCCTGCCGTGGGCAGCATCGGCTTCGGCGTATTCACAGTAAGGGGACGCAAACGCGTACCTTGCCCGCCGACCAGAATGACAGCGTCAGTCTGTTCAGCCAACGTGGCTCCCGCCTGCTCAGCAGCCGCTCCCGGCTGGAAGGCGGAGCCATGCCCAGCACTCGGACGAACTTCGGTAGTCATGAAATCGGTAACTTTCTTCGATGGATCATTCCAACAGTTAATTAATTCCTACGCTTTTTGACCGCGATTATGACTTTGCCACGCAGGAACAGCCCCAAACGCAATGCCAGTCGCACGGGTGCCAGCGCCGGCCCCGGCAGGCGATCTGACATAAAACGGTATGCCGACTCGTGATGGGCCTTTACGGTAATTTCTGGGTGCTTACTGGCAGAATGCCCCTGCGCGTGACGAATCTCTGCACGGGGACAGAAAACATTGCTCCAACCGGCCTTGCCCAGTCGGTCACCCAAATCCACGTCCTCCATGTACATGAAGTAGCGGGTATCAAAGCCATCAATCTGGTCGAACGCATCCCACCGCAGCAGCAGGCATGCGCCCGACAACCATCCCGCCGATCGCTCACGATCCATATTCGTGTCATCCCGGTAGTGACGTGAGAAAGGGTTAGTAGGCCAGATATCGGCAAGCAGCGCGTGTCCGATACCGCTGACAAGTTTAGGAACCGCGCGTGCCGACGGGTACACGCTGCCATCCGCCTCGCGAATCAGCGGACCAATCGCTCCAGCTTTGGGATTGCGCTGCGCGCATTCCAACAGAACATCGATTGCGCCAGGGGCAAACACCACGTCAGGGTTGACCAGCATGACGTAATCAGGATTGATTTCACCAGCACGGCGAGCCCGCCCCAGCTCCGCAATGCCACGGTTGGCGGCCGCGCCATAGCCAATGTTGCCGCCGGTGCGCAGAAGCTGAACATCCGCTCCGGTCTCCTTGGCCCGAGCTTCTTCCTTCTCCACGGAACCATCCGTCGAGCCGTTGTCGGCCATAATCAGACGCGTGGAGGCACTGGCGGCGGGGCCCAGCGAATCCACCAGCTTGCTCAGGTGCTCACCGGGCGAAAAGGTCACGGTGACCACACCGAGCGGAAGCTGCGAGGGTTGCGGGGAATTCGAGGTTTCAATCACAAACCTAGACCCTAGGTCAGGACTGCCCGCAAAGTGTCCTGCCACTCCGGAAGCGCATGTAGACCTACCTCACTCCATGCCGAACCATCCAACACGGACCAGGCCGGACGTGGGGCCGGACGTGGGAACTCACTGCTGGTACAAGCCACCACACGCTGCGGATCGTGACCGGTGAGCCGAAACACTTCGCGAGCCACCTCGAACCATGTCGCCTCACCGCTGCCCGTGACATGGAAGGTGCCGGTCGGTGCGCTGCTCGGTTCGGACAACACACGTTCGGACAACTCCCAGACAGCTCCGGCGAGATCACCGACAAATGTGGGGTTTCCGTGCTGATCGTCAACGACCTTAATAATTGCCGGATTGCCTTTGTCGTCAGTCGCCGTCTCTGCCAGACGCATCATCGTGGAAACGAAGTCCTTGGCCTCCGGCTGTGTGGGCCCCGACCAGACCCACGCCGTGCGCAAAATAGCGAAACGCGCACCCGAATCACGCACATTATTCTCCCCCACTAACTTGGTACGTCCATACATAGTCTGAGGCGCGGTGAAATCATCAACTCGCAGCGCTCGGCGCTGCCCCGTCATCTCATCGATTGCTACATCACCGAAGACATAGTCGGTGGAGATGTGAATGAGATACGCGCCTTCTTTTTTCGCCCGAGCCGCCAAGTACTTCGGTCCAAGTGCATTGATAAGGTGCGCCGAACCGGGATCGGATTCTGCGCCATCGACATCGGTCGCCGCTGCCGCGTTAATGATGATGTCGACGTCGTCAAGCAGAGGCGTTGCCTCCACAGCAGCCGAATCAGTGATATCCAACTGTGCCCGAGTGAGAGCGCGCACCTCAACACCGGCGGCAAAAGAATCACACTGAAGCGCAGTACCCAGCTGTCCCGCCGCACCAGTTATGGCGACAATGGGACGCCGCGAGTTGCTGTGGGTTGGTCCATGAGTGGCGAAATGCGAGACTGAAATTTCAGACATATTCTTCTTTATCACTATCGTAGATACGATTGACACTGTGTTGAGGTGTAACCGGATACGGATTGACACTGTGTTGAGGTGCAACCGCACACGGTTGGACGGTTAAGGTTTATGTAGTTTCCGCAGCCGCTTACTGCCCTCCACGATGTGTGGAATGCCCACGCAGACATGCAGCACAAATTATATTTTCGAAAAACGGTTTAAGAGGAGCCCCGGTTTGAGCAGCCACACGCCACGCGCGCGTCACGCACGCGATATTCAAGCGCCACCGTCCTCTGCAGAGAGTACAGCCCAAGCTTGGCCGCCGATGCTGCGCAATGCGCTTGTGCTGCTCTCAGCCATTATCCTGGTTATTTCCGCAGTTGGCTGGTGGACACTTGGTAGGACCACCGACAACTTGGGTTCGGGTGGCGACTTCGGTCTAGGCAGTGAGAAGGACGGTGCAACCGATATTCTGCTCGTCGGCTCCGACTCCCGCACCGATGCCCAGGGCAACCCGCTGACTCCGGAAGAAGTTGAGCTTCTGCGTGCCGGCGACGAAGAAGCCACGAATACAGACACGATTATTGTGATTCGTGTTCCTGCCGATGGTTCTTCAGCGACGGCAATTTCCATTCCGCGCGATACCTATGTCCACACCAATCGTCTAGGCAACACAAAGATTAATGGTGTCTACGGCAACACAAAGCAAATGGTAGAAGAGGAACTCGCAGGAAGCGGGGCCTCGCCGGAAGACATTGAGCGTCGCTCGACCGAGGCCGGACGTAGAGCTCTGATTGAAACCATTAGCGACCTCAGCGGTATCACCGTTGACCACTACGCAGAAGTTGGTCTGCTCGGCTTTGTCCTGCTCACCGATGCCATTGGTGGTGTCGATGTATGTCTGAATGAGGCTGTCTACGACGAGTTCTCGGGTGCAGATTTCCCAGCGGGCTCACAGACGTTGAAGGGCGCCGACGCGCTCTCATTCGTCCGCCAGCGCCACGGCCTGCCCCGCGGTGACCTCGACCGAATTACTCGCCAGCAGGTCTTCATGGCCTCGTTCACCAATAAGCTGCTCGGCGCTGGCACACTGTCTAATCCCGCGAAGCTGTCTGAACTGGGCAATGCTGTCCAGCGCTCGGTGGTGCTCGACGACAACTGGGATGTCACCGGATTTGCCACCCAGATGCAGGGCCTCAGTGGTGGCAACGTGAAGTTTGAAACTATCCCGGTGACCTCGATTGACGGTGTCGGTGACTATGGCGAGTCCGTGGTCACAATCGATAAGGGCCAGGTTCACCAGTACTTCGAGACCCTGCTGGGCACCAAGGAAGAAAAAGCTCCGGCGAAGGAAGAAGACGAAAAGAAGGCTGACCCCAACGCGGCTGAAACTACAGTCAGCGTTTACAACGCCACAGGCATCGAAGGTTTGGCCAGCGGCGTCTCAGGCTTCTTAACGGAAAAGGGCTACACCCAGGGAGAGGTCGGCAACGCTGAGTTCGCCGGCGTTGCCTCCAGCCAGATCAATGCGGCTGACCCAGAGGATCCGGCAGCGCAGGCCATCTCTGAGGCACTCGGTGGCGTACCGATTGTCCACGATCCATACCTCGATCCGCACCACATCTCAGTGACAATTGCCGGTGACTACGAAGGCCCGGGATTGACATCAGAGGGAATGGCCGCTGATTCGGGCGACGGTGCCGAACCCGCGCCTGAAGTCGAAGATGGTTCCAATGGCGATGTCATCGGCCAGGAAGGCGGGGCAATTCCGCAGGAAGATCGCCCCGCTATCGACGCCGCCGGCGTGACCTGCGTGAACTAGGTCCGTCCCTTCGGGGAGACCTCAGCGACATGTTCGATGAGGTTATATTCCTCAATTGCGGCCAAGGACTCCTTGGCCTCCTGTTCGTCCAGCACGTTCATGATGAATCCGTTCTGGACGAACACCCAATCACCTGCCACCAGCTCAGGCACGTACATTGCCGAGCATTGCCGCTTCTGCCCCGCCATATCCACCGTCGCCATCGGCAATGGACCATCGGCGATTGCCAGAACCTGAGCAGGAATTCCAAGACACATCGAGTTACTTCGTCCTCTCCACTACAGTCGGGGCGTCCGCCGAACCACGGCTATCCGTTGTCATATTGTCCGCAGGTGCACCGGCATGTTCCTGCATCGTGAATGTCATCACTCCCGCAGGTGCCGAGCTACACGGTAGGCACGGATCAGCGGCCCAGATGGACTTCTCGACCCCCGCAGTCTCCCCGCCACCGCGCAGCTGCTCGGTGAGCATACGCGTCAGCCAGGGTTCATTCTGCGCAGTTGGCGTCATAATCTGACAATCCGTGATGATGCCGTCAGCTCCTGCCGTATAACGATGCACTAACAGCCCGCGCGGCCCGTCGATCATCCCGACACCGCTGCGAGGTCCTGCAAAGTCAGCATTCTCAATCGCCGCCGCGGCATTCGGATCGCACACATGGTCGCCGAGCAGTTCCCCGTCGGCAAGCACCTGTCTCGCCCAGGCCACGGTGTCGGCGAGAAGCTGGCGTTGGGCGTCGCGTGGGCTGATTCCACGCTTATCGACGACAACCTGCCTGGAGACCGGCCCCACCCGGTAAAAATCTGCCCGCTGACCTTCACAGCCATCCTTGCCCAGCTCCTTCGAGGCATCAAACACCGGCCTGGGAGCGGCATCGCCCGGACGGGACTCCCGAACACGTGTAGGCCAATCAGCAGCCGGGAAAATCTGCGCCGCGGTATCGGTGTCGTGCCGCGCGACTGCCAGATAATTTCCCAGCGGAGCCAGCTCACCGTCAGCATCGACAACTGCGACGTCGAGACCATCAAAAGTATCCGTCCAAGCATCAGAAGCATAGGGGGCGGCAAGAAGCTCCACTTCCTTGATTACCGCCGTCTCAGCCAGCGCCTCTAGGGCACTTTCTGCCTCAGAAACAAGCGTCTTATCCACTGCCGCGCGCACACCGCCGGGGACGGCGACATCCGGGAAGTGCGACGGTGCCCCCGCTGCACGCATCAGAGCTTTTCCGGCACGCTTCATTGCCCGCGCCCCCTCGCGGTCGACGGCCACAAACTTGGTCGCTAGATTATCCAAGGTCGACCCGGCCGCCAGCAGCTCTCGAATCAACTGTGCGGTTCGGGGAATGTCGGAAATCCTGTAGAGGTCCTCCACCGCCCGTACACCTGCAAGATGATGCACAACCGGGCACAGGCCACACAGCCGCTTGGTGATATCTGGCACATCTAATGCCTGCTTGCCCACGAGCATCCCGTCGATACGCGGCAGCCCTGAAAGGTCGAAGGACACCTGTGTGATGGCGCCGTTGTCATCGCGATAGACATCCAGTCGTGCCTCGAATGGGTCAACAAGCTCATCGAGCTGGATGTGCTGGGTAACCGGAACGGATTTGGATGACATGGTCCGCCTGCGCCTCCTTCGCGCTGAGTGCTTCGCCATAATGGTATCTGTGCATGAGCTTGGATTGTTGACCAGCGTGGTGGAAAAGATCGCCGAGGTCTGCCCGGGACGTACCGTGACAAAGGTGTCAATGCGTGTGGGCGACCGCTCCGGAGTCGTCTACGATTCCCTCATCGCCGCGTGGCCTGTGGCCAGTGCCGCGACGCAGTGTGAGGGCGCCGAGTTAGACGCCGAGCTCATTGTCTCGACGGTCTACTGCCCCACCTGCGAGGCCGAGCATGAAATTGATAAATTCTATGCTCTAACCTGCCCTGTCTGTGGCACACCTACTGCGGATTTACGGCACGGCCGCGAGTTTGAAATCTCCAGTATTGAGGTCAGCGCTGAGGGCGAGGGTTAGACGTCACTGTCGCGCTCGTCGGCAAGCCAGCTGTCGATGAGCTCGCGCGCAACCTCAGTCGCCTCCTCAATGCCACCAAGTGCCGTGTTGCTGAGCCCCACCACCATGTCGGCAGACTCGTAGACCACTCCCACCACACCGACGCGCTCAGGCTCCTGCCCCAGCAGGCGCGCCGCGGTGAGCAAATCCAGCAAGCCGACCTGATGCGCGGACAGCTTTGCCGCCAATAGTCTAGGGATCTGGTCACCGACGAGCTTGACGACGGTACCGGGAGCCCCCGGACCAGCGAGAGCGTCGAGCAACAATAGGTTCTTGGCCTCCTGCACGATGGGCAGCAACTCCATACCGCAGGTGCCGCCATCGATGTAGGCAACCGCACCCGTCCATTCGTCCCCTCGCCCGGCGAGGTTCGCAGGATCATCGAGGTTGGAGGGCGACCAGACCAGATGCGCAGAATCCCCAGCCTGCGTTGTCTGCCCCATGCCTGCAGATTCCAGTTCTGGGGCAAGACGCCTCAGCAGCTCGAGACCAATGCCGTCGTCGCCCATGACGGGGTTGCCGATGCCAAGAACCGTCACCAACGGAGTGCCAGCATCAGCACCGGTGACTGCGTCGGACACCTTATCGTTACCCAATGATCTCCTATCCAATGCGTGGAGAGTCAACCGGTTGCGTGCCGCGCGGTAGCCAGACAGAGCCACCAATCATCGAGGACAGACCACCGTGGTTGTGCACCGCATCGGAGCGGATGACCAAGTAGACGTGAATGATGGCGAAGAGCCAAATCAGGTACATGATGATTGTGTGAATCAGGCGGAAGTAGCCGATGCCAATCCAGTGCGTCGGCATAGCCAGCAGCTGGAAGAACCAGTTGGACTGATCCATCATCGCGTATAGCGACAAACCTGTGAGCATCTGAATGAAACACATCGCATAAATGCCGGTGTACGCCAGCTGCTGCAGCGGATTGTGTGCGAAGTAGAACGGCCCTTCCTTGCGCAGGAAGAGGTAGTACTGCATCGTGTGCCAGAGGTCTTTAACATCCTGCTTGTTATAAATCGGCCATAGCGCACGCCATCGTGTTTGTCGGTCGTGGGTAACAAACAGCAGAATGACACGCCACAGCCCCACCGCGATCCATAGGAATCCGGCTAAGAAGTGCGCGAAACGGACATATCCCATCGCGAAGCCCGCGGCCGAGCCGTCATAGGTGCGCTCGGTCAAATAGGGCTGCATGATGTACCAGCCGGTAAAGGTCATCACCAACATCAGCGCCAGGTTCAACCAATGCTGAACGCGCAGCGCCCATCCCCACAGGTGAACCTCGACCCACGAACCGGAACCCTTTTTGTTTTCCGCAATGGCCTCGTCGAGTTTCCGCAGCCCCATTGCCACGAATCCTTCGAAGATGAACTCTCCGATGATATTTCCGTCTTTGTCAATGGGCGCAAGCGCGACGCCCATACTGCGGTGCCCGCGACCATGGTGCATGTTCGCGTTACGACGAAGTAGAACGCCTTCCTCACGGGACATCGTGGATGCCTCAACGACCGCATTCAATTCACCGCGCATGATGGCGACATCGACCGTTTGATCCGCAATGTTGAGGCCGTGCACCTTGGCGATGGAGTAACGGCGGTCAGGTGTTGCCGGGTCGTAGGAATCCGGGGTCAGTTTCATCAGTGGCGTGCCGTCGAGATGGAAAAGATCGTCACGACGACGACGCAAACTGACCTTCAGCGCAAGGTCGACAGGATCGCGGGAGTCGTCCGGGACAATTGCTGCGGCCTGAATGACCTCGGATGGCGACAACCAGTGGCTGGTGTGTGCGTCAATAACCGCAATAACCAGGGGGTTGCCCTTGGAATCTTTTAGTCGCAGTTCCGGATTTTCACTCACTGGGGGTGTCATGCCGTCGTCACCTTAAACATTTCCTGACCAGCCGGATCCAAAATGTGGACTGCGCAGGCCATACATGGATCGAAGGAATGAATCGTGCGAAGTGGTTCAAGCGGCTGCTCGGGATCAACCAGCGGATGTGTGCCATCGCCAGCCAGCGCGTGCTCGTATGGGCCAAGCTGCCCCTTCGGGTCACGGCCACCGGCCAGCCACGTGGTGGGAACCACGGCTTGGTAGTTGGTCACCTTGCCATTTTCAATTTTGACCCAGTGGCTGAGCATGCCACGAGCGACCTCGAGGAAGCCCACGCCCTGGCACTTTTCCGGCCACGTGGTCGGCTCCCAACGGCTGTTGTCGAAGACATCGATGTCGCCGTTCTTCAGGGCCTCAACGAACTCCGGGAAAATGTGATCTGCCAAGTAATTGGCGGTGGTCACAGACTCCACAGCACGTGCGTAGGTGCGTCCCGCAGTGGAGTTCATCTGTTCAATGCGCAGGTCGAGCTTATCCATGACCTCGTCGACCAGGCGCATTGTCTCCGGCTCCTTCTGCAGGTATGCCAACAGCACACGAGCAACCGGGCCAACTTGAACAGCGCGACCGTCGTAACGCGGCGCCTTCGACCAGGTGTACTTTTCATTGTCCGACAACCACTCGTACGGCGGCTTCGGGCCGGTGTAGTTCACAGTTGTTTCGCCGTCGTACGGCTTGAGGCCGACATCATCGCCGGCTTCCTGCGTATACCAGGCGGAGTTGATGAATTCCTCGATCTTTTCCGGCTGGAATGGGTGGAGCTTGGTGTAGTCACCGTCGAGAATGACACCGGGCTTGATGTTTGGATGCACGGTCTGGACACGGGACTTAGCCGGGTCGCCGGAGTAAGTGGCGCCGGCCATGCCTACCGCCAGGAAGCTGTCAGAGGAGCGACCGATGTCGAAGTAGTCCTTGTAAACGCTCATGATGGCGACTGCATCTGGGTAGAAGCAGTCATTGACGAACTCCACGATCTCGTCGATCCAGGACTTGATCTGATCAATGCCGACTTGGTTGACCGTCTCAGAGCGTTCCGGGTCGATGGAGCACGCCATGCCTCCGACCAGGAAGTTCGGGTGTGGATTCTTACCGCCGAAGACGGTGTTAATGCGGATGATAGAGCGCTGGAAAGCCAAGGCGTCGAGGTAGTGCGACACTGCCATCAGGTTGGCCTCGGGCGGCAAGCGGTAGTCCTCATGTCCCCAGTAGCCGCCGGTGAAGATGGACAGCTGGCCGGAGTCCACAATGCCCTGCACGGTCTCCTTAACCCGGGCGAAGGTTTCTTCGTTATTGCCCTTCCACGTCGAGCCGATCGACTGCGCGAACTCAACGGTCTTCTTCGGATCTGCCTCGAGAGCCTTCGTGACATCAATCCAGTCCAGACCGTGAAGATGGTAGAAGTGGACGACGTGGTCGTGAATCTCCTGCGAGCCAATCACCAGGTCGCGAATACGACGTGCCTGCGGGGGCGGTGTCGAGCCAATGGCATCTTCGACAGCGGCAATGGACGCCACCGAGTGAGTACCAGTGCACACACCACAAATACGACCAACGAATGCCCAGACATCGCGAGGATCGCGGTTTTTCACAATGGTTTCGATACCGCGGAACTGAGTAGTCTCACTCCACGCGGTTTTGATCTGGTCTCCCTCGCGCTCCAGCTCAATGCGAAGGTGTCCCTCGATTCGGGTAATCGGGTCGATTACAACTTTTTCCGTAGCCATGTCCTATGCCCCCTTAGTTGTCCTTCGAATCGGATGCTGTCTCGCTCTGCGTGCCTGGTGAGTTTGAAGGAAGGTCGACCATCGGTGGCTTCCGGCCTTCCACACCACCAAACGCAGCCAACACCTTTTCTTCGCCGTTGGAGCGCCTTATCTTCAGTTCCTTCACCAATGTGAGTCCGCCATGGACCGCGGCACCTGCGGCAGTGGCAGCCAGCAGTCCAACGCCGACCTTGTTCACGCTGGACTCCACTCCAATACCCGGGATTCCTGGCAGCTTGTCGTAGAACGGAGTGAACTGGTCGAAGAAGTCCTTCTCAGTACAGCCAATACATGGGTGACCAGCACCAATTGGCCAACCGGACTTAAGGTTCCACTGCACGATTGGGCATGGGCTAAACGTGGATGGCCCCTTACAGCCGACCTCGTAAAGGCACCAGCCGTTTCGCGCGCCTTCGTCGTCGAAGGTTTTCACGAACTGACCGGCATCGTAATGCGCGCGACGCGGGCAGGAGTCGTGAATACGCTGGTCATAGGCAAACTTTGGCCGCCCCTCAGCGTCGACCTCCGGTGTCTTGCCATAAGTGAGTACGTACGTCAGGGTGGCCGTAATCACCTCACCAATCGGCGGACAACCAGAGACGTTAATCACCGGTTTGTCCTTGATGATCTCATCGACGCCCTTAGCGCCGGTCGGATTCGGCTTAGCCGCCTGGACAGAACCCCAGACTGCGCAGGCACCAACGGCCAGGATTGCCGTGGCCTTCTCAGCAGCCTCGAGCAGCACCTGTTCTGCCGACTTACCGCCAATGGTGCAGTACGCACCGTTCTCGCCGGTCGGAATCGAGCCATTGACCACCAGAATGTGATCCTCGGCATTCATGTCGTCCAAAGCCTTTTCAGCCGCATGCCCGGACGGTGCCATGAGCAGCTCGTTGTAGTCCATCGAAACCAGGTTCAGCACCACATCTTCAGCAGTGGTGCCTCCGGAACGCAATACGGATTCCATACATCCGGTACATTCCTGCAACTGCAGCCAAGCCACCTTCGGCTTCTTTACAGCCGAGAGCTTATCTGCGATTTCCTCCGCTGAGGGAGTCAGTGACTGCGCCGCAGCCTCACCGACATTCGGAGTTCCGGCGGCAAAAATTGCCGCCATAGTGCCACAAAACTTCATGAAACTGCGCCGTGAGACACCAGCTCTAGCGAGGTTTTCGCCGAGGGTCCCTTCCTGCCAATTCGCGCCACTAATCATTTTTTCGCTGCGCCTTCTGCTTAGTTATTAGGAATATTGGTTTCGAGGTTTTACAACTACCCAGGCCCATTGCCTATACATGGCCAAGTATAGCGACCTAAGAACAACCTGAATAATGGCGCTGCGCTGCGGTTATAACAAAATAATATGCAAGATAAATGTTGCGTAAATATAGCTCCAGGTACAGGTAATGAACGTGAAAAACCGCCGCAGATTACAGCGGGATATCACCTATCCCCCACTAAGGTGGAGCGAAGCGAGCGGGCAGCGGGGCCGTCGTCAAGCATGCCGTGCTGCCCCCCCCATTGCTTCACGACGGCCCCCGGCGCGCGCTTAATCAACCAGCGCAGGGTTGACCCAACGGAGCCATTCGTCGATGCCCTCCCCGGTCTTAGCGGACACCTCAATCACCTTCACGCCTGGATTGACCTTTTCCAGGTTGGCGCGGAAGAGCTCCATGTCGAAGTCAAGGTACGGGGCAAGGTCCATCTTGTTGATAACCACCACCTGTACAGAGCGGAACATCACCGGGTACTTGACCGGCTTATCCTCCCCCTCGGTGATGGAGTAGACCATTGCCTTGCGAGTCTCACCGACCTCAAACTCAGCCGGACAGACAAGGTTTCCCACATTTTCAATCATGACCAGGTCAAGCGTGGACAGATCCAGCCCCTCGAGCGCGCGGGAGACCATCGGGGCGTCCAAGTGGCATTCACCACCGAATCCGTTGCCCGTGTTCAGCAGCGAAATCTGTGCCCCGTAGCCCTCCAAGCGGTCGGCATCGAGAGCCGTCTCAATATCGCCCTCGATAATGCCGACGCGCAGCTTTCCCTGCGCAGCCGCCAGTGTCTTCTCCAACAGCGCAGTCTTGCCTGAGCCCGGGGAGCTCATCAGGTTGATGGCTTCCACGCCATGTTCAGCAAGCAGCTCGCGATTATGCTCCGCGCGGTGGTCGTTTTCGCTGAAGATGTCCTCGAGGATGGTCACGCGTTCCACGCCGGTTTCATAACCCGAGTGGTCGCCGTGGCTAGTGTCATCGGGGTCAGCGAGGTGAACGTGGTCATGGCCGTGATGGTGGTCATGGTCGTGGTCATGATGATGGTGGTGATGGTGGTGTGCGTCATCGCCGTCATGCCGGTGGAAACGTCCCATGATAAAACCGTCTTTCCTACTTGTGCGTGTCGACGTCGATGTCGACGATTGTGAACTCTTCCCCCGAGATTACGCGTCCTGGCTTTCCACACGTGGGGCACAGCAGGCCGTCGAGTGGCCCCACTTGTTCGCGATGTCCGTGCACGCATTCGACAACCGCAGGTACCCAGTCGATCTCCAACTTCGCGTCCCCCAAACCGGTATCGCGACTGACGAAATCCCACGCGTATGAAAGGGTTTCTGGCACAACCTGCCGTAGAGCGCCTATCCGCAGGTGCACAGTGCGTACAGTTCGACCTTCGGCTGCTCTCATGACAACCTTCGCTAACTGCATGCTCAACGCTACTTCGTGCACAATCTCCAAACTAGCAGTGCGAACGGACCCGAGCCGCTTACGTAAAGTTGAATGCATGGAAAAGGCAGGCGCGACCGGGGCGGGGATGGGTACGAGCATTCAACGCATTCGCTGGCGTATCGAAGGTATCGTCCAGGGGGTCGGATTCCGCCCTTTTGTCGCCACCATCGCCCGACGCGCGGGTCTCGTCGGCTTCTGTGGCAACGATGAGCAGGGCGTATTCATCGAGGTAGAAGGCACGTCGGACGCCCTCGCTGCCTTCCGCAGCCAGCTTTTCACCGAACTGCCCGCGCTTGCCCGCATCATCAATCACTCCGCCGAGCACATCGCGACACTGGGCCATGAGCGCGAGTTCACCATCGTGCCCTCTCGCCACAGCTACTCCGGCCGCGCACTGCTTCCGCCCGACACTGCACTGTGCCCGGACTGCCGCCGTGAGTTTTTCGACCCTACCAACCCGCGCTACCTCTACCCTTTCATCTCCTGCACCAACTGCGGACCGCGCCTGTCCATCATCACTGAACTGCCCTACGACCGCCCGCGCACCACTATGGCGGCCTTTCCGATGTGCACCCCGTGCGAGCGCGAGTACACCGACCCCACCGACCGCCGCTATCACGCTCAGCCAATCAGCTGCTTCGACTGTGGCCCGCGTCTGAGCTGGCACGATGCAGGCGGCACCACCACCGCCACCTCCCGCGAGGAGGTTCTCGCGCTCTTTCGTCGCGCACACGCACTGCTTGACGACGGCGCCCTGCTCGCCGTCAAAGGTATTGGTGGTTTTCACCTGGTCTGCGATGCCACCAATGACGCTGCCTGCGAGAAACTACGGATGCGCAAGCGTCGACCCGACAAACCGTTGGCGGTAATGGCCCCCACTGTTGACACCGCTGCCCAACTGGTTGAGTTAACTGAGCAGGAGAAGCGTTTCCTCGACTCCCCTGAGGCACCGATTGTGATTGCACCGAAGCAGCGGTCGGGGCCGCTTTCCAATCTCATCGCACCGGGCCTCGACAGCTTCGGGATTATGCTTCCGTACTCAGGCATTCACCTGCTGCTTTGCGATCGCCCGCTCGTGGTCACCAGCGGCAACCTCAGTGGCGAGCCCGTCTGTACCGACAATGCCGACGCGCTGAAGAAGCTCGGTCACATCGCCGACGCTTTCATCCTCCACGACCGCGAAATCCACGTACCCGTTGAAGATTCGGTTTTCATCGGCACCGCCCCATCGCGCCGGTCCCGCGGCTTCGCTCCCGTCCCCGTTTCAATCACGCCCACCGATTCTCGTAGCCACACTGGCCCTGGCCCTGGCACCAGCGCCCGGAGCACGTCCCAACCCACCATTTTCGCGACCGGCGGAGAGCTGAAGAACACTTTCGCTATCGCGCATGGGGACCTCGCTCACGTCTCCGCGCACATTGGCGACATGGGTTCGTGGGCCAGTCAGAAGGCCTTCCAGAGAGCAGTTGACCAGCTGCTTTCCATGCGTGACGCGACCCCGGAGCTTGTCGTCTGCGATCTGCATCCGGACTACGCCACTACCGCCTTCGCCGAACGCTTCGCCGCCGAGCACGACATCGAGCTGCTCGCGGTTCAACACCACTTCGCCCACGCGCTTTCCCTACTCGCCGAGCACCGTCTCCTTTCCCTGAACGCGGGCCGTGCCGTCGTCGCCACCCTCGACGGCACCGGCTACGGCACTGATGGCACCATCTGGGGCGGCGAGATCCTCACGCTCAGTCGCAGTTCCGCAAACTGGGAACGCACCTGGCACTGCCCCACTTTCCCGTTGGTCGGTGGAGATCGCGCCGTCACGCACCCGTGGCGGCTCGCCCTCGGTCTCGCTCATGCTTGGGGGCTTGACGACGACCACCTCCTGCGCAATCTCTCCAACGAGCGCGAAGTAGCCCTGGTTAAAAGCCAGTTGGCGACGGGAGTTGGCACAGTGCAAACGTCTTCTCTCGGCCGCATATTCGATGCCGCCGCAGCTCTGCTGCTTCCTCGCTGGCGCGGTGGCGGGGCCATCAGCTACGAGGCGCAAGCGGCCATGGAGTTGGAGGCAGCGGCGACTCGCTACGTGAGGTCACATGCGGAAGCGCTTGAAGCGGTCAGTTCAGAGACCAAGCCAGTGCCCTTCCAGGACGCCATTCGGGAGGCGGTAGCATCGCCTGACGTTGAGCAGGCCGCATTTGTATTTCACGGTGGGGTCGCGGGTGTCGTCGCCAAGCGATTGGTGCAGGCTGCGGAGGAAGCCGGCACCGATGTTGTCGGCATCAGCGGGGGTTGCGCGAATAATGCGCTGCTGATGGAGCTGCTGCGGCGTGAGGTGGCAGAGCAGGGATTCACTTTGCTGCAGCACCAGATCGTGCCACCGGGCGATGGCGGCTTGAGTCTTGGCCAGGCAGTGGCCGGGCGCCTGCTGGCGGCAACCGGCACGTGCGTCTAGCAGATGCGCGGCAGCGGGTCGCCGACCAACATGTCCACCATGCGGGTGCCACCGAATCCGGTGACTAGCACCACGGAAGCGGCGGGCTCGTCCTCGATGGAGCCGATATCACGAGCCTCGGAAGCTCCGGCTGCGTGGAGCGCACTGAGCGCTGCCTCGGATTGCTCGGCGGGGACAACGGCGACGAAGGTACCTTCATTGGCAACGTAGAGCGGATCGATGCCGAGCATGTCACAGGCGCCACGGGTCATTTCACGGACTGCAATGGATTCGTCGTCAAGCACGACACCAAGACCGGTGCCGCGGGCGAGCTCGTTGGCGACCGTGCCGAGGCCGCCGCGGGTGGCATCGCGCATCCAGCGAGTGCCGGGGGCAGCTTCAAGTAGTGCCTCGACCAGGCCGTTGACGGCACGGGTATCGGACTCGATAGGCGCGGCCAGAGCCAAGTCGCCGCGGGCGAGCATGACGGCCATGCCGTGATCGGCGATTGGACCGGAGACGAGGATGCGGTCTCCGGCCTCGATGTTTGCGTAGACAGATCCTGCCGTAGCGGCACCTGCATAGTCGCCGCGGACCACGCCCACCCCGGCCGTGGTGATGTAGACCTGGTCGCCTGCGCCCTTCGGCACAACCTTGGTGTCGCCGGCGACGATGCTCACCCCTGCGGCATCGGCAGCGACGCGCATACTCGCCACGATGCGACGGAGAGTCGCGATCTCCAGCCCCTCTTCCAGGATGAACGATGCGGTCAGCGCCAGCGGCCTGGCTCCGGCTACCGCCAGATCGTTGATCGTGCCGTTGACGGCCAAATCGCCGATGTTGCCGCCCGGGAACTCGATGGGATTGACCACGTAGGAGTCAGTGGACATTGCCAAACGCGCCCCGCCATGTGCAGAAGCTGTCGCAGCCTTGACGACGGCATCGGCAGCGAAGAGCCCGGAGTCGCCACCCTGCCCTAAAATTTCATTGCCATAGGCATCGAAAAAGACCTGTTCAACCAGAGCTGCGGATGCCTTTCCGCCGGAGCCGTGTTGCAAGGTGACGTAGTCGTCGAGAAGCCTGAACGGACGTGCCCGAACGCGACCAATATTGGTGTTTACCTTGGCTTCGTTGGTGTTCAGACGATTCTTCGGCTGCATGCTCACTATCCCTAACTTCACAGCTGGTGGCGGACAAAACTGCTTGCGTCACTCGTCCTTCGAAAACGAGGCTCGCTGCCTCTGATGGTAGTCTCGATAAGTATTGCAAACGAGGAGAAGCGTATGTGTCTTGGTGTCCCTGCCGTCATCACAGAAGTCCACGATGCTGCCCGTGCAACAGTGGAAATTGGTGGCGTCGCACGCATGATTTCCACCGATTTACTTGTTGACGAGAACCTCACCGCCGGTGACTGGGTCCTCGTACATGTCGGTTTCGCCATGAGCAAGATCGACGAGGAAGAAGCCAGACTTTCGCTCCAGCAAATCAAACAGCTAGGCGGCGACACTTACGAGGATGAGCTGGAATCCTTCTCATCGTCACAGATCAACTGAGGGGCTGGACGGCACCATGAAATACGTTGACGAATTCCGCGATCCCGCCGCTGCGAAAAAGCTGCTCACACGCATTGAACGCGAGGCCACCAAGCTGGAGAAGCCCATCGCGCTGATGGAAGTCTGTGGCGGGCACACGCACACCATTTACCGCTACGGCTTGGAAAACCTCCTACCCGAAAACATCGAGCTGATCCACGGGCCCGGCTGCCCCGTCTGCGTCATCCCCATGGGTCGCGTCGACGATGCCATTTGGCTGGCACAGCAGGAAGACGTCATTTTCACGACCTTCGGCGACATGATGCGCGTGCCGGGGTCCGAAACGTCGCTGATGCAGGCACGTGCGCGCGGCGCCGATGTGCGCTTTGTCTACTCGCCTCTCGACGCGCTGAAGATCGCCACCGATAACCCCGATAAGCAGGTCGTTTTCTTCGCTGTCGGGTTTGAGACCACCGCCCCGTCGACAGCCGTGACCGTTGAGGCCGCGTGCCGGCAGGGAGTGGAAAACTTCTCCGTATTTTCCAACCACGTACTCATCGAGCCGCCACTGCGCGCCATCGTCAACGGCGGCGAAACCAAGGTCGATGGTTTCATCGGCCCAGGTCACGTGGCTACAACCACAGGCACGGACGCCTTTGAGTTCCTGCCGCGCGAGTTTAATCTGCCAGTGGCGGTCACCGGTTTTGAGCCATTGGATGTGCTCCAGGCCGTCGTCATGCTGCTGGATCAATTCGTCAGCGGCGACGTTTCTGCCGGTAAGTCACGGGTGGACAACCAGTACGCGCGCGTCGTTCGCTCCTCCGGCAACAACACCGCGCAGAAACTTATGGACCGCGTCTTTTCCCTCCGCGACACCTTCGAGTGGCGTGGCCTCGGCTGGATTGAAAACTCCGGCCTCGGCATCTCTGAGGAATACGCGGCATTCGACGCCGAGCGCCGTTTCCAAGTGCCGGGGCGCCGTATTCCAGATCCCGTGACCTGCGAATGCGGCTCTGTGCTCACCGGCCACATCAAGCCCTGGCAGTGCGCGGTCTTCGGCACCGCCTGCACCCCGGCGACCCCCATCGGCACCTGCATGGTCTCCCCCGAAGGCGCTTGTGCGGCGTACTACAACTTCGGCCGCATCGATCGGAAGGTCACCGAGAACCTGGCGAAATCTCGCCGCTAGTTACTCCGTAATTCCCGCTCGCGCGAGCGCTGCCACGGCTTGCTTTACGACGGGCGCGTCAATCATCTCGCCATCGAGCTGGAAGGCGCCAGTGTGCGTACCTGCGTGATCGACAATCTTCCGGGCGCGGGCGAGCGTTGCTTCCGACGGCTTGTATGCCTTGCGCACCGGCGGCACCATCGCCGGATGGATGCAGGCCGTAGCCAGGAAACCACAGCCCACGGCATCGAGAGCCTCTAGGTACTGGCCGCGCTCATCGCGAAAGTCAGTATGAACGGCATCAATGGCGGCAATACCCGCCGCAGCTGCATGCACCTGAACGAGTGCTCGCGCCAGACGCTGCGGATCGCGGTAGTGGCGACGAGGGTTTTCATCCACACTCTGGCGCGAGGACACGCCACCGAGTTCGGCGGTCAGGTCTTCGGCGCCCCAGAACAGACCCACAACGTCCGGGTGGGTGGCAATCTGCTGGATATTAATCATGGCCTGCGGGGTTTCAATCATCGCGATGATCTTCAACCCCTCGAGCTCTGCGGGGATGGAGTCTCGAATCTTGGGCACCATGACGATGTCGTAATCACATGCACGGGCAAAGGCGACATCCTCCGCGAAGGTCGGAGTCCCGGGACCGGTGATCCGAAGAATAGTCGTCTCCGGGTCGAGCGGATTGTTGATGATGTTCGCACGTGCCTGCTCGTGATTGTCAACGGCAGCGCCGTCTTCCAGGTCAATGATGACCATGTCCGATCGTTCAGCAGCTTTCTGGAAACGTTCCGGACGGTCAGCCGGGGCGAAGAGTAGCGCCGGGCCAGAGGGAAGCCAAGGGAAGGTCTGTTCACCATCGAGGGAGCTAAAGCCTGTCATAGCTCCTAACCTAATTGAAAACTCGAATCACCTTCGCGCAGGGGCTCCCCCAGGAGACAACAAAACCCGCGTTGTGGCATCCATAGAGTGGAAACCACAACGCGGGCTTGCTGAGTTTTTCAGCCTTTTGCGATTAGTCGCGGTACAGCAGCAGCGCATCGCCCTGACCGCCGCCACCGCACAGGGACACACCAGCGCGACCCGAACCGCGACGGTTCAGCTCCATCGCAGCGGTCAGAGTCAGGCGGGCACCAGAGCAGCCAATCGGATGGCCGAGGGCAATCGCGCCACCGTGGATGTTGGTCTTCTCCAGCGGGTAGTCCAGCTCACGCAGGGATTTGACGGCCACCGCACCAAATGCCTCGTTGATCTCGATGAAGTCGAGCTCCTGCGCGTCCCACTCAGCGCGACGCAGGGCCTCCTTCAAAGAGTCCGCAGGCTGAGCGTGCAGGGAGTTATCCGGACCTGCGGTCTGGCCAGCCTTGCCCACAACTGCGAGGTAGTCCAGGCCGTGCTTTTCTGCGTAAGCACGCGATGCCAGCACAACTGCTGCGGCACCGTCGGAAATCGGCGAGGAGTTACCGGCAGTGATGGTGCCGTTTTCCTTCAGGAAGACCGGGCGCAGCTTAGCCAGGGTCTCCACCGTGGTCTCCGGGCGAATGCCCTGGTCGGTGTCGACAACTACCGGGTCACCCTTGCGCTGCGGAATCTCGATTGGAGCGATTTCCTGCGCGAAAATACCGTCTTCCTGCGCCTTAGCCGCACGCTGGTGAGAAGCGGCCGCAACCTCGTCCTGCTGCTCGCGGCTAATGCCGAGGTCGCTGTTCGGACCGTCGGTAAGCGTACCCATGGACACACCATCGAAGGAGTCGACCAGACCGTCGCGCTCCAAGGTGTCCTCCAGCTTCAGCGCACCGAAGGACTTGCCCTGACGAACACCGCGTGCAACGTGCGGAGCGTGCGTCATGGACTCCTGACCACCTGCAACAACGACGTCTGCATCACCGAGACGAATCAAGCGAGCGGCGTGAATGACAGCGTTTAGGCCCGAGAGGCAGACCTTGTTAACGATCTCAGCAGTCGTATTCCATGGCAGACCTGCCTTAATGGCGACCTGTCGAGCCGGGTTCTGGCCAGCACCTGCGAGAATCACCTGGCCCAGAACGACGTGCTGAACCTCTTCCGGGGCAACGCCGGAACGCTGGACAGCGTGCTTGACAGCATGTGCGCCGAGTTCGACGGAAGTAAGCGGTGCCAGCTGACCGAGCAGCTTGCCCTGCGGGGTGCGGGCACCAGCGAGGATAACGACATCATTCGGGCTGGGAGCTGGAAGGTTACTCATGGATGGATTCTCCTAAGTCAAAACTGATGAGTGTGGACTGACCATGATTGCTGCGTATTTAATTCTCGAGGTCAACCACGTATGCGGCTTCGGTGTTGGCCTCGATATCTGCCAGCGTCACCCCAGGTGCCAGCCTGCGTAGCACCAGGTGATCATCAGCGACATCGAAGCTTCCCAGGTTGCTAATAATCCTTTTCACTACTTTTGCACCTGTGAGGGGCAGTTCGCAGGCTTTTACCAATTTTGGTTTGCCATCTTTGGAAACATGATCGGTCAAAACCACCACTCGAGGGGTACCGGCGACCAAGTCCATCGCACCGCCCATGCCCTTGACCATCTTTCCCGGAATCATCCAATTGGCCAGGTCACCGCACTGGCTCACCTCCATCGCACCCAACACGGCCATTTTCACGGCACCGCCGCGAATCATGCCGAAACTGGTGGCGGAGTCGAAGATTGCCGCGCCCGGCACCAATGTCACGGTCTGCTTCCCCGCATTGATGAGGTCAGCATCCTCTTCACCTTCATATGGGAAGGCGCCCATTCCCAGAATTCCGTTTTCACTCTGCAGCAGAACGCGCACGCCTTCGGGAATATGGTTTGCCACCAGTGTCGGAATGCCGATACCCAGATTCACATAGTCGCCATCGCGCAGCTCTTCAGCGGCCTGCTGTGCCATCTCGTCACGGCTCCAGCCCTTGTCCATAATTGTCTTCGCAGGTGCCATTTAAATCTCCTCCCCTGCTGCCGCGTCACCGGCATCGTGGCTGGAATCGGTATTGCGTGGCCGAGTTGTGCGCTTTTCAATGAGCTTCTCGCGACCGTCACCGCGGACGATGTGCTGGATATGCACACCCGGAGTCATCACCAGATCTGGGTCGATCTCACCGCGGCCAAGCAAGTGCTCCACCTCTGCAACGGTCACCTTGCCGGATGCTGCGCACAGCGGGTTGAAGTTCTGCGCGGTCCGGCGATATACAAGGTTGCCGTCAATATCGCCGTGGTAGGCGTGCACCAGGCCGATGTCGGCAACGATGCCACGCTCCTGCACGTAGGTCTGTCCGTCGAAGTCGGCGTGGGGCTTGCCCTCTGCAACGAGCGTACCGACGCCGGTTGCGGTGTAGAACGCGGGAATACCTGCGCCACCTGCGCGAAGACGCTCTGCCAGAGTGCCCTGAGGGGTGAACTCCACCTCGATTTCTCCTTCGAGGTACTGGCGAGCAAACTCCTTGTTCTCGCCGACGTAGGAGGCCACTACCTTTGCCACCTGCTTGTTCTCCAGCAGAATGCCGAGCCCAGTGCCGTCAATGCCCATGTTGTTGGACACGATGGTGAGGTCTTTTGCCCCGGAGTCGCGCACGCCCTCGATGAGGGTATACGGAACACCGCATAGGCCGAATCCACCGACTGCCAGGGTCATTCCATCAGTGACGAGGCCTGCGACAAGCTCGCGGCCGGTCTGATTAGTTGTTTTTGACATTGTTCTACACCCAGCCCAGGATTCGCGGAGCCATCTCACGCATCTCGACCTTGCGGACCTTGCCCGACGCGGTCATCGGGAACTCCTCGACGACGTGGACGTAGCGCGGAATCTTGTGACGCGACAGCTTGCCGTGGGCAAAGGCCGCCACATCGTCAGCGGTGAGGTCTTCCACATCGTCGTGCAGAATTACCCACGCCATAATCTCTTCGCCGTACTTGTCATCCGGAACACCGATGACCTGCGCATCGACGACAGCCGGGTGCGTGAACAGGAACTCTTCAATCTCGCGCGGGTAGATGTTCTCACCACCGCGGATGAGCATGTCCTTGATACGCCCGGTGATGGACAGGTAGCCCTCGTCGTCAAGCACACCCAAGTCGCCGGTGTGCATCCAACCGTCGGCATCGATGGCCTCGGAGGTCTTTTCCGGGTGCTCCCAGTACTCCTTCATCACGGAGTATCCACGGACGACGACCTCGCCCTGTTCGCCTCGCGGCAGCGTCTCGCCGGTTTCTTCACAGATGATGCGGGCTTCCAGGTGCGGCATGATCTGCCCGACGGTGTTGACGCGCTTTTCCAGCGGGGAATCAGCGCGGGTCTGGAAGGACACCGGCGAAGTCTCGGTCATGCCGTAACAGATGGCAATCTCACGCATATTGAGCTTGTCCATCACATCACGCATGGTCTTCGACGGGCACGAGGTACCTGCCATCACACCTGTGCGCAGCAGCGACAGGTCGTAAGGGGAGCCGTATTCCTCCTGGTCGTGGGCTTCTTCAAGCTCATTGATGAACATCGTCGGCACGCCGTAGAGGCTAGTGGCCTTAGCCGAGTGCACAGCCTTGAGAGTTTCGCGCGCCTTAAACGACGGCGCTGGAATGACAATGGCGGCACCGTGGGTGAAGGCCGCAAACGTGCCGATCACCATGCCGAAGGTGTGGAAGAACGGCACCGGCACACAGATGCGGTCGGCCTCGGTGTAGCCCAACAGCTCGCCGATGAAGTAACCATTGTTCAGCAGGTTGCGGTGCGTCAGCGTAGCGCCCTTGGGAAAGCCTGTCGTGCCCGAGGTGAACTGGATGTTGATCGGATCATCCGGCTTCAGCTGGGAGGTGTACTCGCTCAGGTCATCGATTTCGCTGTGCATGTGCTCGTACCACTCGGAGGAGCCGAAGTAGATGACCTTGTCCAGGCGCACACCGCGCTGCTTGGAGGCCTCGATCAGCATGGTTCGGTAATCGGAGTCCTTGTAGCGGCGGGCGGCAAACACCATACGCACACCTGCCTTTTCCAACACGTAGTTCAGCTCGTGCTGGCGGTAAGCCGGGTTGATGTTGACCAGCACCAAGCCGATGTGGTGGCAGGCGTACTGCACCACGGTCCACTCCCAGCGGTTGGTGGACCAAATGCCGATACGATCTCCTGGACGGTAGCCCTCACGGATGAAAGCGCTGGCCAGACGCAGAACTCGGTTGTAGAAACGCTCAAAGGTAAAGGAGACATCCGCGTAGACGTCAACGACGGCGTCGCGGGACGGGAATTTCTCCACAATCGCACGCAGGTTCTCACCGAGAGTCTCATCGCGAAGTGGAGCGGCACCTTGCTCGACACCGGCGCCGAACACGTGGCTCATCTTGTTGCCATCAGCATCGACAACATCCTTGCCGTATGGTGCCGGCACAGTGGTGAAGCCCTCCGGCAGCTTCGAAGGATCAGCAGTGCGCTGTTCTGCGTGGTTCTTCAATGTCGCGGTCATGGGGAGATCTCCTTGGTTTAAGTGACTCCGCATAGTGCGGAGTGCGTTAGGGGAAATGTGTTCTTTAGGGGGATAAATCAGTAGTCATTACCGGCTGTGGGACTAACCGGTTACAGCGGCTCGCCGAGCAATGGCTTCTGCTTGGCGGAAGAGCGGCGCATCCACCATCTGGCCGTCAAAGCTGAAGGCACCGGTGTTCTTTTCCGCTTCCGCCAAGAGCCGACGCGCCCAGTCAATCTCCTCGTCGCTAGGGCGATAAGCCTGGCGGATTGTCGGGACCTGACCTGGGTGAATACAGACGGTGGCAGCGTATCCCAACGCAGCGGCATCGGCTGCCTCCGCAGCTAGCCCATCCGTGTCGGAGATATTGACGTAGATGGAATCCAGACTGGCCTTACCGTGCGCCGCTGCCGCCAGGTGAACGTGGCTGCGGGTATGTGCCGCCACACTGCGGTAGCTGCCCGCATGGATACGGCCCGGCGCGAGTGCAGCCTCTGCTTCGCTAAAGCGTGATGACGTTCCCGC
This sequence comes from Corynebacterium sp. LK33, assembly GCF_014334955.1. Classification (NCBI taxonomy): domain Bacteria; kingdom Bacillati; phylum Actinomycetota; class Actinomycetes; order Mycobacteriales; family Corynebacteriaceae; genus Corynebacterium; species Corynebacterium sp. LK33. The sequence goes on along the minus strand of NZ_PDGU01000024.1, from coordinate 99,848 downwards.
CAAGCCCGCCACCAGGTCCTCTGCGCCCCAGAACAGCGCAACGACGCCATCGGCCTGCGCCAGCTCTTCGGCGCGCATGACCCCAAGCGGAGTTTCGATGAGGGCAATGATCTGGGTCTTCTCCCCCAGTGCCGCTACCAACTCATCCACTTGCTGCGCCGAGGAGGCCTTGGGCAGCATCACCTGGCGGAAAGCGGTGCCACGCAGCATGTCAATATCCGCTGCGTAGTCCTCAACCTCCGGTGGATTGACACGCACAATGGTGCGGGCCGGATCGAGGTCACAGGAGACGATAGCCTCGCGGGCAGCCTCACGGTTTTCAGCGCGACAGCCGTCCTCCAGGTCCAGGATCACCATGTCGGCACGGTCAGCAGCTTTAGCGAACCGTTCCGGCCGGTCGGCTGGCGCAAACAGAATTGCAGGGCCCAGCGGCTGCCAGGAGTTATGCGTAGACATGAGCCACTCACTTCCCCGCTGAAGCTGCGTTCTCGGAGCCGTCGTTAAGCGAAGTCGGTGCGCATTGGACGAGCGTGGAACGGACTGCGCGGCAGACGACAGTGCCGTTCTGATTGCGTCCGATGTGCTCGAGCTCGACAATGCCCTGGTTGGGGCGGGACTTGGACAGGCGCTTGTTACGGCAGACGGTCTCTGCGTACAGGGTGTCGCCGTGGAACATCGGTGCGGGAAACGCCACTTCGGTAAAGCCGAGGTTGGCGACGATGGTGCCGAGCGTGAGCTGCCCGACAGACAGCCCGACAACCGTCGACAGCGTCCACATAGAATTGACCAGGCGCTCGCCTCCGAATCCCGGCTGCTGGCTCGACCAGTGCGCATCCAGATGCAGTGGCTGGGTGTTCATGGTCAGCGTCGTGAAGAGGACGTCATCGGTTTCAGTTACGGTTCGCCCCGGACGGTGCAGGTAACGCGCGCCGACCTCGTACTCTTCGAACCACAGTCCGCGCTGGACGACGTCGTGGGTGGCCTCGGTTGCGTTGTTGTCAGACATTTTTAAAGCCCCAATCCACGTGCGATCAGCATGAGCTGCACTTCTGTGGTGCCCTCGCCGATCTCCAGGATCTTGGAGTCGCGGTAGTGGCGTGCCACGCGGTACTCGTTCATGAATCCGTAGCCGCCGAAAATCTGCGTCGCGTCGCGCGCGTTGTCCATCGCAGCCTCCGAGGCAATCATCTTGGCGATGTACGCTTCACGACGGAACTCTGCGCCCGCGGCCATCTTTGCGGCTGCGTCGTACCACGCCATACGTGCGGCATGCGCACGCGCTTCCATTCGTGCGATCTTGAAGGAAACGGCCTGGTACTCACCAATCGCACGGCCCATGGAGTGGCGCTCCTTGGCGTGGCGGACCGACTCATCAACACAACCCTGCGCAGCACCGGTGGCAAGCGCTGCGATTGCGACACGCCCCTCGGCCAAGATGGACAGGAAGTTAGCGAAGCCGCGACCACGGGTGCCCAGCAGGTTCTCCTGCGGGACGCGAACAGCGGTGAAGGTCAGTGGGTGGGTGTCGGAGGCATTCCAACCGACCTTGTCGTAAGCTGGTTCCGCGACAAAGCCCTCCGTGCCACTCGGCACGATGATGGTAGAAATCTCCTTCTTGCCATCTTCCTTCTGGCCGGTGACTGCGGTGACAGTAACCAGCGAAGTAATATCCGTGCCGGAGTTGGTGATGAACTGCTTGGCGCCGTTGATGACGAAATCATCGCCGTCTTCACGGGCTGTGGTGCGGGTGGCGCCGGCGTCGGAACCTGCATCCGGCTCGGTGAGACCAAAGCCAGCGAGCTTCTTACCAGCAGTCAGCTCGGGCAGGTAGGTCTCCTTCTGCTTGTCATTGCCGAAGTGGAAGATTGGCATGGCGCCCAAACCAACGCCGGCTTCCAGGGTGATAGCGACCGACTGATCGACTTTAGCCAGCTCCTCCAGGGCGATACCGAAGGACAGGTAGTCACCGCCCATGCCACCGACTTCCTCAGGGAATGGCAGACCGAACAGGCCCATTTCGCCCATCTGCGAGACAATCTCGTACGGGAAAGTGTGGTTGCGGTCGTGCTCGGCGGAAACCGGGTCGACAACTTCGTTGGCAAATTCGCGAACTACTTTCTGCAGTTCCACGTATTCGTCGTCGAGGATGGCGGTTGCAATCTTGGTGCTTTCGGACATGATGAGTGCTCCTTAAAAGATTTTGTAGGTGTGGGACTTGATTGGCGTTAGACCTGGTTGGTGCGTTTCGTGTGGGTTTTTATTCCTCGGCTTCGGCCACAGTGATGACCGCCAGCTGCTGGTCACCGGTGACCTGATCGCCCGGCGCGACGGTGAAGCTGACCTCACCCGCAATTTCAGCGGTGAGAGTGTGCTCCATCTTCATGGCCTCCATGACCAACAGAGCATCACCAACTTCGACGCGGGTTCCCTCCTCCACCGCCAACGCGATAATCGCGCCGGGCATCGGAGCTTGGATGACTCCCGAGCCTCCGGCATCGGCTTCGGCTCCGGTGGTGACTACCTCGGTGCGAGGCAGCACCCACGTGCCGTGAGCGCCGGCGACGACGTATTCTTCATGGTTCGCAGCCCCCGCATTGTCGATGGTCTCGACCAGGAAGTGCTGTGCGACACCGTCGCGGACGATGCGCAGGTGTTCCCCGTCGCGGTAGACCGAAACCTTGTAGTTTCGCGGTTCTGGAACGTCGATCTCTTCGTTCTCCGCCTCGGCGGACAGGCCCGCGACCACATCACCAACGATGACGTCGGCGCTCGACGGCGTGCCCACAATCGAGATCAGACGCGAGTCCTCCCCCGTTCCGAAGCGGATGCGCTGCGCGGCAGGGGTACTGGCGCGCCAGCCGTCCGGGGTCAGCCACGGCGAGTCGGTGGCCTCTTCAAAGCGAGAAGTCAGCCAGTCCATCGCAGCGGCGAGGTAGACATCGTCCGGTGTTTCGGAGGTGGCGAAGCCTTCCGCCACACGGTCGAGCAGACCGGTATCAAGATCGCCGGCGCGAACTTCGGGGACGTTCAGCAGGTAGCGACAAAAATCGATATTGACTCCGACACCTGCGACAACGGTGTCTCCGAGCGCCCGGTCCAGCCGCTCGAGCGCCTGCTCACGGTTTTCCCCATGGGAGATAATCTTCATCAACATCGGGTCATAGAGGGATGAGACCTCGGAACCGTCGACAATGCCGGAATCCACCCGGATTCCCGTCCCGCTCGGCTCGACGACACGTGTGACCGTGCCACCGGTGGGCAGGAATCCCGCCGCTGGGTCTTCGGCATACACGCGAGCTTCAATCGAGTGACCGGTGAGAGTTACATCTTCCTGAGCAACCGGCAGTGAGCGTCCCGAGGCAATGTCGACCTGCAGCGCCACTAAATCCAGGCCGGTGACCTGCTCAGTTACTGGATGCTCGACCTGCAGGCGCGTGTTCATCTCCATAAAGAAGAACGACGACGGGTCCTTCGCCGGCACAATAAACTCCACCGTGCCCGCGCCGACGTAGCCAACCGAGCGGGCCGCGTCACAGGCCGCTTCACCAATTGCACTGCGCGTTTCCTCATCCAGCAGCGGGCTCGGCGCTTCCTCGATGACCTTCTGATGGCGTCGCTGCAGCGAGCACTCACGCTCGCCTAGGTGGATTACATTGCCGTGCTTATCTGCGAGGATCTGCACCTCGATGTGTCGCGGGGTGTCGACGAAGTGCTCGATGAACAGGGAGTCATCGCCGAAGGCACCCGCCGCTTCACGACGAGCCGTTGCGAGCGCCGCCGGCAAGTCAGCAGCGTCTTCCACGCGGTGCATACCCTTACCGCCACCGCCTGCCGACGGCTTAATCAGTACCGGAAAGCCAATCGATGGGGCTGCCTCAATGAGGTCCTCGTCGCTAAGCCCTGGGCGAGACAGGCCCGGAACTGTGGGAACATCGCGGGCTTCAACGGCAGCGCGGGCGGAGATTTTGTCACCCATGGTGTTAATGGCGCTGGCCGGTGGACCAATGAATTCAATACCGGCTTCCTCACAGGCGGTCGCGAAGTCTGCGTTTTCAGACAGAAAGCCGTAGCCGGGGTGGATTCCGTCTGCGTCGCAGCGGCGAGCAGCGTCGATGATCTTGTCGATAACCAGGTAGGACTCGCGTGCCGGAGATGGGCCAATGTGGATGGCCATATCCGCCATGCGGACATGAGGGGCGTCGGCATCGGCATCCGAGTAGACCGCGACGGAGCGAATTCCGTTGTCACGAAGGGTTCGGATAATGCGGCAGGCAATCTCCCCGCGGTTTGCGACCAATACGGTACTCAGGCTGCCGCCAGCTGCGTGGGGCTGCGTGTTGTGCGCTGTCATGTGCCCTGTGTTTCCTTTCCAGAAAATGCGGTGTCGAGAGTTTTAGCGGGTTGCTACATGCGGAAGACGCCGAAGCCCTGTTCATCCAGGGGTGCGCCACTTGCCACATCGAGGGCCATGCCAAGAATTCGGCGGGTATCTGCGGGGTCGATGACACCGTCATCCCACAGGCGAGCCGACGAGTAATAGCAGTGCGACTGGCGTTCAAACTGGCTGCGAATCGGAGCTTCGAACTCCTCCTGCTCCTCCTGTGACCAGTTCTTGCCTGCACGCTCGATCTGATTGCGACGGACGGTCGACAACGTCATTGCCGCCTGTGGGCCGCCCATGACGGAGATGCGTGCATTCGGCCACATCCACAGGAACCGCGGCGAGTACGCACGGCCGCACATGGAGTAGTTACCTGCACCGAAGGCACCACCGATAACAACGGTGAACTTGGGCACACGGGTGGTGGCGACAGCGTTGACCATCTTGGCCCCGTGCTTTGCGATGCCACCGGCCTCGTATTCGCGACCAACCATGAAACCCGTGGTGTTCTGCAGAAAAACCAGTGGGATGCCGCGTTGGTCACACAGCTCAATGAAGTGCGCACCCTTCTGCGCCGATTCCGCAAAGAGAATGCCGTTATTGGCGATAATGCCGACGCGGTGACCGTGGATACGGGCGAAAGCAGTGACCAGAGTGGTACCGAATTCGGCCTTGAACTCCTGATACTGTCCCCCATCCACGATAATTTCGATGACCTCGTGGACGTCGTAAGGCACTTTGGCATCGACGGGGACGACATCGTAAAGATCGGTCTGGTTGCGAGTCGGCGCGACGGTGGGTTCTGTATCCCACGGAGCTTCCGGATCTTTGGGAAGCGTTGCGACGATATCGCGGACGCGACGCAGTGCGTCGGCATCGTTAACCGCAAGGTGGTCAGTAACTCCAGAGGTCTTGGAGTGCAGTTCGCCACCGCCGAGTTCCTCTGGTGTGACATCTTCACCAGTTGCAGCCTTCACCAGCGGCGGGCCGGCCAGGAAGATAGTGCCCTGATTTTTCACAATGACCGCTTCATCGCTCATTGCCGGAACGTAGGCGCCACCGGCGGTACAGGACCCCATCACGGCGGCAATCTGCGGAATGCCGCGAGCGGAGAGGTTGGCCTGGTTGTAGAAAATGCGACCGAAATGATCGCGATCAGGGAAAACTTCATCCTGGTTGAGAAGCATGGCCCCGCCGGAGTCGACCAAGTAAATGCACGGCAGGTGGTTAAGGCCGGCAATCTCCTGTGCGCGCAGGTGCTTCTTGACAGTCAACGGGTAGTACGTACCGCCGGAAACGGTTGCGTCATTGGCGACAACCAGGCAGCGACGACCTTCGATGATGCCAATGCCGGCGATGACGCCAGCAGCCGGAACCTTGCCTCCATACATTTCGTGGGCCGCTAATGGTGCGACCTCAAGGAAAGGACTGCCGGGATCAAGCAGTTGATTGATGCGCTGACGTGGCAGCAGCTTACCTCGGGAAATATGGCGAGCACGGGCACGTTCGGAACCACCGCGTGCTGTTGTGCTGAGCAGCTCTTTGAGCTCTGCAACGAGTTCTTCGTGGCGCTGTCGGTTGGTCAATGCTGGGGCGTGAGTCATGGGCGAAATACTTTCCGTTAATGACTATTAACTTTCTTGACGGAAAGATTAATGTGACCCCAGTCACCTCACAACAAATTTTGTTTCCTAGACCACGCTTCCACCCCCGAGAGCCTTTTAGACGGCTTGAAGTACGCACACCTCCCCGAGGTCACGACATATTTCCAGCAGAGATGTAAGTTTCTCCTAGAAATCTGTTTCGGGGGTAAATTCACTCGGATAAGACCGCCCGCGCCGCACAATAAAACCGCCTGACCCCCACACTGCTGAGCACAGTGAGGCCAGACGGCAGAAGAATGAATGCGGATTATTGGTTGTTAATGCCCAGCGCAGCGAGGGCCATCTCAAAGGCATTTTCCCTTGTCGCCTCGGGGCCCGCCCATTTGAGCACGTGCCTGGAAGAATTAATCAACCCAGCGGTGAGCTGGACTTTAAGCTGCGCCTCATCGGAGGTCAGTTCGGGCTGCAGTTCACGCAGAGCATCCACCCATAAGACCATGTAAAGACGCTGCAAGGAACGCACTTTTGCGCTCTGCTCTGGCGCCAGATTTCCCCCTTCGCGCTCTTGGACGCGAATGCGATCCGGCTCCGTGACGGCAAAATGCACGTGATGCGAAAGGAGTGCCCGAAGAGTCTCCTCTGGACCCCAATCATTGCTCTTTGCTCGATCGAGAACTGCTCGCGCACCATCGACAAGCCGGATAGAAATATCGATGAGGATCTGCGCCAACAACTCTTCCTTGCCGCTGAAGTAGCGGTAAAGAGCTGGGCCAGAAATGCCGACGGCGGAGCCAACATCCTCCAACCGAGTCTGATGAAACCCCCGGTCGGCCAGGATCGCAGCAGCAGCGGAGAGAATCTCTGCTTCTCGACGCCGTCGCGCTTCGGTTCTACGTGACATAAGCCCTTATGTTAAACGCATTGGAGCCATTTCGTCTGCATAATTCTCACCAGCGCCCGCCCTCAGCGAGTGTTCACATAGACCACGGCTCGACAACAGACACGCATCCTCGGCTCTATCTCCGCTCACTTCCGATTAGAGAAAAACCGCCGAGGTGACAGTTAGCACCTCGGCGGTTAGCCCTTAACCCAATAAGGAATTAGTGGAAGAAGTGGCGAGTACCAGTCATGTACATAGTGACGCCAGCTTCCTTGGCAGCAGCGATGACCTCTTCGTCACGGATAGAGCCACCTGGCTGGACAACTGCCTTCACACCGGCATCAATCAGGACCTGCAGGCCGTCTGCGAACGGGAAGAAGGCATCGGATGCAGCGTAGGCCCCCTGGGTACGGTTTTCTCCGTCGGCAAGCGTATTTGCGCGCTCAACGGCGAGCTTTGCGGAGTCCACACGGTTGACCTGGCCCATGCCGACGCCGACGGTGGCGTTGTTCTTGGACAGCAGAATGGCGTTGGACTTCACAGCGCGGACGGAGCGCCATGCGAATTCGAGCTCAGCCAGCTCTTCGACATTCAATGCCTCGCCGGTGGCCAGCTCCCAGTTCTCCGGCTTATCGCCCTCTGCCTGGTAAGTATCCGGCTCCTGGGTGAGCAGGCCGCCCGAGATGAACTTGTTCTCTGCGGTCGGTGCTTCGTACTCGGCGACAAGAATGCGCAGGTTCTTCTTGGCCTTCAGTACCTCAACGGCACCGTCTTCGTAGGACGGAGCGACGATGACCTCGGTGAAGATGTCCTTGACCTGCTCGGCCATCTCAACGGAGACCTCGCGGTTGACGGCGATGACACCACCGAATGCGGACATCGGGTCACATGCGTGAGCTGCGCGGTGAGCTGCGGCGATGGACTCATCCGAAACTGCGATACCGCACGGGTTAGCGTGCTTGATGATTGCCACACACGGACGCTCATGATCCCAGGCGGCACGCCATGCGGCGTCGGCATCCTGGTAGTTGTTGTACGACATCTCCTTGCCGTTCAGCTGTTTGGCGTTAGCCAGCCCCTTGGTACCAATGCGGGTCAGAGTTGCCGACTGATGAGAGTTCTCGCCGTAGCGGAGCGGAGTCGGGGCGGCCCCCTCAGCGCCACCGAGCTGCTCAACAAACCAGTTGGACACAGCTGCGTCGTAATCGGCGGTGTGCAGGAATGCGTCACGAGCGAACTCACGGCGCTGCTCCAGGGTGAAGCCGCCTTCCTTCACGGCGGTAGCGACATCGCCGTAGCGAGCCGGGTCGACCACGATAGCGACCGACGGGTGGTTCTTCGCCGCAGCGCGAACCATCGACGGGCCTCCGATGTCGATCTGCTCCACGCACTCGTCGTAGGAAGCGCCCGAGGCAACGGTCTCACGGAACGGGTACAGGTTAACGACAACGAGCTGGAAAGCCTCCACGCCGAGCTCCTTCAGCTGAGCCAGGTGGTCTTCCTTGCGAGTATCAGCCAGAATGCCGGCGTGAACACGCGGGTGCAGCGTCTTCACACGGCCCTCGAGACACTCCGGGAAACCAGTGAGATCCTCAACCGGGGTCACCGGCACGCCAGCTGCAGCAATCTTGCCAGCCGTGGAACCGGTGGAAACGATTTCCACGCCAGCCTCGTGCAGGTCACGAGCCAGCTCCTCGAGCCCAGTCTTGTCGTAGACGCTAATCAGAGCGCGCTTGATTGGTTTACGCTGCGTGTTGTCGTTGGTCATTTCAGATAAGCCTTTCGTCCGTCACGCTCAATTCCGTGATCGGCAATCGAGTGCAATACATCAACCAGGAGTCGGCGTTCGACAACCTTGATTCGTTCGTGCAGGGTCTCCACCGTGTCGCCGTCCTCGACGGCCACTGGCTGCTGCGCCAGAATCGGCCCGGTGTCCACTCCATTATCAACGATATGCACGGTCGTGCCGGTGACCTTCACCCCATAGTCAAGTGCATCCGGTACCGCACGCGCCCCTGGGAAGGACGGCAGCAGCGCTGGGTGCGTATTAATGATGCGATTGCTGTAGGCCTCTACAAAGGAAGGCCCCAGAATGCGCATGAAACCCGCCGAGACAACGATATCCGGCGAAAAACTGTTCATGGCCTCTAAAACACGAATATCCCAACCTTCTCGGTCCTTCTTTGCCTCAGCATCGAAAGGCACCTGAAAAGTTGGGATATTGAGGTTTTGAGCCCTCTCCAGCGCCGGACAATCCTTGTCCGAACCAACCGCGACAATCTGAACCTTTTCAGCGTCGAGCAGTTCCAGCATCGACTGCAAAAGGGAGCCCAGGCCAGAGGCCAGGACTACGATGCGGAGCTGCTTGCTGGAGGAATTATTGTGCGAAATTTCTGCGACGGGCTGTGCTTCAGTCACGGCGTTTAGCTTACCCAGCCCGACAGAGACCCCAAATTCCGCTCCCCCTAAGTTGGCTTAGCTCTTTTGGCTTGACGACGGTTCCCCGTCGCCGCCCTCCTCCGAGTCTTCGGTGTCCTCATCGGATTCGTCCTCGTCGGTCGCATCTACTTCGCTCGGTTCTTCTCCGCCTGCGGCGCTTTCCGAATCCTCTTCAGAGTCGTCTGATTCCTCAGCGCCTTCTGAAGTGTCTTCAGAATCTGCACCGGCCCCTGATTGCTCCTCTGTGTCGGACTCGGCTTCGTCTTCGGAGGTTGCTACGACTTCCCCGTCGACAATCTCCTCCGACTCCTCCGACTCTTCCGAACCGTCCGCGTCATTGTCAGACTTGTCGGCATCTCCGGCATCCTCAGCCTCAGCATGACCGTTCCTATCCTCTGCAGGCTTCGGCGGGAACTTCTCAGCGGCCACTTCCGAGACGCCCTTGTCCCTACCCAGTGACGGCACACCGGTCATCGCAACAACCACGATGGCCCCCGGAACAACCAGCCACATTGAGCCGAGCAGTCCGGTCAGCCACCAGGAGGCACCGGCCCACCCAAAGATGCCAACCTCACCGCCGAGCAGCCAAGCCAGCCCCATGAGGAACATGATCGACCACACGGCAGCGAGAACGACGACCAGGTAGGGCTGCTTCGGTGCAGATTTCTTCAGGAATGCCACGACGCGCCAAGCTGCAACGGCTGGCGGTACCACAATCAGCACTCCGAAAGCCCAGTGCGCCAGCGACTGAGGCATGGCAGCCAGAATCGGCAGGGGTGGCAGCTGAGCCGGGTGCACTGCGAACAGCCCAGCCTCCGCAGGCCCAAAGGTCGATTTTCCGCCCACCAGCACACCGACAGCACCGAAGGCCACATTTGGCAGGTAGAGCAGCGAGAGACCGCTGACCGCAACACTTTCACCGGCCGTATCCGTGATTGCAAATGTCTCTGCCAGCAACCCTCGATGCCAAATCAGCGAAACGAGGGTCACCACAACACCGACCAGCCACAGCCATGCCACGTAGCTGCCCGCCAGTCGCGCCGACGCGAGCAACCACTCCGGCAGCTTCCGGCGCAGCAGTAGTGCGCGCAGCAACCGCTGCCCCATTCCCAGCACCAAGGCCACGAGATTTACGAGCAGCGCGGCTGCAATCGCAAGGCCGAAACTGGGGGTTTGAATGCGGGGAAACACCTTCGACGCGTCGTAAAGCATGAGCCACGCGATGATGGTGAGCACAATGGGCGTACCCAGATACGCGCCGACCAGCGCGCGCACGTCCTTGATGCTGATGCGGTCAGCAACTTCGCGGCGTACACGCCAGGCGATGAACAACACCATCAGCACCGCAGGCAGTGCTGGTGTGAGCCCCAGCGTCGTGCCGTTAAAGCGGAACGGTGCGAGGTTAAAGATCATCCACATCGATGCGATACTCGCTGGAAGCGGAGACATTCCAGCGCCGCTCACGATGACGCCAATCAGAGCTACCGAGATGATGAACAGCAATACGACGCCGTAAGAACCGGCAACAGACAGCCCAAACCGGCGCGCACGAGGCGAGTTAATGAGGCGACGGAAACCCGAGAACCGCCCCATGCGTGACGACGTCCCGGAGGCCCCCGCCTTCATCTTCGTAGCGGTACCTCGATTTGAGCCAGCCCCTTCGCTGCGCGCGCCCCCTGTTTGACCCGCTTGCGTATTCTGCCATGCGCGGGTGGTGCGTTCGCTGTGCTCGCTGCGGACGCCGCGGGAGCTGCCGCTGCTACCACCGGCACCGGTGCGGCTTCGCCGATTTCGATCGCTACCGGAGGAACCTCTCCGCGAATCCGCGCCTTTCACAGTGGCATCGTCCTTCCTGCGTCTCATCGTTGACGGCTGACTCCCTACCTATATGGATAAGGTGGCGCGCACCTGTGCGTCACAGCCATGGCCATATAGTGCCATATATACAACGCCTGTTTGCTCAGGCATTGCAGAGTCTCGTTTGAAAGTGTGGATTCTCAGGACGGACGCTATCCGTCGAGTCCGATACCCCTTTTGCCATCCCCCCAAAGTGGCTTCACCTTTGGTTTCCATTTGTCAACGCCAACGGGTTACCTTTTGTCACCCCCGCGGACACACCCCTAGTTCGCGCGGAGACTCCTTGCCAATTTCCCTGCACACCCCCTCGATTAAGGGGCATCCGGCATAAACCCCCTGGAAACAGGCCGGTTGCGCTTCGACGAACCCGCGGTAGAAGACAACAGCACTATGGCCACAGCACGGCTCTATTGAACTGAAACTGACGAATCAGTGAACAAGTTCTCTAAAAAGAAGTTGCTTGCCCTATATCGAACCGTTATTATCACAGGGGTTAGATAACAGTTGGGTTACAAAGAGTTTCGTTGGCAGGGAGATTGAAGTGACGTTTTTCAATGCTCGTCGCGGAGGCGGAAAGCACCGCAAGGTAGAGGTTTCCGCAACTTCTCGCGCAGCACTGGTCGCACTGTCCGCATCGACAATCGCTTCTTCCAACGCGGTCGCCCACGCAACAGAGACCGAGAATAAGGCTCCAGAGAACTCAGCCTCTACTCAGACCCGCGCTGCTCAGCCGAAGAACAATGCTCCAATGGTGCTGGCCTCCAGCTCCTTCAGCCCGAGCACTAACCTCAGCGATCACCTCGCTACCGCCCTGCAGTACAACCAGGAGCGCGTTGCCCGCGATCAGGCTGCCCGCGCTCCGAAGCTCTCTATTCCGACCGTGGGGCTGCTGACCTCACCGTTCGGTCCACGATGGGGCACTTTCCACTACGGTGTTGACCTGGCTAACGTCACCAACACCCCAATCATGTCCGTCATGGACGGCACTGTTATCGATGCAGGTCCGGCTCAGGGCTACGGCCAGTGGATTCGCGTTCGCCATGACGATGGCTCTGTTTCCGTCTACGGCCACATCGAGTCCATCTACGTTGCTGTCGGCGAAGTTGTCCGAGCTGGTCAGGTCATTGCCGGTATGGGCAACCGCGGCTTCTCCACCGGTACTCACCTCCATTTCGAGATCCACCCGGATGGCACCACCCCGGTCGATCCGGTGACCTGGTTCATCCAGCGTGGTCTGAACCTGAACTAATCAGGTATCGGCACAGGTACGAGCAGGCCTGGCCGCTCTGCGAAGGCCCTACTTGTGCACCGGCCCCTGTTTGACCGCGGCTGCAAGCCTCGTCTGATTAATTTTTCAGAAATCGGCATCGCCGCCGGTACTGGGGCTTTACTCTTGACACATGGCAGAGACTCAAACATTTCGCATGTGGAAGAAGTTGGCTGCGACTCCGGTCGTCGGCAAGCGTCTATTTTCCTTAACCGCCGCATTGACGGCGCCATATTTCCGCACAATCTGCCCCAAGCTAGAGACGATGCAGCCTGGACTGGCGGTAGCGCGCATGCCCGCTTGGTGGGGCGTGCGTAATCACATTAAGTCCGTGCATGCGATTGCTGCGTGTAACCTCGCTGAATTCGCGATGGGCATGCTCTGTGAGGCCAGCGTACCGACAACGCATCGCTGGGTTCCAAAGGGCATGACGACGAACTACAAGCGCATCTCCGTTGGTGGCCTGACGGCTGTGGCCAAGGCTGAGTTGCCGGACTTCTCCACCATCACACCGGAGACTGGCGGGGTAGATTTTCCCGTCCACATCGTGCTGACCGATGCCAACGGCACCGAAGTGCAAGATGCCACCATCAACTGCTGGGTGACGGCGAAGAAGCCTAAGTAGCCTCCACGCGATAGTGGCACGTGCACGGCCGCAGGTAGGGACGGCCAGTTGGGCGGTGATGGATTTTTACAGCTTTTCCATTGGCACACCGCCGATAAGCATCATTCGGACCTTACCTGCGGATCCAAAGTCAATCATCGCAGTTGCCCGGGGCGCGACCCCTTGGACTTCAAGCACAGTGCCTAAGCCGTACTTGTCGTGAACGACCTTGTCACCGGGCTCTAGGTGCAAGACCTGATTCTTCTTTCGGGATGACGCACCAGAGTTGGCGGATCCACCAGAGCCGAAGCCCGAGCTGGAGCCGAAGCCCGACGAGGCACCGTGGCCACGACCAAACGCGCTGCCTGCGCCGTAGCCACCAGAGCCGAAACCACCAGAACCGGAACCCCAGCTTCGAGCCGGAGCCTCGCGCAGCCAATCAATCAGGTCGCTTGGGACTTCCCCCAGAAAACGTGAGGGCGGATTATTCTGCGGCGAACCCCACGAGGACCGAGTCACAGCGCGCGTGAGATACAGCTGCTTGCGAGCTCGGGTAATACCCACATAGGCCAGACGTCGCTCTTCGGCCAGCTCCTTCGGATCGCCCAGGGCGCGCAGGTGCGGGAACAGTCCGTCTTCCCAACCAATGAGAAATACCACCGGAAACTCCAGGCCCTTGGCCGTATGTAGCGTCATCAACGTCACTACACCGGTGTCATCATCCGGAATCTGGTCCGCATCCGCGACCAGAGAAACTCGCTCGAGGAATGCCTGCAGACTTCCCGGCTCCGCTTCCCCATCGTTGTCGAAGTCGGCCGTGAAATCACGCGCGAGGTCATTCGCGATTCCAGATTCCACCTCGGACTCGCCACTAGTATCAGCACCGCTTTTAGCATCAGCTGCAGCGCCAGAGCCTTCATTTACATCAGCGCTAATATCCACCGACGACATCATCCGCGCCTCTGCAGAGAACTCCCGCGCAACGCTGACGAGCTCATTGAGGTTGTCCAGGCGCGTGGCATCTTGCGGATCATTGGAGCGCTCGAGCTCCGACTTGTACCCACTGCGATCAATAATCGCGTTGACCAGATCACCGATATCGGCCAGTTCACCGGATGCCATATCCGCCGCCAAGCCATCAATCATCTCGACGAACGCCGCCATCGCGTTTCGACTCCGCGCCGCCACCGCCGGAACCTTGCCCTCCGCTACGGCACGTAGCGCCGTGCCGAACGAGCATCTCTCGTCCTCGGCATAGAGCGACACATGCGCCACCGCACGGTCACCGATTCCGCGGCGCGGCGTATTGATAATGCGACGCAGCGAAACATCATCGTCGAAGTTCTCAATAACGCGCAGGTAAGCGACGATATCGCGCACTTCCTTACGCTCATAAAACCTGGTGCCACCAACCACCGTGTACGGCACGCCCATACGAATGAAGACATCCTCTAGCGCACGGGAGGAATTATTGGTGCGGTAGAAAATCGCCACATCCGAATACGAGTACGGCCCGTAGTCGACCAATTGCTCAATCTCGTTAGCGATAAACCGAGCTTCATCGTGCTCATTGTCCGCTACGTAGCCCTTGATCTTGCCGCCCTCACCGAGATTGGTCCACAGCTTCTTCTCCCGGCGATTCTCATTGCGCGCAATCAACGCATTGGCCGCCGACAGAATCGTCTGCGTCGAGCGATAGTTTTGCTCCAGCAGAATCGACGTGGCCTCGGGATAGTCCTTTTCAAACTCCTCAATATTGCGAATAGTCGCACCACGGAAGGCATAAATGGACTGGTCCGAATCGCCCACCACACACAGCTCACTCGGAGGCACATCTCCACCGGGCTTGCCGACGAGCGTCGAGACCAAAACATACTGCGCATGGTTGGTGTCCTGGTACTCATCCACCAACACATGCCGGAAGCGGCGACGGTAATACTCTGCAACCTGCGGGTGATTTGTGAAGATCCGAACGACCTCACCGATTAGATCGTCAAAGTCCACGGCATTAGCCGCCCGCAGCCTGGTCTGGTACTCCAGGTAAACTCGTGCAACGACGTCATCAAAAGGATTGCGCGTCGTCGAGGCATCCGCGATGGCCTTCTCCGGGTCAATCAACTCATTCTTGAGATTGGAGATACGCGACGAGAGCACGCGGCCGGTGAACTTCTTGGCATCCAGGTCCATGTCTTTAGCAATCATGGACAGCAAACGTCGGGAGTCGTCCGAATCATAAATAGAGAAATTGGAATTAAGCCCCGGTACTAGCGCATGCTGCATGCGCAGGATGCGCACACACATGGAGTGGAACGTGGACACCCACATACGCTGCGCCTGGTCACCAACCAGACCAGCCACACGCTCGCGCATCTCGGCTGCGGCCTTATTGGTAAAAGTAATAGCCAAAATTTGACTTGGCAGGACCCCACGCGCACCAATCAGGTATGCAATCCGGCGCGTCAGCACAGACGTCTTTCCCGAACCCGCTCCAGCCACAATCAACAGTGGTGAGCCAATGTGCTCCACTGCTTGGCGCTGCTGCGGATTAAGCCCCTCTAACAGCGACTCTGAATCAAAACTGGGCTCGAAACTACCGCCAAAACCGCCGCCAAAGCTGGCAGCGCCACTCTGCGCGCTATTGTTACCAGCGCCGGCGAAGTGGCCGAACCCACCACGGCCAGGCGTAGCACCGCCCGACTCACCGTGGTTCGAACCACCATGGCTATCACCACTACGGCCATCGTCAGCATTGAAGGACCCGAACAACATTCCAGTTTCATTTCCCATGATGGCTACTACAGTAGCCGAGCCCCCGGATTGGACTGTTCGAATCCTTTGGCACAATAAGAACTATGAGCGAAAACCCTGCGGACACTCCCGCCGCACACACCGACAACACCAACGGCGCTGAACACAGCCAGCAGGCTGCGGCAGTATCCCCTTTTGAAGTCCGCACCCCCACCGGCACCGATGACCCGTTGAGCTCCGCGGAGATCGAACAGTACCGCAAGGAAATCAACCGCCTTGACGGGCTGATTATCGATGCCATTCAACGTCGCACCGCAATCAGTAAGGCCGTCGGCAAAACCCGCCTGGGATCTGGCGGCACGCGTCTCGTGCACGGCCGAGAGGTGCAGATCATCAACGAGTTCCGTGACGCCCTTGGCCCAGAGGGCCCAGCGATCGCATCGGCTCTGCTGCGCATGGGACGCGGTCGCCTGGGCTAACCCGCGCCAGCTACCTGTCCGGCTAGCCTTCCAGGGAAATCAGCTTTTCCTCTAGGAACTCATCGATACCGGTGAAGCCGCCCTCACGTCCAAGGCCGGACTGCTTGACACCACCGAACGGCGCCGACGGGTCCGACAGCGAGCCCTTATTGACCGCAACCATGCCGGACTCCACTGCCTCTGCCGCACCGAGCGCCTTGGTCAGATTCTCACTGAACACATATGCAGCCAAACCAAAGATGGTGTCATTTGCCTGCTCAATCGCCCGGTCATCGTCCGTGAAGGTCGTCACCGCAACCACCGGACCGAAAATCTCTTCGCGGACAATATCCGCATCCTCGGGCACATCGGTCAGAACTGTGGGCTCGAAAAAGTAGCCGTCGGAAAGCGCGCCGCCGAGATTTGGAATCTTGCCGCCGCACTCGACCTTCGCACCGCGCTTGACCGCATCGTCAACCAGATCACGAACCTTTTCCTGTTGATCGCGCAGCGCGAGCGGCCCAAGGTCCGTCGCAGGGTCGGTGCCCTCGCCCAACTTCAGCTCCGCAAAACGCTTGACGACGCCCTCGACAAACGCATCTTTCTTGGATTCATGAACAATAAAGCGATTCGGGGCGATACACACCTGGCCGCCATTGCGGAGCTTGGCGTCACTGACTGCCTGCACAGCCTTATCGACATCACCATCAGAGAGAATGACAAACGGTGCATTTCCACCGAGTTCAAGGGAGACCTTCATCGAGGTTTCCGCGGCCTTCGCAGCGAGCATCTGGCCAACTTCGGTGGAACCGGTGAAGGTGAACTTGCGCAGGCGGTCATCGGAAAGGAGGGCCGAAACGTTGGCTGAGTGTCCTGTTGGCAGCACGGAGATCACGCCTGCGGGGACGCCGGCCTCGATAAGCAGTTTGCCCAGGTAGAGCATGGTCAGAGGAGTTTTGGACGCGGGCTTAATAATGACCGGGCAGCCGGCGGCGAGTGCCGGGGCGATCTTGCGAGTACCCATAGCCAGTGGGAAATTCCACGGTGTAATAGCCAAAACCGGGCCGACCGGCTGCTTAATCACCGCGACGCGCGAGGTTCCGCTCGGAGAAATTCGGTAGTCGCCAGAGATACGCACGGCCTCCTCTGCGAACCAACGGAAAAACTCGCTACCGTAGCCGACCTCGGCCTTGGAATCCGGCAACGCACGGCCCATTTCCAGGGACTGCAGCTGGGCCAACTTGTCTGCATCCCGACGGATGAGTTCAAATGCACGGTAAAGAATCTCGCTGCGCTTGCGGGGCGGGGTTGCCCTCCACTCCTGCTGGGCTGCGACGGCGTCGTCAAGCGCCTGCTTGGCGTCTTCCTCGGTGGCGGAAGCGACCTTAACCAGCGGCTTATCTGTAGCGGGGTTAATTACGTCGAAGGTCTCACCATTCGACGCAGAGCGGAACTCGCCGCCAATAAGCAGACCGGTGGGGACGTCATTGAGGATGCTTTCATAATCAGGCGTGAAATCAGTCATATTTTCCAGGGTAGGTGCCTTTGCTGAAGCAGGCTAGGGGCGTAGATCCCGAATAGTTGACGCATAGCACAGCGGAATCGAGTTTCTAGCAAACTGTGGTCACGCCTGCTCACATCCTGCCGCCCGGCGAGAGTGCCAAAACGCAACTAGTCTGGGGATGTATAAAGTGCTTTTCGTCAAAAATCACTGGGAGCAGGAATGACTGTAGATATCACCGCAACCGAACAGTGGGCTCAGCTGGCTAAGCGCGTGGACAATGTTCGCGCCACCTCGCTGCGTGAGCTTTTCGCCAATGAAGATGGCCGCACTGAGAAGCTGACTTTCGATGCGGGCACTCTCCACGTTGACCTTTCCAAGAACTTGATGTGCCTCGACGGTTTTGCCGAGCTGGTTGAGCTCGCTCGTGCCGCTGGCATCGAAGAAGCACGCGAGAAGATGTTCCGCGGTGACAAGATCAACACCACTGAAAACCGCTCCGTGCTGCACACAGCGCTGCGCTTGCCAGCAGAGGAAAATCTGACCGTCGGCGACCAGGATGTCGCTGCCGACGTGCATGAGGTGCTCGGCCGCATGCGCGATTTCGCTCGCAGCCTCCGCAGTGGAGACTGGCTGGGCTACACGGGTCACACTATTAAGACTGTGGTCAACATCGGCATCGGTGGCTCCGACTTGGGCCCGGCAATGGTGACCAAGGCGCTGCGCACCTACGCCACTGCCGGCATTGATGCTCGCTTTGTCTCTAACGTTGACCCATCTGATCTACAGGCGGTTCTGGATGAGGTCGATCCGGAGTCCACGCTGTTTATCGTCGCTTCTAAGACCTTCACCACGCAGGAGACGCTCTCTAACGCTCATGCAGCTCGCCGCTGGCTTATCCAGCAGCTGGGTAGCGAAGAAGCCGTCGCCAAGCACTTTGTTGCCGTTTCCACGAATGCCGAAAAGGTCGCCGAATTCGGCATCGACACTGAGAACATGTTTGGCTTCTGGGACTGGGTCGGCGGCCGCTACTCGGTCGACTCCGCCATCGGCCTGTCCATCATGGCCGTCGTTGGCCCGATGGACTTCATGCGCTTCCTGCAGGGCTTCCGCGCAATGGATGAGCACTTCCTCAACGCTCCGCTGGAGCAGAACGTGCCGGTACTGATGGGCATGCTGAATGTTTGGTACTCGAACTTCCTCGACGCTCAGTCGCATGCCGTGCTGCCCTACTCCGAGGATCTCTCTCGCTTCCCGGCGTACCTTCAGCAGCTCACCATGGAATCGAACGGTAAGTCTGTGCGTACCGACGGCAAGAGGGTGGACTACAACACCGGAGAAATCTTCTGGGGTGAACCGGGAACGAACGGCCAGCACGCTTTCTTCCAGCTCCTCCATCAGGGCACTCGCCTGGTTCCGGCTGACTTCATCGGCTTCGCACGCCCGCGTCAGGATTTGCCGACAGCATCCGGCGATGGTTCTATGCACGATCTGCTGATGAGTAACTTCTTTGCGCAGACCAAGGTGCTGGCCTTCGGTAAGACCGCGGAAGAGATCCGTGCGGAGGGCATTGCCGAGGAACTCGTGGAACACAAGGTCATGCCGGGCAACCGTCCGACCACGACCATCATGGCTGAGGAACTCACCCCGGACGCTGTCGGTGCGCTGATTGCACTCTACGAGCACATCACTTTCGTCGAGGGCATTGTCTGGGGTCTAAACTCCTTCGACCAGTGGGGCGTGGAGCTGGGCAAGCAGCAAGCCGGCGACCTGCTGCCTGCTGTTACCGGTGAAGTAGCACCTGATTCTGGCGATGCTTCGACCGATGCGCTGCTGGCGTGGTACCGCGACAAGCGCTAACAGCCCTTAGATAGCTGGCCTAACTAGCTAAATGATATTCAGCAAGGTCTTCATGCCGCCGAGTGTAGTCAGGATGTGTAGTCGGCATCTGGAGATAGCGCAGCTCACTTAACGCCTGCCCAAAGTCAGGCGTTAAGCCCATGGGGCCACTCGGTTGCCGTGAAGATGGGGCGCGGCATCCCGTCGTAAAGCGGGGTTGGGAAAAAGTGAATAGTATCTAAGTCATGTCTGCCTACATTGAAGATGATGTTCTTGCCTATCGACTTGCCGTGGGCGCCAGTGAAATTCTCAAGGGTGTCCGCAACGTAGGCCTGCTGCGCGGCCGCATTCTGGGAGAAGCCGGCGACGCACTGGCACAGGAGTGGATTGCCCGCGTACTGGAGCAGCACCGTCCGGACGACGGGCTGCTGTCGGAGGAAGCCGCGGATAACCGTGAGCGCCTGGACTCAAAGCGGGTGTGGATTATTGACCCACTCGATGGCACGCGTGAGTTCGCTTCGGGGCGCCAGGACTGGGCAGTTCATGTCGCTCTGGTAGAGGACGGTCAGCCGACCCACGCTGCTGTTGGTCTACCGGATCACGGCCAGGTTTTCCACACGGGTGAGGCCAAGGCTGTGCAGGGGCCGCGTGCGGGCAAGATTGTCGTATCGCGTACTCGCCCACCGGCTGTGGCGAAGTACGTCGCTGACAAGCTGGGCATGGAGCTGGTAGAGATGGGCTCCGCTGGCGCGAAGGCAATGCACGTGCTGCTCGGTGACTACGACGCCTACATCCACGACGGTGGTCAGTACGAGTGGGACTCGGCAGCGCCGGTTGGTGTCGCTAAGTCCGCAGGGCTTTTCGTCAGCCGCCTAGACGGCTCCGCGCCGACCTACAATAATGTCGATACTTTCCTGCCGGATATGCTGTTCTGCCGACCGGACCTGTCGGAGGAGATTCTGGCACTGGTGAAGGAATTCAAGAATCAAGAGCAGAAGTAGGTAAGCTAGGGCGGCTATGACCGACTCCACTGACATCACGACACAGGCTCATCAGGGCATTAAGACTCCGTACGAGGATTTGCTGCGCGAAATTCTCGCTGACGGAGCAGCTAAATCAGACCGCACTGGCACGGGCACTCGCTCAGTGTTCGGCCGCCAGCTGCGCTTTGATCTGAGCGAGGGCTTCCCACTGATCACCACTAAGAAGGTGCACCTGAAGTCCATCGTGTACGAGCTGTTGTGGTTCCTCCGCGGCGATTCGAACGTCCGGTGGCTCCAGGATCATGGGGTGACTATTTGGGATGAGTGGGCAGACGACAACGGCGACCTCGGCCCGGTCTATGGCGTGCAGTGGCGCTCCTGGCCCACTCCAGATGGGCACCACATCGACCAGATTGCACAGGCGCTGGAGACACTGAAGTCCAACCCGGATAGCCGCCGCAACATCGTCAGCGCCTGGAATGTTTCCGAGATTTCCAATATGGCGCTGCCGCCGTGCCATCTGCTGTTCCAGTTCTACGTCGCAGATGGCAAGCTCAGCTGCCAGCTCTACCAGCGCAGCGCGGACATGTTCCTAGGCGTGCCGTTTAACATCGCTTCCTATGCACTGTTGACGCACATGATGGCGCAGCAGGCGGGCTTGGATGTTGGTGAGTTCATCTGGACCGGTGGCGATTGCCACATCTACGACAACCACATTGAACAGTGCGAACTGCAGGTCTCCCGTGAGCCACGCCCCTACCCCACGCTGAAGCTTCAGAAGGCCGACAGCATTTTCGACTACACTTACGAGGACATTGAGGTCATCGGCTACGACCCGCATCCTCTGATTCGCGGTCAGGTGGCTGTCTAAGTCAGCGAAAGGTGAGTGTCGACATGAACGAGTCCACCGCTTCCACCAGCGCAAGGCCCCCATTTGTAGGGATGATTTGGGCGCAGTCTCGAGCCGGCATTATCGGCGACGGTGCGACTATGCCCTGGCATCTGCCTGAAGATCTTCAGCATTTCAAAACAACAACGATGGGCGCACCGGTCATCATGGGGCGTCGCACATGGGACTCGCTGAATCCCAAGTTCCGACCACTCCCCGGTCGTCGAAACATCGTCCTTTCACGCTCCGTGTCCGATTTCCCCGGCGCCGAGTCCGCAACCAGCCTCGAAGCCGCGCTCGCAGCCGTCGCCGACGCGCCCGCGGCTTGGATTCTTGGAGGTGGGCGTGTCTATCGCGATGCACTTTCGCTTGCCGACGAATGCGTGGTCACCGACATTGATACTGATGTCAACGTCCCAGTACCGGTCATGGCTCCCGACCTCTACGACTGGGTTCGCGTCGAGGATGGCCCGTGGCAGACGTCAACGACCGGCCTACGCTACCGCTTCTGCACGTGGCGGCGTCTAGAGGATTAGCGCTTGGAAGCCTGTCTCGCAAGGCTCTGAGGCGGGACTACTGCCCGGCGAACGTATTGCGCAATGGAATATCGGCCTTGGTCCGCGCGTTGACCTAAGTATGACTGATGTGAAGACTCCACAGACCACCGAACACGTGACCATTTACGCTGCAGCCTGGTGTCCTTTCTGCCAGAACCTTATTGCTGGCCTGAAGGAAAACGGCACTCCGTTTGAGGCCTGGGATGTCGAAAAGCACGACGACCTTTCGAAGTGGGTTGAGTCCGTCAATGATGGCAACCGCGTTGTTCCGACCGTGCTGTACTCCGATGGCGTGCACGCCACGAATCCGTCGGTTGAGGAAGTCACCGCTAAGTACGCTGAACTCTCCAGCAAGTAATTAAAAAGCTAAGTAATTAAAAAGCCGAGCCCCACTTCCGGGGTTCGGCTTTTTATGTATGAATACGACCGGTCATGCTGCCAGTCGCGATACCAGCATTAGTCCAGATCGTCGTGTGCCATCAGCTGACGAGCAGCCTCAGTAATCGAGCCAGACAGTGACGGGTAGACAGAGAAGGAGCTTGCCAGGTCATCGACGGTGAGCTGGTTGGAAACACATACCGCAATTGGCAGAATCAGCTCCGAGGCGGTGGGAGCGACCACCACACCACCGATAATCATGCCGGAGTTCTTACGGCAGAACAGCTTGACAAAACCGTGGCGCAGCGAGCGCATCTTCGCACGCGGGTTACCTGCCAGTGGGAAAACCTCAACGCGAGCGGAGACCTCACCGGACTCAATCTGAGCCTGGGAAACACCGACAGTCGCAATCTCCGGGCGGGTGAACACTGCCGATGAAACAGTGCGCAGGCGAATCGGAGATACGCCTTCACCGAGGGCGTGGTACATCGCAATACGGCCCTGCATAGCTGCAACGGAAGCCAGCGGGAACAAGTCAGTGCAGTCACCGGCAGCGTAGATACCCGGCACGTTGGTACGGGAAACACGGTCAACGTGAATATGGCCAGACGGAGTCAGTTTTACGCCGCTGGCTTCCAGCCCCATATCCGCGGTGTTCGGAATCGAACCGACGGTCATCAACGCGTGGGAACCGAAGACCTCACGGCCGTCGGAAGTGACGACGCGAACGCCGCCGTCCTCCGTGCGTTCGACAAGATCACAGCGGGCGTTCTTAACAACGTCCACACCGCGCTCCAGTAGGACTTCCTCTAGGGCATCTGCAGCGTCGGCATCCTCGTGCGGCAGGATGCGATCACGCGACGCGACCATGGTGACCTTCACGCCCAGCTCGGTGAACGAGGATACGAACTCAGCGCCAGTCACACCGGAACCGACCACAATGAGGTGCTCCGGCAGCTCCTCCAGTTCGTAGACCTGACGCCAGGTCAGAATACGGTCACCATCAGGAATCGCACCCGGCAGAATGCGCGGGGACGCACCGGTGCTGACCAGCACCAGGTCGGCTTCAAGAGTGACCTCGCCGCCCTCGAGCAAGTCGACGGTGACGTAGTGAGTTACACGGCCCGGGTCGTGGTCATCGAGACGACCACGGCCCTGCAGCATCTTGATGCCCTCACGCTCCATCTGCGCGCGAACATCGTCGGACTGCTGCTGTGCCAGGCGCTTAACGCGCTCGTTGACCGCAGTGAAGTCGATTTTGCGCTGGGAAAAGTCCGGACGCAGACCCATCTCGTCCGCACGGCGCATATCGGTACGAACGCCCGTCGCCGCGATGAAGGCCTTAGAGGGAACGCAATCCCACAGGACGGAAGAACCGCCCATCCCGGCATCCTCAACCACAGTGACTTCAGCACCGTACTTGGCGCCAACCAGCGCTGCTTCGTAGCCGGCTGGGCCGCCGCCAATGATTACGATCCTCTGTGCCACAAATCCTCCAAATTTGCCGTGGATATCACAATGTAATTACCGCGGGAGGCATTTTCCCCGCTTTGCCCCCATAGTCTAACGGACAGTCATGGTTGACTGCGCGCCGTCCTCGTAGCGAGCAACAATGCCAGCGAAGAGTTTCACACCAACGCCCAGGCAACGCTCGTCCACGATTAGGTCATCTCGGTGCAAATCGTGCTTGTCTCCGCGACCGGACCAGCAGCCCAAACGGGCCATCGCACCCGGGACGTGCTCGAGATACCAACCGAAATCCTCGCCACCGGACGACTGTGGGGCCTGAATGACAGCATTCTCGTCCACTCGTCGCACTGCTTCCGCAATCAGGGCGGTGCAATATTCGTCGTTAAGCACAGGCGGCACGCCACGCTCGTAATTGATGGTGCACTCGGCGCCGGTCGGAGCGAGGACTTGTTCAATGAGTTCGCGGACCAGTGGATCGATGTCGCGCCAGGTCTTGATGTCCGCGGTGCGCAGGGTGCCGCTGACGCTGCCTTCCGACGGAATCGCGTTGTGCGCATACCCGGAGTGCACGGAACCGAACGTGAGCACGGTGCCGGTGCGCGGGTCGACGCGTCGCGAGAGCAAGCCGGGCAAATCGACAATCAATTTGCCCAGTGCATAGACAACATCGGCTGTCATCTGCGGACGGGAGGTATGCCCGCCCGGGCCATGCACCTGAATCTCCAGCGTGTCGGCCGCAGAGGTGATGGCACCTGTTCGAACGCCGACGTGACCGACGCGCAGCTTCGGCTCACAGTGGACGGCAAAAATACGCTCAACGCCATTAAGCGCACCGGCAGCGATAACCTCGGGTGCACCGCCAACCATGACTTCCTCAGCAGGTTGGAAAATGAAACGCAGCGGCGTCGGCAATGTGTGCTTCTCGTGGTACTCAGCCATAGCCAGAGCCGTCGCGAGCGTAATCGTGGTGTGAAAATCATGCCCGCAGGCGTGCATGACGCCATCGTTGGTGCTGGCAAACTCCAGCCCCGTGGTTTCTGTAATTGGAAGCGCGTCTATATCACCGCGGAAAGCGAGACGCCCCGGGAGTTCACCTCCGGCTTCGCTACCGGCGAGTTCATCTTCACCGATGTCGACCATCAGGCCGGTGTTGGGAAACGGCACTGGTTTCAGCCCCGCAGCACGCAGCTTCTCCTCCACAAAAGCCGTGGTGGCGTGCTCCATGTGAGATAGCTCTGGGTGCGCATGAAGATGCCGCCGCCACTCGAGAATCTCGTTCGCGTGCTCGGCCCACCAGTGCTTAATAAACTCCTCAATCACAACTCTCCAGTGTAAGCGCTCCACCGACAGGCCGTAACAAGAGGCCTACCGACGACTGCGCCAGCGACAGCAGTGGCCGGCAAGCGCTTGAATGTCGGCGCCAGACGTACGCATGACCAGGAGTCACTTCTTTAACTTTGACCTCTTCAATTATCAGATGTTTCACATTTTGAGGAAGTCTGCGATGATAATAGGCATGTCCGGCAATGGCACACCTAAGTCTCTCAGCATCCCCATCATCATCGTGGCCACCGCACTCGTGGTCGTCATCGGCATCGCCATCGGCCTGTCGCTGAACAATAGTGATGAGCCCCAGCGTCCGGAGGTCCCCTCCTCCTCGCAGCCGACGTCGCCCAGTTCGACACCGCCGTCCTCGACGAGTTCGACTTCTACGAGCAAGACGACCACCACGACGACAACTACGTCGAAGTCCTCCGAGACGTCGTCAAGCACGCCGAGCACTTCGACATCGTCCTCGTCGTCGACGCCGAGCACCACGTCTTCGCCATCCACGACGACGAGCTCAGAGCCGACAACAGCTCCGGAGGGACAGGACTTCGGCACTGGCCGCTCCGACTTAGACGGCCTGGGCTTCGTGGGCAGCTCCGCACGCTGCGACAACGGTGACCGCGCCTTTGCTGTTATCGCCGCTGAACAGGGAATTAAGGCTGCTGCTTGTGAGACGCGCTCCGGCGAGAAGTACTACCGCTCGGATACACCACAGGGTTCCGGATCGATGGACATCATCGTCGATGAGGGCGACCGCGTTGTTGCACAAAACGGCTCGTACAAGTACCAGATGTCCCCCGACGGAGTTCTTGTGACCAAGGACAACGAGGTCGTCAAGAAGTACGCCGCAGAAGCCTGGGGAACTGCCTAAGAGATCAATTTAAAGATCAATGTTGCGGGGACCGTAGAGACGGTCGCCCGCATCTCCCAACCCCGGCACAATGTAGGCATCCTCGTTAAGATCCGGGTCCACCACAGTGGTGACAAGACGCACCGGGAAACCGGATTCCTTCAAGGCGTCGACACCCTGCTGTGCAGAAATGATGCACACGGCCGTGATGTTGTCCGCTCCGCGATCCGCCAACAGCTTCAGGGCATGCAGCAGTGAACCGCCGGTTGCCAGCATCGGGTCGACCAGGAAGACAGTGCGACCGGACAGATCCTCCGGCAGCGCCTCGAGGTACGGCACCGGCTCATGAGTTTCCTCATTACGAGCCAAGCCAATAAAGCCCACCTGCGCATCCGGAATCATCGACAGCGACGGATCGATCATGCCAAGCCCCGCACGAATGACGGGAACAATAATCGGCGGATCCTGCAGACGGTAACCCGGCGCGGTAGTGATTGGGGTCTGAACATCGAAGTTATCGACGGGCAGCTCCCGGCTTGCCTCGTAAATCAGCATTGCGCCCAGATCGGCGAGTGCCGCACGGAAGCCCGCGTTATCAGTGCGCGCGTCGCGCAGAATGGTCAAACGTGACTGTGCCAAGGGATGGTTGACAACGGTAATCTCCATGCCTTCCAAAATACATTGCTTTGCTTTTGCTGCTCTGGTGCCGGCATCGCAAGTTTCTGAAAACGCGTTCCCAAAAAAGATGGAACCGAATCGGCCTTTTTCGCGCCTAACAATACGAGGGCTTTTTACTGCGCCCCATTTGCGTAAGCCCGCTTACTACCAAACCACTTGCCGCTCAGCCGCCGTCCGAACCCCGCTAGCCGTTCAGCCACAGCACTGAGTGTTGAACCACACGCGAATTCCCTAGAGAGGCCGTCAACATTGTCCCGTCCATCACCACACAGTTCCCACAGCCAATCTTTTCTCTCTCCGACCACTAGCGGGAATGACTCAGTCTTTACGCTGGTGCCAGAGCTTATTTCTGCCGATGCCACGCGCCTTGACGCGTTGTCGCAGCAGGTCAGCGGCGCTGACTTGGGCATCAGCGCACTGCTCTCGCTTGGCGACGTCCCGTTTGCTGGCCCCTTCTGTCACGCTGCAGCCACTGCTCTACAGCGCCAACATGAGCATGTGGCTGAGCTGAATGAGTACGGCACCAGCGCTGCTCGTGCACTGAACGCTCTTGTCTCTGCGGTGTCCACTGCTGAAGATGCCGGTGCTCATGCGCTGCAGTCGATCTCGCCGAAAATGGGAACCGTTGCAGCTCGCGGGATTGGTGATGCGTGATGCTTCCCACCAATCTACTTACGGAGGTCCCCAGCGCGATTGCACAACAGTTAAGTCCTGCCATCGCACCCGCACTGGCAGGACTTGCTGGGGCCGCAATCCCCGCCGCGAGTACTGCCTGGCGCTCAGTGGCAGATTCCGTTGACCGCAACTGGGGCGATGGTGCTGGTTCCGGAGCAGGGGCCGCGGGAACAAGCCTCAAACGGGCTGCAAATGCGGCAGCCGACTTGGAAACTCGCGCCGGAACCATTGACAGTGACATTGCCAAGGGCCTGGCCGCAGTAATGTCAGCGGCCACTGATTTGGCCCGAATCGCCATGGATTTTGTCAGTTCTGCCATGGGCTCGTTGACTGCGACTGCTGCGGGGCCCGCTGGTCTCGCCGCGACCGGTGCCAGCCTAGCCTCAGCGGCCAGTTCCGCGATTTCACAGGCAATTGCACGGCTCATGAAACTCGAGCAAGAACTACGACCTCTGGTGCAGTCGCTGATACAGCAAGCAAGTACAGCGGTGGACACCCCTACCCCACCTCACCCGGCACAGTTGGAGGCCCCAGGTACCACTCAAGCCGCCCTCGCTTCTACGTCTACGAACACCCCAGGATCGGCTAGCGCTACCGACGCTGCAGATGGTTCGGAGGCGTCGTCCGATTCGGGCAGCGCGCCGGTACCTGCGGATGCTGGAGCTGGCGCGCCCACACCAGAGGCCCAAGCTGCGGTGAAGGCTGCACTCAGTGCCGTCGGAACGCCCTATGGTTGGGGCGGAAATACTCCGGGGCAGGCGCTCGATTGCTCAGGCTTGACGCACTGGGCCTACGGGCAAGCTGGTGTTGATATTCCCCGCACGGCAGAAGCACAGGCCGTCGGCAGACAGGTGAGCCAGGATGAACTGCTGCCTGGCGATCTTGCAGTGTGGGACGGCCATGTCGCCATGGTTATCGGTGACGGAAAGATGGTCGAAGCGGGCGATCCGGTGCAGGTAAACCCCGTGCGTACAACCAACATTGGCATGCCGTTTAAGGGGTTCTACCGCCCGACCGGATAGTGCGGTGGGTATCTGCGTCGCAAAACTTCTAAGATAGGAATACGCAAACTTGCCACCCGTGGGGGCGCTGCAGGTATGACAATTTTTGAATTTTAATAATCACCAACAAGCAGAAGGGCTGCGACGAAAACTATGGCCAGGAAAGGCATCGTTCCTATCGAACTCGAGCTGACCTCGGGCACCTTTTACACGTTGTGGGCTCCAAGCTGGCGTGAAGGTGGCTCCGAGTGGCAGGCTCTGCTCGGCCGCGGCGATGACATCTATTTGTTCTCATCGGCGGCAAAGCTCCTGGCTTTCCTTCAGTCGGATGCTCCTCACGACTTCACGCAGCACCCCAGCTGGCGAAACTTCAACCAGCAGCTACCGGGAGCTGCCATCGCGGCGCCACGCCACCGCTATGACCTGATTGGGCTGCCAGAGATTCTGGCCGGCCGGGCCGACTACGACCATGTTTCGCGCGCAGATCGCATTCTTGCCATCACTCGCTCGATTGGTGCAATCGCGGATCTCACTCCGATCAACCAGATGTTCGCCTCTCACTCTGTCCTGGCTGCCACACAAAATGGTGCTGATCACTTCCAGGGCAGTGGCGCCGCTCAGTGGTCGGCTATCGGCAATGTCATCTTGACCAACTGGGACAATTGCATTGACGCTATCGACGCCATCGGCGCAAATACTCCGAGCATCGATGAAGAGTCTGAAACCGCTGCTGCAGCCGCATTAAAGGAAGCGGAGGCCGCGGAGCGTGAGCGTCGTGAAGCAGCGGAGAAGAAGCGCGAAGAGGAAAAGAAGTCCGCAGAGGAGACCGCCGGCGATCCGTACGATCAGACGGTGTGGGCCAACGCTGGCATCGACCCGATCAAGATCTCCATCGCTGGCCGCACGCTCTACACCTTGCGTTGTTACATGGGGCGTCGCCCGCTATTCCTGGGCAGCGCCGGTGAGATTCACACGTTCTCACAGCCCCGCACGATGGTGCGTTGGCTGCTGGAGCACAAGCATCACGACATGTCGGCGCTGACGACGTGGGATGAAATCATCACCGCGGCCAACGCAGGTGAACTGGAGGCCGTGGTGCACGAGGACAATGAGTACTCGTTTACCGGCCTGGCCGAGGACATTGAAAAGGGCCCGAACGCCGTGGACACCGCCCAGCTCGCCCGCGCGTACGAGCTACTCGCAGACGCCGCTGACTGGGCTGGAGATGATGCCGTGAACGAAGTACTGGCGGGCAACCAGCAGCTGCAGTGGCTGCTGAACTTCCTGCTGGACACCGGAGAAATGTCCGAGCCAGTTCCGCCTTACGACGATGAGGCCGAGGGCTGGAGGCAGCTGGAGAAGGACTTGGCCGCTCGGTTCACGACCAAGATCTAGCTCCTCCCAGCAAAGCTGGCCGGCGCTGGCTAGTCCAGCGTCAGGTTCAGCTCATCTTCGGCACCGAAACCCGCACCGTTGACATCAGTTTCGATGTCCTCGTCGCTGTTGTCGATAAGCTGCAGGTAAGCGGGGTAAATAATGGTGTCCATGATGTGCTCGCGGGTCGGCAGATCCACGAATGCATTGTTTAGCGCATTCGAGGTCAGTTCGAACAGCTCGCTGTAGCCGTAACCGAAGTTCTCCACCAACTCCATGCACTCCCGGGTCATGGAAGTCGCGCCAATCAGACGGTTATCCGTGTTGACCGTGCAGGCGAAACTCATATCGTCGAGAAGCGAGAACGGGTGATCCGCAACGCTGTCACAAACACCAGTCTGAACGTTGGAGGTCGGGCAGATTTCCAGCGGAATCTGGCGGTCACGAATAGCGGAGGCAACCTCCTGGCATTCGATGCCCTCGAGGGAAGCACCGAAGTCCTCGTAGATGCGTACGCCGTGACCCAGGCGGCGAGCACCTTGCACGACAGCATCCTGCAACGAATCGACACCGGCGTCTTCACCTGCGTGAATGGTGACCGGAATGAGGTTTTCCCGCAGCATGGTGAATGCTTCGGCATGGTTAGCCGGTGGGAAGCCGTTTTCCGGTCCAGCGATGTCAAAACCGACAACGTACCCGTCGGAGTTCTTCCCGTAGTTGTCGATGACCAGCTGTGCGACTTCCTTGGAATTGTCATTCTGGCGCATCGCACAGACCAGCAGACGTGCGGTGATGTGCTTTCCCTCAGCGGCGGCATGGGCTTCACCCTGCGCCAGGCCTTCGACCAGTGCGTCGATGACAGCCTGCATATCCAGGCCCTTTTCCAAATGGTTTTCCGGAGCCAGGCGCAGCTCAGCGTAGACGACGTTGTCGGCGGCCAGATCCTCGACGGCCTCACGCGCAACGCGCGTCAGCGACTCAGCGGTCTGCATGACGGCGCAGGTGTGCGCGAAGGCGGTCAGGTAGCTCGGCAACGAGCCAGAGTTGCCGGTGTCAATGAACCACTTCTCCAGTTCATCCACGTCGGTGGTGGGCAACTGATCGGTGTAACCGCAGTCCGCGGCCAGGTCGATAACGGTCTGCGGGCGCAGGCCGCCATCGAGGTGATCGTGAAGCAGTACCTTGGGCAGGCTGGCGACAACCTTGCGCATCTCATCGAGATTCGATGCCGAAGACTGTGTGTCCAGAGACTGAGCATCACTGTGCAAAGAATTAGTCATAATGGCCAGACTATCGGTACTGTGCCCTCCGCTTCTACTTCACTGCCGGTGAATCGTAATTCTGCTTTGTACAAAGGCTTCCGCTCCCCCGTTTTCCCCCATCCACACACGACGAATACGTCATTTCGGGTGACGTTTTACTACCCTTATTTCATCATGTTTCCCTCTCGCCGCTTCTCATCTGCCGTTACGCTGCTAGCTACCAGCGCTCTGCTTCTGCCGAGCACCGCCCCCGCAGCCATGGCGCAGAGCACCTCGCTTACCGACGACGCCCCGATTGTCGGTCCCGCACCTGATATCCGTGACACGGAGGGCTGCCCCTACAAGACCCTTCCACCAGCACCAGTGGATTCCTCTGAGGTTCCGGCTCCCGGCGAAACATCTCCCGCTCCACTTCCGGTTCCTCAAAAGCCGGCTGGAGGTAGCAAGATGTCCGCCTGCGGCATTGTCAGCGGTGAGGGGTTTGACGTTCCGAAGGACCTCTCCGCCTCTGCATGGACGGTGTTCGATTTGAAATCCGGAGATGTCCTTGCGGCGAAGGACCCTCACGGCCGCTACCGTCCGGCATCAATTATTAAGGTGCTGCTGGCGATGGAGGCAATCGAGAATTTGAAGCTCGACACCCCAGTCAAGGCGACCTTCGAGGACGCGAACATGGAGGGCTCTCGTGTCGGCATCGTCGAGGACGTGAACTACTCGGTAGAAACGCTCCTGACTGGTCTGTTGCTTAACTCCGGCAACGACACCGGCCACGCCTTGGCCCGCGAACTTGGTGGCATGGATAAGACCACAGAGAAGGTCAATGCCCTGGCAAAGAAGTTGGGGGCGACGGATACGCGAGTGGTCAACCCGACTGGTCTCGATGCTCCGGGGCAGATGACGTCGGCATACGACATGTCACTGTTCTTCCAGCACGCATTCAACAATGAGACCTATCGCAAGCTCTCGGCCACCCGCCTGGCCACCATCCCCGGAGACAAGGCTCTCGAGGTCGATGACTTCGAAATCGCCAACGACAATCAGCTGATTGCCCAGGACTACCCCGGCGCCCTTGGAGGCAAGACCGGTTTTACCGACGATGCCCGTCACACCTTCGCTGGGGTGGCTGAGCGCGATGGCCGTCGTCTCGGCGTCATCGTTCTCGACGTCACGGTTGAGGATTCGCCGCGCCCCTGGGAGCAGGCGGCATCGCTTCTCGACGCCGGCTTCGCGGCCCCGCAGGACAGCTCTGTCGGTGTCCTCGAAGCGGAAGCGACTGAGGACAAGTTGGTAGAAAAATTGCCCGATATCCTGGACAGCGAGTCAACAGGAACCGGGCTAAAAATTACTGTCAGCGCTGCCATCGTAGGTGTCATCGCATTGATTGCGATGGTCACCTACCGCTTCGGCAGACGCGATCGCGACTAATTATTTCGAACCGAGCAGGCGGTTCAATCCGGACGGGTTGGCCGCTTCCGCACGGACGTTAATGACAGCAGGAGCAGGTGCATCCAGCTCCTCGTCGGCAAGCGCTTCTTCGGTCGTCGCGGTCCAGGCGGTGGCGTACATAGTGATGCGCCAGATGAGGTAGAAGACGACCATCAAACCGATGACCGGACCGAAAACTGCACCGGCCGGGTTCGACAGGGCGTTGGAGAAGAAAACGCTACCGAGCTGCTTGACAACCTCAAGGCCAATCGCACCGATAATCGCGCCCTTTGCCGCAGAGCGGAACGGGGCACCCCCGCGCGGCAGGAAAGCGAGCATCCAGAAGAACAGCAGCCAGTTGGCAACGAGACCAATGGCAATGGCAATCAATCCCGCGATGATTGTGATTCCCGGGACATGGGCCAGACCAATCTTGTCCAGCAGGGACTGGGTCAGTCCGGAAGAGCCGGCTGCGGTGACAGCGAAGGTCAGCAGGATCATAACCAGCATGCCCAGCAGACGCAGCAGGTCGCGAACCTTTCCCATCACGAAGTTGCTAGCGCCCAGCGGGCGCTTCCACAGCTGTGTCACTGCGTTGGAGAGGTTGCCCATCCAACCAAGACCCGACCACAGGGTGGCAATGAAACCGACGGTGAAGACGCCACCTGCCTGATCGATCGCGCCTTCGATAATTGCGTTGATGGTGTCGCCCATCGACCCATCGATGGAGTCGGTG
This sequence comes from Corynebacterium sp. LK33, assembly GCF_014334955.1. Lineage (NCBI taxonomy): Bacteria > Bacillati > Actinomycetota > Actinomycetes > Mycobacteriales > Corynebacteriaceae > Corynebacterium > Corynebacterium sp. LK33. Next base: position 66,663 of record NZ_PDGU01000024.1, on the reverse strand, counting down.
ATAGCGGACTGGATTTGCTCAAGCAGCTGCTCATTGCCACGCAACACAAGCGCGAGGATGGCAAATGCCGTCATGATTAGGGGGAAAATCGACAGCACGGAGAAGTACGTGACAGCGGCGGCAAAAAAGTTGCCACCCTGCTCGGAGTAGCGCTCCTGCATCCGCATAACGTGATCGAACCACGCCCACTTTTCGCGGAGGCGGTCGATTGCGCTCGGTTCATCGGCGTGTACACGCTCGATGCCATAGCGGTCCGTTCTCTTCGGATCTTTTTGAGTAGAGGTTGCCATGTCCCCTACCTTAACGTGCCAGCTTTCGGTACGGAGACTGAAGCGCAGAGTCTACAGCTGAATTACCGGTTGGCGGCCTTCAGGAACCCGACGCGCTCGTACACATCTGCAAGTGTCTTGGCGGCAACTTCACGGGCGCGGTCTGCGCCTTCGGCTAGGATCCGTTCCAGCTCACCGCGATCAGCCATGAGCTCCTCATAGCGTGCACGCAGTGGCGTGGTGAATGCCTCCAGCGCATCTGCGGTATCGGCCTTCAGCTGGCCGTAGCCAGCGCCTTCGTAGCCGGCAACGAGCTCGTCGACAGGCTTGTCGGTCAACGCCGACTGAATGACCAGCAGGTTGGAAACGCCCGGCTTGTTCTCACGGTCGAAGCGGATCTCTCCGTCATTGTCGGTAACGGCCGAGCGAATGCGCTTGGCGGAGACCTTCGGGTCGTCCAAGAGGTTAATAATGCCCTTCGGATTTGCACCCGACTTGCTCATCTTCGAGGTCGGATCCTGCAAGTCGTAAATTTTCGCGGAGCCTTCCATGATGTGTGGATCCGGCACCACGAAGGTCTTCTTGTAGCGGGAGTTGAAACGCTGCGCCAGGTTACGCGTCAGTTCGAGGTGCTGGCGCTGATCCTCCCCCACCGGCACCAGCTGCGGGCGGTAGAGCAAGATGTCGGCAGCCATCAGCATGGGGTACGCGAACAAACCAGCGGAGGTATGTTCCGCGCCCTGACGAGAGGACTTGTCCTTGAACTGCGTCATACGGCTGGCTTCACCAAAGCCAGTCAAGCAGGTCAACACCCATCCGAGCTCCGCGTGCTCGGGCACATGCGACTGCACGAAGAGCACCGACTTCTCCGGATCAATACCGAGTGCAATCAGCTGTGCGGCACCTGCGATAGTGCGCTGACGCAGCTCCTTCGGATTCTGCTCGACAGTGATGGCGTGCAGGTCTGGAATGAAGTAGTAAGCGTCGAAGTCATCCTGCAGATTAATCCAGTTCTTCAATGCACCCAGGTAGTTGCCCAGGTGGTAGGAATCTGCGGTCGGCTGAATGCCGGACAGAACGCGCTGCTTACGAGCACTCGGTGCAGGATTAGTTGCCTCAGGACCCTTGCTTTCACTCATAGCCAATAAGTCTAGCGCGAGGCCCGCAGTTGAGAGTCGACGACGTACCCGTTTCGACAACACCACGGGCTTTTGCAGGAAACCGACTGCCAAAAGCTAGCCCCGACGCCCCTCGTCCCCCTGCTCCACAAGCATTCGATCGGATAGCAATTTGACGGTGCGCGCCGCAGCGGCTGGCGATTCCTCGGGGTACAGTGCGCGCACCAACGTGATCGCTGGGCGAATGCCGTGTTCAGAGAGAACACGGCGAACACGCTCACGCTCCCCCTGGGTCAACTCGAGCGGGGCTACGGGTGGCCTGCGGGTGTAGGACACGACCATCACGGCTCCCAGCAGAACAATGAGTCCTAGGGAAATCCACAGTGGCCACGCGTAGGCAAAAGACAGCACGATAAACGCAACAATGACACCGGAAGTCACGACCACTGGGACATTGACAGCAGTGCCAGGGTCGTTCTGCAGACTCCGTGCGATGGCTTCCAAATCGGCCATCTGGTGCCGCTTGTTATCGCTCTCGCCGTTTTTCACTGGGGATGTCCTCTCCTTTCCTGGTCCGCACCGAGCTCGCTTCAAGTCCCGCGCAGATTCGCGCTTGGGTTTTACAGCGGCTGAAGTCCCATCAGTCCTTCTTCAAATCTTAGGCGCTCGCGTCCCAAGTGCCGAACTAACCCACAGGTATTATTGGACTAATTCAATTCTCTTATCCGTCAGGAGTCCCATGCTCGCTGCCATTGTGGTTGCCGTCTTCATCCTGCTGGTCCCAGGCGCAGTTCTCGGTTGGGCCAGTGGGCTACGTCCCACGCTCGCGTTGGCATCTGCCGGCCCATTAATGCTGGGTGTGACCGGTTTTTCCGCATGGTTGTCTCACGCGCTCGGGCTGGATTACACCTGGCTCTTCGTGGCCGGCATGTGGGCATGGTTCTGTGCTATTGGCTATCTGGTGCGCAGATTCGTCCCCCGAGCAACGCCCGAAGACGGCTTCGATTCCGGCGTTGTCACCGCGATGATTGTCGTCGGAGTTACGGTAGTCGGCTCGATGCGCGCCATGCTCGTGCTTAACGACGTCCCTGGTGGCCCCGGCGCTATCCGCGAAGCCTGGGACATGCTCTGGCATACCAACTTCCTCCGGTTCATTGACGAACATGCAATAGCCTCGCCCACCGCGGCCGGTGACCTGATGAATCAGGAGACCGGGGCCGAAATGTTCTACCCCACCGGCTGGCATGCCATGGCGGGGCTGCTGCCCGGCTCGGTCTTCCTTGATTCCAACGTGTTTGCGTTCTTGGCCCCGGCGCTGCTTCTTCCCGCAGCAACTGCGGTGCTAGCCCGCACCGCAGTTGGTCCTAAGTGGGCGGCCTATGCCGGTCCCGCAGCTGCCGTCGCGACGCTGATGCTTCCGGAGATTTGGGTGGCCCTTTGGCGCACCTCCTCCATGCCGTATCTGCTCGCGGTGGCCGCTTTGCCGATTGCTGCGGCTTTGACCATGCGGGGCTATATTGTCCCCGCTGCGCTTGCCCTGGTCGGCACGTTTATCACCCACCCGGCCGGCGCAATTGCTGCCGTGCTCTTTGTTGGCTTGTGGTTGATCACCCAACCGAGCGTCAGTGGCCTAGTTCGCACGCTAATTATCGGCGCGCTCGCCCTGGTGATGACTCTCCCGGCGGCTTTGTCCGCGAGTGGGCAAGGCGAATCCGTTGCGGGCTTTACCGGCCAAATTGAGATTTCCCGCTCCGAATCACTGTGGCGAACTCTGATCGGTTTTTCCCGCTATGCTGACGAGCCCATCTTTTCCCGGACTGTTCTGGTTCTTGTGCTCATCGGCCTGGTAGTGGCGCTGGTCTCTCGCCTGCCAGACAGCCCATGGGCGCCGTGGCCGGCGCTGGTTTTCGGGCTGCTCTTTGTGGTGTCCGACAGTGCGCAGTCCCGTTGGTCTGAGCCGTTCGGCACCTATCTGAAGTTTATTGGCACTTTCTTCTACGACATGCCGTACCGCATGCAGGCGGTTATGGGAATTCTGCGCGCAGTACTGATCGGCTACGCAGTCGCGGCTGCCGTTGTCGCGATTGTGGCTGTGGCGCAGTGGATCGTCGCAAAGCGAGATCAGCCGACCAAGTCGTGGAATCCTGCGCTGGCGATGGGGCTCGTAGCGGCACTGGCGATTGTGCCTGCGACCTGGGCGAGTGGGCCTGCTCAGCGCGAGGCAATTCGCCAGAGTTTCGGAAGCACGTTTGTGACCGCTGCGGACATGGAAGCTATTGATTGGCTGTCCGCACAGCCGCATGCGTTTGAGGGGCATATTCTCAATGACCGTCGTGACGGTTCTGCGTGGATGTATGCCATCGCCGGACTGCCGACCCTGTTCCGCCATTTCTCCTTCTCCGACAAAACTGCCGAGGCGAGCAACAAGCTGCCGATAAACGTTGACCTGCTGGGCTCACATCCAGAGTTCGATGCCATGGCGAAGAAATTGGGAGTGCACTACATCATTAGTTCCCCGCCGGGTGTGAACACGGATGGCACGGAGGCGCTGTCGATGCGTTCCTGGGCATGGCACGCGCCGGGGCTCACGCCTGTGTATCACAACAGCTCGGTGATGATTTTCGCGGTCAACAAGATGTTTTCACAGGAAGAGTTGCACGCTGTTGTCAACAGTTCCCCACACCGCCCGGCGCGCCCCAATCCGCTGTGGATGCCTCCGCGCCAGCCAATCGTCCCCTCCCCCGACGAGGCTGTCGATCCGCTCGCCGGCGCGCACATCACCGTCGACTCTCGCCGCGAGGCCATCGAGGCTATCAACGCCGACCTGCCTCGCGCGCTGCGTTTGAGTGGGGATACTTCCGCTCACATCGACAGCATCGTGCAACGCGCCAGCGACAAGCTCCGTCAGCGCGGCGCAATCATTGGCGCGCATTCGCTTGCCGACGACACTGCGAGCGCAGCCACCGTAATCGTCGGTCGCTCATCAGAGGGGCAGACCCTTTCTGGGGATAACATTGGCGATCGTGGTTTTTCGGTATCCGCTGTGGTGAAGTCTCTCGAACCTGAGGACGATGCTCCTGCCGGTTGGCAGTTGGCGGCGGGTGTTCGCGACGGAATGGTGTACCGAGGTTTCAATCCGCACAGCAGTTACAGCACAAACGGGGTGCCAACCGAGTTTCGCACCGGCCTGGCGCCGGCAGTGGCGGTGAACCAGAGTTCGCGGCCACATGCGCCGACAATTGCGCTATCGCTGGGAGCGGTGGGCGCTGAAAAACTCACCCGCGATTTGGCCGACCCCGCTATGCAGGACAAATGGGCCGACGCCATCGTTGACGGCATCGCCTCCATGTTGCGGCAGAACCGGCATCTCGTAACTGCTCCCGAGCCTGAGATAATCCCAGAGTTCGCTGACGTCGGAGCACACTAGTCCGCTCGGGGTTAGGCGTATGCCGGGTTTAGGCGTACTCCACGATCACCGGCGCGTGGTCCGTCCAGCGAAGGTCGTAGGCGGCAGGCTTATCCACTACCGAGCTGACAGCACGCTTGAGCATTGGTTCGGTTACCGCCTGGTAGTCGATCCGCCAGCCGGCATCGGTATCGAACGCCTTACCGCGGTAGGTCCACCAGGACCAGGGACCGTCGGCCTCTGGGTGCAGACGGCGAGTGACATCAAACCACACCGGATCTGCATTGAGCTTCGGGGCCTCCCACACAGAACCATCGGAGAAGGCACCGGATTCCAGCTCCTTGTCGCTGGCCTGTACCTGCGAATCCTGGGGAACCTCATCGGGCCAGCAGCCGAAGACCGAGTCCATCCAGGCACGCTCCTGCGGTAGGAAACCGCTCTTGCGGCGGTTGGTCTTCCAGTTCTTCAAATCCTGTTCGCGGTGGCAGATGTTCCAGTCGCCGCCGATGACTGCGTGGTGACCGTCGCGCCCCTTGGCACCCAGTTCGGCCAGGTAGTCGGAGAAGGCATCGAGGAAGCGGTACTTCTCATCCTGCTTCTCGCTCAGGGCAGCACCAGAGGGCAGGTAGAGGCTGGCAATCTGGACATCCACATCCAGGCCGGTGTCCGCTGCCGGGGCAACACCACTGATAAACCGACCGGATTCTTCGAACTCCTCGGAGCCGATGCCCACCTGGACGTCGTTAAGCGGAAAGCGCGAGAGAATGCCCACGCCGGCGCGCCCCTTGGCACCCAGGTTTTCAGCGCCGACCCAATGCCATCCGGCATCAAAAGCGGGCGCGAGGGCCTTGCGTGCCTGGTCGTCGGTGGCGCGGACTTCCTGCAGCAAAACGACATCGGAACTGGTGTGCTTCAACCACTCCAGCAATCCCAGATTGGTTTCGCTGCGCTCCTTGACGGCGGCGCGGATGCCGTTGACATTGATTGTCGCGATTGTAAGGCTCATGCCCTCATACGTTACCTATGCGTGCACTACGCCTTGAAGACCCCTAGCGCAGTTCGATGCGCTCAGCCTTCTTCGCCTGTGAGCGGCGGTAAAGAACAATGGTCGGCAGAGCGATGAAGATAGCCAACATCGCCAACGTCGCGCCGCCCAAAGCCGGTGCGCGGTAGCCATAACCGGAAGCGATGACCCAACCACCGAGCGCCGCCCCGAATGCGTTGGCCATGTTCAATGCGGCCTGGTTGAGAGCTGCCGCCAGCGTCTGTGCACGACCGGCGACATCCATCAGACGGGTCTGCAGATTAGGCACCAATACCGATCCCAGCAGACCGATAAGGAGGAAGTTGATCGTGCCCAGCACAGCATTCTGTGAGGTGAAGTAGAAGACGCTGAGCATGATTACCATCAGCACCAGCGCAACCATGATGCCCCACTCCCCGATGCGGTCGGAGAGCCAGCCACCGATGTAAGTACCGACAACCATGCCGATGCCGTAGGCCATCAGCACAATCCAGATGTGGTTTTCGCTCATGCCCGCTTCGCGAGTCATAGTCCAGGTGATGTAGGTGTAAACCGCAAACATGCCGCCGAAACCAACGGTGCCAATCGCGACGGTCAGCAGCACCTGCGGTGTCACCAGAGCCGAGAGCTCATCCATCGGACGTGTCTTCGGCATGCGGTTCATATGCGGCACGGCGAACCACAGCGAAACAAATGCAATCAGCCCGATGACCGCGACAAACGCGAAGGCGCTGCGCCAACCGTAAATCTGTCCCAGCACCTGCGCGGCCGGCACACCAATCACAGTCGCCACCGACAGCCCCACTCCTGACAGGGCCACCATTTTGCCGCGCTGCCCCGGCTTAGCCAGGGAGGCCGCCACCAGAGCCGCCACCGAGAAGTACGCACCGTGTGGCAGACCGGCAATGAAGCGCGAGACCATGACCGCTTCGAAAGAGCCCAGTGTGCCTGCCCAAACCGTGGCACCATTGCCGATGGTAAATGCCGCCATCAGCAGCAGGAGCATGCGCCTGCGCGGAATCGAGCCGGTCAGCACGGTAATTAGCGGTGCGCCCACGACAACACCGAGTGCGTACATCGAAATCATGCGCCCTGCGGCATCCTCATCACGTCCGAAGGCATCAGCGATGTAAGGCAGCAGGCCCATGGCCACAAACTCGGTAACGCCGATGCCGAATGCACCGACCGACAGAGCCACAATCACCAAGATTCGGCGTAAATCAGAGATGTCGTCCTGCACCGGAACAGGACGGCGATGCGAGCTAAACGCTCCCGCACGACGCGCACGCGGTTTGTGGTCGTCGTTGTGGGTTGTTACTTCGCTTGACGACGTCATTGCGACCGTCTCCTTTTCTCTTCTTACGCCAGTTGGTGGACTCTCAGTTCCCCTCGACTTTCGACCCAAGACGGGCTCGCAAAACCGTGAGGGGAGCCGTAAGGGAAAAATGAGACTCTACTCCGCAACACAAAAATTTCGCTATTTAATCCGCCTGTTCCCCGGGTATTTGTGCGCGGAATAACATCTACGGCCATTAGTGGAAGTCGCTCACTCAAGTTCTTCTAAACCATTTTGAAATCGGCATTGTTTGCCGAGGACTACCATTCCCTCCGAGCGCCACGGACTTCCTACCATCGAGCGCTCCGGGTCTTCGATGCTGCCGTAATAGCTACCAGGTAAATTGTTTTAAAAGATATTTCGAACTGCAATACCGATAGGATCTTGATTCACTATGGGCGACCGCTATAACCTCTACGAGTCTCTGACGCTGGATAGCGAAGCCAGCACCGAAGAGCTCCATGCAAATCTTTCTAATCAACTCTCCGAACTGCGAGATGCTGGCGTCTCGGAGTACTCCGGCGAATTCCAGGAGAAGCTCACTGCGCTGCAAGTGCTAGGCGATGAGGGACGTCGTCGCGAATACGACGCTTTGCTGGCCGATGAGAACGCCACCATCACCATCGCGACGCTGCGCGGGCTGGCAAATCGCCCGGTACCCACTGCGCAGGAATCCTCGTTCCAGACACAAGCCCAGCAAGCCCAGTCGCAGCCGTCATCGGCACAGCAGAATCAACAAGCACAGTGGTCCGCCCCAACTCAAAACGGACCTGCGACGGTAACCACCACGGTGACCACGGATGTACCGCCACTGCCGGCAAACGCCACACTGCAGAACATGTGGCAGCGCATGCCGCTCATTCCCCGAATTACTACCGGCCTGGTCGGTTTTTCAACCTTGATTGGCATCATCACAGTTCTGTACGCAATCAAGCTCAGCATCCAGGGCGCCAACAATCTCGGCAGCCTAGAGTCATCGTTGGGTGATTCTTGGGAGGGTATTGGCTACATGATGGGCGCTGCAGCCGCCCTCGTTCTCGTTCCAATCCTTTTACTGCTGGGAATGATGCTTGTCACCTTGACCGCATACTGGATTCACTCCATTCTCCGCGGCGAAGACTCAACGGCACCAATCTTTTTCTGCGTCACCGTGGCACCACTGGCGTTGACTATGACCATCATCCCCCTCCTGTTCTTGAGCTCCTGGGTGGATGTAGTCCTCTTCCTCGCAGGTGCCATGCTGATCGCCGCTTGCGTTCTTATGTTCCTCAAGGACATGCGCGCATGGTTCCGCGGCCAGAAACTGGTCAGGACTACCCAGTCAGCCCCGGGGCAGGGATATGCGCCGCAGCACCCCCAGTCTCAGAACATTCAGGGCTACCAGTTCGGCCAGAACAATCCTCCGAACAATACGCAGAACTAACTAAGCTGTCCTGAACCACCGCGCCGGCGTGCACGACACCCCAGCGCGGTTTTTCGTATTTGAGGGGCCTGAGCGCGGGGACCGTCGTAAAGCGAAAAATGGAATGAAAAGCGGTGAATAAGCGACAAATAATTACGCATTTCGTGACTTACCTCACATAATTGCGTTATTCATATCACTATCACTGTTTTTGCGCTATGCCCCGACACAACCCAAGATTCAAAACTGGGTTATCGTGGAACAAAACAGATAGGAGACATGAATTATGGCGACAATTATTTGGACCCGTACTGACGAAGCCCCTCTGCTGGCGAGCTACTCGCTGAAGCCAATCGTGGAGGCATTTGCAAGCCAGGCTGGTGTCAATGTTGAAACCCGCGACATCTCCCTCGCAGGCCGCATTCTGGCTCAGTTCCCGGAGCGTCTTTCGGACGAACAGAAGGTAGAGGATGCGCTGGCAGCCCTGGGCAAGCTGGTCAAGGAGCCGGACGCCAACATCATCAAGCTGCCGAATATCTCTGCATCCGTCCCGCAGATTAAGCGCGCTGTCGCAGAGCTGCAGGAAAAGGGCTATGACATTCCGAAGTACAAGTCGCAGCCGGAAGGCGACGAGGAGACCGCCGACCGCGCCAAGTTCGACAAGGTCAAGGGCTCTGCCGTTAACCCGGTACTGCGTGAGGGCAACTCCGACCGCCGCGCTCCGGAGCCGGTGAAGAACTACGCCCGCAAGCACCCGCACCGCATGGGCGCTTGGTCTGCAGACTCCAAGACCAACGTCGCCACCATGGCCTCCAACGACTTCCGCCACAACGAGAAGTCCGTTGTCATGCCGGAAGATGACAAGCTGACCTACCAGCTCGAGGCTAACGACGGCCAGATCATCACCCTGAAGAAGGACATGCCGGTCCTCAAGGGCGAGATTATTGACGGCACGGGCATGAACGTCCACATCCTGGACAACTTCCTGCGCGCTCAGATCCGTCGCGCACAGCGCGAGAACATCCTGTTCTCCGTCCACTTGAAGGCCACCATGATGAAGGTCTCCGACCCGCTAATCTTCGGCGAGGTTGTCAAGGCCTTCCTGCCATCTGTTTTCCCGAAGTTCGAGTCCAAGCTGGCTGCCGCCAACCTGACTCCGGACAACGGCCTGGGCGCCATGCTCGATGGTCTACACAAGCTTGACGACGCTACTGCGGCGGCCGTCAAGTCCGCTATCGAGAAGGACCTGAAGGAAGGTCCGGCCCTTTACATGGTCAACTCCGATAAGGGCATCACCAACCTCCACGTTCCGTCTGACGTCATCGTTGACGCTTCCATGCCGGCCCTGATCCGCAACGGCGGCAAGGGCTGGGGTCCGGATGGTGAGGAGCGCGACACCCTCGCAGTCATCCCGGACTCTTCCTACGCAGGCGTCTACCAGGCTGTTATCGAGGACTGCCGCGCCAATGGCGCTTTCGACCCGGCCACCATGGGCTCTGTCCCGAACGTCGGCCTGATGGCTCAGAAGGCTGAGGAGTACGGCTCCCACGACAAGACTTTCCAGATTCCGGTTGACGGTGTCCTGCAGGTCATCAACGCCGCTGGCGAGGTTCTGATTGAGCACCACGTCGCCGAGGGTGACATCTGGCGCTCCTGCCAGACCAAGGATGCTCCGATTCGCGACTGGGTGAAGCTGGCCGTTAACCGCGCTCGTATCACTGGCGACCCTGCAGTGTTCTGGCTGGACCCGCAGCGTGCGCACGACAACAACCTGATCAGCAAGGTCAACGAGTACCTGGCAGACCACGACACCGAGGGTCTGGATATCCGCATCATGGATCCGGTGTCCGCTACCAAGTTCTCCCTCGAGCGCATCCGCCGCGGCGAGAACACCATTTCCGTAACCGGTAACGTTCTGCGTGACTACCTCACCGACCTGTTCCCGATCATGGAGCTGGGCACCTCCGCCAAGATGCTGTCGGTCGTGCCGCTGATGGCCGGGGGCGGCCTGTTCGAGACCGGCGCAGGCGGTTCCGCACCGAAGCACGTCCAGCAGGTTCAGGAAGAAAACCACCTGCGCTGGGACTCCCTGGGTGAGTTCCTGGCACTGGCCGAGTCCCTGCGCTACGCCGCTGAGCATGACGACGACCCACGTCCACGCGTCCTGGCTGAGGCCCTGGATAAGGCAACCGCTACCCTGCTCGACGAGGGCAAGTCGCCGTCCCGCAAGGCTGGCGAAATCGACAACCGCGGCTCCCACTTCTACCTGGCTCTCTACTGGGCACAGGAGCTGGCCAAGCAGGACGAGAACTCCGAGCTGAAGGAAGTTTTCGCACCGGTCGCTAAGGCTCTCACGGAGAAGGAAGAGTCCATCGCCAAGACCCTGATTGATGCTCAGGGTTCCCCAGCTGATCTGGGTGGCTACTTCCTGCCGGACGATGAGAAGACCTCCGCAGTTATGCGTCCGTCCGCTGAGTTCAACGAGATCATCGACGGTCTGAAGAAGTAGGACTAGCTGCTTGCTCCTGGCTGGTCTGGCTGACCTAGGCTGACCGCCGGTTTCGGGCGATAGCCCCTCGCTCATGTTGCATTTGATACACATGGCGCGAGGGGCTTTTCTATGCCCTGACTTCCTTAACGGCCTTGACAGCTTCCGGCTTGGCTCGCCCGACACTCGGCACCGCAGCGCCCGATCCCCCCCACAACTGGCCACGCCCCAGAGCCAATCAAGCCAATCCGTACTAAGCGGGCTATAGAACTCTCGACACAGATACACACACTCTCTTACCTTGGGTTTTTCCAAAACTTTGCAATAGACAGCTTGGTTCACTATTGTTTGTAAGCAACGTTTTGAACAATCTCAAAAACCGCAAGGAAGTATCTGAAATGACCACCAAGTACGACAACAGCAACGCCGCCAACTGGGGCCTGTCCACTCGCGCTATTCACGCCGGTTTCGCTCCGGACGCACAGACCTCCGCGCGCAACCTGCCGATTTACAACACCTCCTCCTACGTCTTCGATTCCGCTGAGCACGCTGCCAACCGCTTCAACCTTTCGGATGCAGGCCCGATTTACTCCCGCCTGACCAACCCGACTGTGGATGCCGTCGAGCAGCGCATCGCCAGCCTCGAAGGCGGCGTCGCTGCCGTACTGTTCTCCTCCGGCCAGGCAGCTGAGACCGCTGCTGTCCTCACCCTGGCTCGTGCAGGCGACCACTTCGTCGTTTCGCCACGCCTTTACGGCGGTACTGAGACCCTGTTCAAGGTCACCCTGCCGCGCCTTGGCATCGACTGCACTTTCGTCGAGAACCCGGATGACCCGGAGTCCTGGCAGGCAGCAGTTCAGGACAACACCGTCGGTTTCTACGGTGAGTCCATCGCCAACCCGCAGATCGACGTCCTCGATATCCCTGCCATCGCCGAGGTTGCACACCGCAACAACGTTCCGCTGATCGTCGACAACACGGTTCCGACCCCGGCCCTGCTGCGCCCACTCGAGCACGGTGCTGACGTCGTGGTTTCCTCCACCACCAAGTTCCTCACCGGTAACGGCTCCTCCCTCGGCGGTGTCATCGTCGACGGCGGCAAGTTCGACTGGACTCAGACCCGCAACGGCCGCTCCATCTTCCCGAACTTCACCGAGGCCGACGAGGCTTACCACGGCCTGAAGTTCGCTGACCTGGGCGCCCCGGCCTTCGCTCTGCGCGCTCGCGCTGGCATTCTCCGCGACACCGGTGCTGCCCCGGCTCCGTTCAATGCGTGGGTTCTGGCTCAGGGCCTCGACACCCTGGCTCTGCGCATCGAGCGCCACAATGAAAATGCCAAGGCAGTCGCTGAGTTCCTCGAGAACCACCCGCTGGTCGCCAAGGTCAACTACGCTGGCCTGCCGAGCTCCCCGTGGTACGAGACCCTGAACAAGCTGGGCCTTTCCGGTGCCAGCGGCGTACTCTCCTTCGACCTGAAGGATGCCGACACCGCCAAGGCTTGGAAGTTCATTGACGCTCTGAAGCTGCACTCCAACGTCGCCAACATCGGTGATGTCCGCTCGCTGGTTGTCCACCCGGCCACCACCACTCACTCCCAGTCCGATGAGGAGGGTCTGACCCGCGCCGGCATTTCCCAGGCCACTGTGCGTCTCTCCGTCGGTATCGAGAACATCGATGACATCATCGCCGATCTCGAGAGCGGCTTCGCAGCACTCGCGTAGACCGTTTGTACACGGACACAGAACGGACTAAGTAGTCTATAAGGCATGAGCTTTTCCCCATCTACCCCGGCCGCCCTCCCACCCGAGGGCGAGCCGGGGCGTGTCTTTATCGGCGATGTCACAACCGAGGCTGGCGCGGTCATCCCCGACGTCACTGTCGAGTTCGAACGCTGGGGTCGGCTTAACGACGACTGCTCGAATGTCATCCTCCTCGAGCACGCTCTAACCGGCGACGCCCACGCTTCCGGCCCCTCGGATGAGTACCACCCGACTGCGGGTTGGTGGAACGGGATGATCGGCTCTGCCCGCGCACTGGACACCGACGAGTACTGCATTATCTGCACCAACGTCATAGGTGGCTGTCGCGGTACAACCGGCCCCTCCAGCCCACATCCGGACGACGGCAAACCCTGGGGCTCTCGCTTTCCCGCAATCTCCGTGCGCGACACGGTGACGGTGGAGCACCTGGCGCTGCAAGAACTGGGAATTTCCCGCCTCCAAGCTGTCATTGGCGGCTCGTTGGGTGGGGCCCGCGCGCTTGAGTGGTCACTGATGCACCCGGATTTCGTCGGCAAGGCATTGGTGATGTGTGTCGGCGCACGTGCGTCTGCTTGGCAGATTGGTATTCAGTCTGCGCAGATTCAATTCATTGAGTCCGATCCCGATTGGCATGGCGGCGACTACTACGACCGCGGTGTGACTCCGGCCCGAGGTTTGGGGTTTGCACGCAGGGTCGCGCATTTGACGTACCGTGGCGAGCTGGAGATGGATGATCGCTTTGGCGCGGCAGCGCAGCCCGGTGAGGATCCGCTGGGCGCGATGCGCACGGAAGATCGCTTCCAGGTAGAAAGCTACTTGGATCACCAAGCGGAGAAGCTTGCCCAGCGTTTCGATGCAGGCTCGTATGTTGTGCTCACCGATACCTTGAATCGGCACAATATTGGCCGTGATCGCGGTGGCCTCAATGAAGCGCTGCACTCGTCAACCGTGCCGACCATGGTTGCCGGTGTGGACACGGACATTCTCTACCCCTTCCACCAGCAGGAGCACCTCGCCCGCAATCTGGGCAACTGCTTGGGGCTAGAAAAGATTGAATCCGCCGTGGGGCACGACGGATTCTTGACGGAGTTCGAGCGAGTGGATTCGATTGTGCGTAGTTTCCTCGCTCGCGATGTCAGTTAATGTCAGCTAGCTTCCCAGCGCATCCACGCTGACTGCGAGGAATACGATTCCCATCCCGATTATGGAGCAAAACCATAGGTCAAAGGCCCGGGATCGTACAGAGAACACACCTAGAATGCTGTCCGGCAGGTACTGCCTAGCCACACCGAGCAGCATCATTGTGCTTCCCAGCATGAATGTGGCGCGTCGCCACCGCTCCAGCCCCAGGAACACAACGAAGGCGGACATGCCGAAAAAGAGCGCGCCGTAAATCGTATACTGCACCCACATTGGCCACGATGCCCCCGGCGGCGGGGTATTCGGGCTGTGCGGGTTCAGCATTGGATCCGGCAGGTCTTCCCGCCGGGCACGCTGCGCAATTTCCCTTTTCGACACGAGTTGTTCCTCCTGGCTGGCTAGGCCAGGCCAGCGAGCTTTTCAGCGCGCTCGACGACATTGCGTACGAGGAAAGCGCGAGTCAGTGGGCCGACACCACCTGGGTTCGGGGATACGTAACCGGCAATGTCCCAGACGTCATCGGCAACGTCACCGGCCAGCTTGCCGTCGACACGCGAAACTCCCACGTCGAGTACAGCAGCGCCAGGCTTGACCATGTCTGCAGTAAGCATATGAGCGACACCAGCGGCTGCGATGATGACATCAGCCTGACGGGTTTCAGCGGCCAAGTCCTTGGTGCCGGTGTGGCACAGCGTCACGGTGGAGTTCTCGCTGCGGCGAGTGAGCATCAAGCCGATTGGGCGACCAACGGTGACACCGCGGCCGATAACAACAACCTTGGCACCGTTGAGCTCGACGCCGAAGCGTCGCAGCAGGTGGATACAGCCGTTTGGGGTACACGGCAGTGGTGCTGGCTCGTTGAGGACCAGCTTGCCCAGGTTTACCGGGTGGAGGCCATCGGCGTCCTTCTCCGGATCGATGAGTCCCAGAATACGGTTTTCATCCAGGTGCTTCGGCAGTGGCAACTGAACAATGTAGCCTGTGCACTCCGGGCTTTCATTCAGCTCGGTGATTACTGCCTCGAGCTCTTCCTGCGTGGTGTCAGCCGGAAGGTCACGGCGGATAGAGGCGATACCAATCTGCTCACAGTCGCGATGCTTCATCTTGACGTAAGAGTGGCTGCCCGGATCATCACCAACCAACACGGTGGCCAGCCCCGGGGTGTAGCCGGCTTCCTTCAAACGCTCAACGCGCTTTTCCAGGTCTTCAAAGATTTCGTCTCGGTAGAGTTTGCCATCAAGCTTTGTCGCTGCCATGGCATTTATCTTAGGCACAGGAGCGAATAATGCCCAGAAATGCCCCGTAACAGCCCTCGCCTTGACCCTATTTACCGCCCATAAAGCCCTGCTGACGCCAGACTTCATAAGCAGCCACTGCTGCGGCGTTGGAAAGATTCATGCTGCGACGAGCTGGCAGCATCGGAATTCGGATTAATTGTGTAATTCGCGGATCATCGAGCACTGACTGTTCCAACCCGGTTGGCTCCGGGCCAAAGAGCAGTACATCGGTATTCGTGTACTCAATATCGGTGTGCCACGTGTCAGCGTGAGCGGTGAAAGCAAAGATGCGGCACCCTTGGCTGGCAAAGGTCTCCAATGCTTGATCGATGGAGTCATGAATACGCACATCGGCCAGGTCATGGTAATCCAGCCCGGCGCGACGCAGATTTTTGTCATCGAAGTTGAACCCCAGTGGCTTGGCCAGATGCAGCATAGCTCCAGAGCCCGCACACATGCGGATAGCGTTTCCGGTGTTCGGCGGGATGACAGGCCGGTCAAAAAGCACGTGGCAGGTGTGGCTCGTAATCCAGTCTGTGGAGTTCGTTGGCTCGGCGTTCGTTGGCTCGGTCGTGGCGCTATTCATTTCTTCCGTCAGTTCTTTTCCGCTGCTTCTTTTACTGCTCGTTGTTGGTTTCTGCTGCCGCTGTCGTGGCAGGCGCCGCATCGCACACACCGTGCTCGGTGAAAAACGCGATGATGGTCTCACCGATTAGCGCTCGGCTCCTCGGCTTCGAGAACTTATGGCCCTCTCCCTCGACCACTAGAAAATCGGTGGGCACGCCGTATGCGTCCATGGCGTTGCGCATCTGACCGGACTCTCGCGGAGGCACGTTGGTATCCCACTCGCCGTGGATAAAGAGAGTTGGAACCTTCATTTCCTCCGCACGGTGCAGCGGCGAGATATCGCGCAGAAGCTCAGCATCCTGGTACGGGTAGCCGTATCGGGGGAACGCGGCCTGCGCCAACCAGGGCTCGGTGGATTGGTAGTAGGTTTCAAAACTTGTCATTCCGCAGGCATCGACGATGGCCGCAAACTGATCCGGATACCATGCCGAGGCCAACAACGACATGAAGCCACCGTAGGATCGCCCGCCCAGAGCAATGCGTTCTGGGTCCGCCAACCCGGCATCAACGAGGAAGGCACGCGCCGCTGCGATATCCGCAATAGCGGCAAAGCGTCCATAGCGGTCACCTGCGTGCTCGAATGACCTACCGGACCCCGAGGAACCGCGCACGTTAGGAGTGAACACCACGAAGCCCGCCTCCACAATGCTGGCTAGAACATCGTGGTGGATGGGTTTCGCCTGCAGCTCTGGTCCGCCGTGGATGTGGATAAAAGCCGGCGGTAGTGCGTTTCCGGAAACGTCATTAGAACTATTGCGCACCGACTCCGGAAGGTAGAGCCAACCAGACAGTTCCAACCCATCGCGGGAGACAAAGTAGACCAGCTCTGGGGCCGGCATAGTCTCCAGATTCTTCTCTTCCAGAGCCAAAATCCGTTCGGTGCGATCCATGTCCAATGGCTCAATGACACCACCGATATTGCGCAGAATCTCCACCGTTGGCGCAAGGCCTGGCCCTTCTACTGTCAGGGAGATCAGCTCACCGTCACCGGAGATTGACAGCTCACGCGCAACCATGCCCGGCAATTCCACATTGCGGCGCACCATCACCCGCATGTCGTCAGTCTGCGGGTGAAGGCCAAGGGTAAGCACCTCAAGCGTGCTGACCCCACCGCTGTTCCACAGCACAGCCGCAGTGGAGGAATCCTCACTGATGACAAATTCTTCGACGTCTTGATCCGGATTGCCAATGAACTCCTCGACATCAACTTCGATGCCGATCTTCATATCCAAAATCTCCGCTGCGGTCGATTCCGCTGTGCGCGGCTCAGTAGTGCTGATACCGCTATCGGGAGTAATACCCAGGCGCAGGATGCGACGCTGTTCCGCGCCATGATCTGAGAGTACGAATGCGGTCAGCTTCTCCTGCCCCGGATGCGCCAATAAGACACCGGCATCTGTGGTGGAGCCGGGATCGGACGGCAACAGCGGCTGCCACTGCTGCCCCGGCCCGACCAGCAGTAGCTCACGGTGGCCTCGCGGCCCCACCCGCACGAGGCCAAACCCGCCTTCAGCCGCTACCAGCTGGCTGTCAGTGCGTTTATCAATGACCTCATACTTTGAGTTCGTCGGGTTGACCAAACGCGCATAGTTAATGCCCTGGGCATCGACCGCGTTCATCGCTAGGAGATCGTTATCCCATTCCACCAGTGTGGCGCGCATATCCGCATCCATACGCAGGGGGCGGGCACCGTCGACCTCCGGATCGGTGGATACCAGCCAGGTCTGCAGTCGCTCCGTACCGTACGGAGAGACCTCGCAGGCGATCCACTTTCCATCCGGGGAGTGCAGCACCCTGGTAACCGGGCCTTCCACCGGCAGTTTCACGGGGCGCTCCGCCCCTAGCCCCTCCGGAGTAATCTCCTGCTGTACCGCACGCGGGTAGCCGCTATCGCGGACAATAAAGGCGATTGCACTCCCATCCGGTGCTAACGAGGATTCATAGGTCTGGCGCATGACAATCCATTCTAGTAGTCAGCGAAAATCTCTACTTCGACCTGCCACCACTGGCTGCCCCAGAGCCTCGGACATATCCACCAGACGATCGGCCACGATTGTCACCGCACCAGAGGCTGTCTGCGCGATACCGCGCACCACCATCGCCCGCGAATTCACCGCTACCGGCCGAAATCGATTCCACAGCCCCGGCGTACACAGCACATTCACCAGCCCAGTTTCGTCCTCCATTCCCAAAAATGTCACTCCGCCAGCGGTCCCCGGACGTTGCCTATGCGTCACGACTCCCGCCACTTCTACTCGTGTTCCATCGGGCACTGTTTTCAGTTCCGCCGCAGGCACCACTCCACGTTCCTGCAGGTCTGCCCGCAACGCGGCCACCGGGTACTGCCCCGGGGTCACTCCCGTTGCCGTCAAATCGGCAGCTGCCAGCTCAAACTCCGTCATGCCGGGCAACGCAGGTGCGTCGGCAAGCGTGAGCCCCGGCAGCATGCCCTCACTTTCCGTCGCCGCCACGCCCGCCGCCCACAGTGCTTGACGACGGTCAATCCCCAGCGACCCAAGTGCCCCTGCACGCGCCAGTGCTTCCATGTGCCCAACACCCAGCCGAGCTCTGCGGGCGACATCTGCTGCGTTGACAAATGGCCGCGCTGCAACGATACGTTCCGCCACGTCATTGCCCACACTGGCAATGGCGCCGAGCCCCAAACGAATACGCCCATCGATGACGCGGGCTTCCACGCCTGAAACCGCGATATCCGGACCATCGCAGCCGATACCGTGCCGGCGGGCATCGGCAATCAACGACTGCGGAGAGTAAAACCCCATGGGCTGAGCACGGAGCAATGCGACACAGAACTCCGCCGGATAGTGGTACTTAAACCAAGCCGAGAAATACACCAAGGAGGCAAACGACTGCGCGTGTGATTCCGGGAAACCGTAGGCGGCAAAGGCCACTATCTTGTTCCACAGTTGTTCCCCAATATCCGCATCAATGCCACTGGTGCGCTCCAGCCCAGCCAGAAAACGGGCATGAAGCGCTTCCATTTTGGCCACTGAGCGCTTCGACCCCATAGCGCGACGCAGCGAGTCCGCTTCCGCCCCACTGAAACCCGCCGCATCGACGGCCATTTGCATCAGCTGCTCTTGAAATAGCGGGATGCCCAGTGTCTTCCCGAGGGACTTCTCCAGCACTGGATGCTCATAGGTCACTGGTTCGAGTCCATTTCGGCGGCGAATGTAGGGGTGCACGCTACCGCCTTGAATGGGGCCTGGGCGAATGAGTGCCACCTCCACCACCAGATCAAAGAACTCCCTCGGCTTCAGTCGGGGCAAGGTGGCCAGCTGCGCGCGCGATTCCACCTGAAACACGCCCACCGCGTCCGCGCGTGCCAACATCTCATAGACCCCCGGCTCGGCGACATCTATTTCCCACAGGTTCACTCGGCGCCCATGCTGTTCATAGACCAAGTCAATGCAATGGTGGATGGCCTCCAGCATTCCGAGGCCAAGCAGGTCGAATTTCACCAGTCCCGCTGCCGCACAGTCATCCTTATCCCACTGCACTACCGAACGACCTTCCATGCGTGCCCATTCCACTGGCACGACATCCGCAATCGGCCGATCACAAATCACCATTCCGCCAGAGTGAATGCCTAAATGACGAGGCTGCCCACGAAGCTGCTCCGCCAGTTGCTGCACCGGCTCCGGCGGGCACACCTCCCGGTCTCTGACCCACGCATCGATAACGCCCGGCGAGTACCCCAACACCCGCGCCGCATCGCGCAATGCACCGCGCCGCCGGTAGGTAATGACATTGGCCACCTGCGCGGCATTGTCACGACCATACTTTTCATAGACGTACTGAATGACCTCTTCCCTACGGCCAGACTCGATATCTACATCGATATCCGGTGGCCCATCCCGTTCTGGCGACAAAAACCTCTCAAACAACAGCCCGGCACTAATGGGGTCAACATTGGTGATCCCCAGCGCAAAACACACCACCGAGTTAGCGGCCGAACCGCGGCCCTGTGCCAGAATTCCCGCCCGGCGACAGAACTCACAGATGTCATGCACGATGAGGAAGTAGCCCGGAAAACCCAGCTCTCGAATCACAGTCAGCTCATTCTCTAACTGCGCCCACGCCCGCGCTTGCACGGAGCTATCCCCAGCTCCATCGACCGGACCATACCGCCGCCGTGCCCCTGCACGAGCAATTTCCCGCAACCATGAGTCCTCATCGTGACCAGCAGGAACCTCCCAGCGAGGCAACTCAGGCGCAATGAGATCAAGCGTAAAAGCACACTCACCTGCAATGTCCTGTGTTGCCTGCAGTACCTGCGCCCCCAGATACCGTGTTGCCGCCGATAGCTCCTCCCACGAACGCAACCAAGCTCCGCCTGCGGGCTCCAGCCGTGACTCGAACCCGTCTAGGTCCTCCCGCACAGCAAGGGCCTGCTTCGCCCCGGCCAACCGGCTTGCCGCAGGCGAGGCCGCCGTCGCAGCAGAGGAAACCACCTCTCGCAGGCCATACTTCACAGCTGCGGCCGAAATCGCCTCCGCGTCATCGGCCACCTGTGCGGTGGGGCTCAGGCGGTGCTCGAGCGCCACGTTCTCCGCACCGAAGGCCGCAATGAGCTCTTCCAAGTCGCCGACCCAGCTGACGTCGGCAAGCACCTGCCAGAAACCACCTGCGGCCTCCCCTAACTCTGGCAGCGAGGGATAGCAGACGACGGATTTCTCCCCTGCCGACATATGCGCATCACACAGCGTGTGGCTCAGGCGCCGATAGCCCTCGGGCCCCCGCCCCAGCACCGTGAGGGGCCGCTGCGGAAGCCCCAGCTCCGCGCCGATGATTGTGGCAATACCAGCCTCCGCTGCAGCCTCGGCAAAACGAGCGATTCCATAGAAACCATCGCGATCTGCCAGCCCCAACACGTTTAACCCCAAACGCGCAGCCTCGGACACCAATTCTTCCGGATCCGATGCGCCATGCAGGAATGAATAACTCGAACGACAGTGCAATTCCGCCTTAATATCCGCAGGCGAAAATGACACGCCACCTCCGCCACTAACACCGCTTTCCGGAGCTTCAAAAGCCCCAACGATGGAATCTGACAGCTGCCCCCTCCAGCCGTTGAAGCTGCCATTAGGCTGTAGTTTTCCTGAAAATTTACCCGATAGAATACGCTCAATCCGCGACCAGCTCAGTGGCCGACCGGACTGCTCCGACTGTCCGCCCGAGATGTTTTCCATGCCACGAACATTAACCCACCCTCCGGACTGTATTCAAACGTATTTTCGATTAGTATGTGTATTAAGCACCACCCCCGGGACGCATCCGTAAGTCACACCTCAGCCACGCTCGACTGTTTAGGCTGAAGTTGAATTTTCAGCACTACCTGGGCAAGTGCTAGCCTTAACCCCAGAATTAAAGACAGCTTGGTCTAGTTCTGCCTTAAAACTTCAGCTAACAAATCCCATTAAATAAGGAGACCCCTCGATGAACCTCAAGCGTTTTTCCGCCGGTGTACTTACTGTCGCGTTCGCCGCAACCGGCCTTACCGCCTGTGGCAGCTCGGATGATGCCATTCGCATCGGCACCACGGATGCCGGCAAGAAGGCCTGGACCGTTTTCGAGCAGAAGGCTTCCGAACAGGGCATCGATCTGGATGTTCAGCCCTTCTCCGACTACCAGACCCCGAACCGCGCACTCGATGAGGGCCAGCTCGACGTCAATCTCTTCCAGCACATCAAGTTCTTGGCTGAGTACAACGTCGGCGCTAAGTCGGACCTGACTCCGATTGGCTCGAGCGAAATTGTCCCGCTGGCTCTGTTCTGGAAGGACCACAAGTCGGTTGATGAGCTGAAGAAGGGCACCGAGGTCGTCATCCCGAACGACCCGTCCAACCAGGGCCGCGCTATTAACGTACTGGTTCAGGCTGGCCTGCTGAAGCTGAAGCAGGATGACCTGCTGACCCCGTCCCCTGCTGACATCGATAAGGAAGCTTCCAAGATCACGGTTCTGCCGGTGGATGCCGCTCAGACTCCGGCCGCCTACGGCGAGGGTAAGCCCGCCATTATCAATAACTCCTTCCTGGACCGCGCCGGCATCGACCCGAACACCGCTATCTTCCAGGATGACCCGAACTCCACGGAGGCAGAGCCGTACATCAACGTCTTTGTCACCAAAGCTGAAAATGCTGACAACCCGAAGTACGCGGAGCTCTCCAAGATCTGGCACTCCAAGGAGGTCCAGGACGCAGTCGCAGAGGACTCCAAGGGCACCTCGGTTCCGGTTGACCGTTCGGCTAAGGAGCTGCAGGACATTCTGGATCGCGTCGAAGAGCAGCAGCGCGAGCAGAACTAACGCCACTGCCACCTAAGCACCGCCCAACACCAGGGAACACAGACCAAGGGGCACTGATTCACTCGTGACCAACAAGGGAACGAAGCTCGAATTCCGCGAGCTGAACAAGCAATTCGGCGACGTCACCGCGCTCGCCGACATCAACCTAACCGTTGAACCCGGCGAAATCCTCGGCGTCATCGGTTATTCCGGCGCTGGTAAATCAACGCTCATCCGTATGATTAACGGCCTGGAAAAGCCAACCTCCGGGCAGGTTTTGCTAGATGACACCGACATCGTCGGCATCTCCGAGCGCCAGCTACGGGGCCTACGCCGTAATATCGGCATGATTTTCCAGCACTTCAACCTCTTCCATTCGCGCAACGCGATTCGCAACGTTGAATATCCGCTGGAACTGGCCGGTATGCCTAAGGCCAAGCGCCGCGCTCGCGCCCAGGAACTGCTGGAGTTCGTCGGTCTCGGCGACAAGGCGGAGTCCTTCCCCGAGCAGCTCTCGGGTGGGCAGAAGCAGCGTGTCGGCATCGCCCGTGCGCTCGCCACCGAACCGACGCTCTTGCTTGCCGACGAAGCCACCTCGGCACTCGACCCGGAAACTACTTCCGGCGTCCTGGATCTGCTGCGTCGCATCAATCGCGAAATGGGTGTCACTATCGTGCTGATTACTCATGACATGTCGGTTGTACGCGGTATCGCTGACCGCATGGCCATCATGGAAAATGGTCACATCGTCGAAACCGGTACGGTCCACGAGATCTTTGCCAACCCCAAGACTGAGGTTGGCCGCCGCTTCGCCACCACCGCACTGCGCGATGTTCCAATTGGCCGTGAACGCGATTCGGTGAATCAGTCTGCCGAGAGCGCAGCAGCTCGCCTGGTCACCATCACTATCAATGACGGTGTTGACCTCGGTGCCCTGGCACAGGCCACTAGTGCCCACGGTGTCGCCGCCTCGGTGGCACACGGCGCAGTCGCCAATGTGCAGGCGAAGTCCTACGGCCGCCTTACTTTGCGGTTGACTCCGCTGACAGGTAATTCCGCCTCGGATTCCTCTGATTTCGATGCCGCCATTGCTGCTATTTCCGAACTGACACAGGTAGAGGAGCTTGCATCATGATCGGTCTCTTAAACTCTCTGCCATCGGTGAGTGGCAAGGACACCAACTGGGATAGCCTCGGCCCGATGCTGGGCGAGGCATTCGGCCAGACGCTCTATATGGTCTGTGTCGCCATGCTGATTGGCGGTGTCGCAGGTCTGGCAATCGGCGTGCTGCTCTACACCACCCGCGATGGTGGCGTGCTGCGCAACAAGTTTGTCTACCAGGTCCTCAATGTCCTGATTAACTTTGTCCGACCAATCCCGTTCATCATCCTGGTTACGGCCATCGGCCCACTGACAAAGAACGTGGTCGGCACCACGATCGGCACCGAAGCCGCAGTGTTCGTCATGTCGATTGCCGCCACCTTCGCCATCGCGCGCCTGGTGGAGCAGAACTTGATGTCCATCGACCCCGGCGTGATTGAGGCCGCCCGTGCGATGGGCGCAAGTCCGTGGCGCATCATCCGGACGGTCGTCGTGCCGGAGGCACTGGGCCCGCTGGTACTGGGCTACACCTTCGCATTCATCGCCGTGGTCGACATGTCAGCTATGGCCGGCTACATCGGCGGTGGCGGACTGGGCAACTTCGCAATCACCTACGGCTACCAGGCATTCGACTGGAACGTCACCCTGGTGACAACCCTGGTCATCATCTTCATCGTCCAGTTGGCGCAGATCTTCGGCAACTGGCTCTCCAAGAAGATTATGCGCAGGTAGCCGCGCACATTAGCTAGCCACTAGCTAGCGGCGGGTTACCTCGACCGCAGCCCAGCCCTTCTTTGGCCCTGGAGCATCACCGCAGGAAGACACAACGCCTTCCGTGGTGATTTTCTCCAGGGCCACTTCATATTCCACGACCTTGTCGCGGTCGCTGGGGCCGTCGTAAAGCGCGACGACTGCAGTCGTGCCGTCGACGTCAACGCGTGCGACATCGTCTACGCCCCACGCATCTGCTTGACGACGCACAGCCAACTCGGCCGCCTGCCCCTGCGGGGTGTAGATACCACGGCCGCGACAGCCCTCTGCATGCACGATGCCCTGCTGAGCGTCTTCGATGACCCCCTTGGCATCCACCGCACTCAGACGTCCAAAGCTGTAATTCCATGGCAACAGCACGCTGGCCGGCGCAAAGCGGTGCCCCTTAGAGTGCGAGGTTTCCCACACAACCTCTGGGTAGAGATTGTGCATCGCAGCAGCGAGCGGGCGACCTTTAATCGCACAGCAACGATCGCGCTTACCGTGCGTACAGATGAGAAACAGTGGATGGTCCAGACGAGTGGCCCCCTCGGTGGGCTGGCCAGGGCGGATATCCAGAGTCATCAGGTCTTCAACATCGGCAACCATGCGATGTTCGAGAAAAACCTCAGAGCCATCCACTGATTCACAATGCGCGATATAGACGTTAACGCCATCACACGGCTGCTGGCCGATTCGGCCTGGCTTTCGAATCAGCTGCAACGCGCCGCCGCGTTCAGACAACCAGGCCTCTACCTGACCGGTGATCTCTGCTCCCCATACCCCGCCGTCAAAAATATCGTGCGACCAACCGAGTTGGTGCTCCAACGCAATAAAGAGCTTTCCGGTCTTCGCAGTACCGGGAAGCGGCTCAGTCATCTGAGCGGAACAGGTGGTATCAAATTTGGCCTGGCTCATACGCCTAAGCGTAATTGAGTGCCCCCTGCGATTGGGTCTTAGGTCGCAGCGTTCACCCCTGTTTTGTTACTATTGTGCAACACTTTGACAACAAATACTTCTGACCTCGACTTTTGTAGTTCAGCTTGTTGAAATTCCGTAACTGCGCACATACCGTCAGACGTATGAATACGAAATCGCTGGATGTTTCGCGCACCCGTACCCGTATCGCGGCATCCCTGTGCCTCGCATTGGGCCTGGCTCTCGGCGCTTGCTCCTCTGACTCATCCCCAGACTCGGCTGCTGCAGTGTCTATGAAGACTGACTCAACCGCTGGCACCTCCGATTTGTCAAGCAGCTCTAGCAGCTCCACTAGCTCATCTGCGGCGGCGCAAACCACCATGGATGACGATGCTGCTCCGGAGGGCGATTTCAATAGTTCCTCCTCAGAAGCTGCCCCTTCCGATGGCGCTTACTTGGGTATTGAAGATGTCCGTGTCGGTTCCCACGACGGTTACGACCGCATTGTCTTTGAACTCACGGGCGAGGGCACTCCGGGATATTTCGTCCGTTACGAGGATGTGCCGACCCAACAGGGCTCCGGCAAACCGATTTCGGTCGACGGCACAGCCAAGCTGGTAATCGACTTGCGGGGCATGGGTTACCCCTTTGATTTCCAGATGGAGGACTTCCCCTCTGACCCGGTCAAGCCGACATCGACGTCCGTTATTAAGGAAGTCGTTGGCGCCGGCACCTTCGAGGGACAGACTCAGTATGTCGTCGGGCTCAAGGGCGATAAGACCCCGTTCAAGGTTTTCTCGTTGAACAACCCGAACCGCCTGGTTATTGACTTCCAATCGAAGTAATCGGGTTGCCCCGCGCTACGCCTCTACGCGTAAGCCCCCTCGATTCTCCATGCGCCGGCATGCCCTATGAGCAACCAGGCGGCGATGGTACCGTCATTCGCCATCGCACGGATTTGTATTCTTGCCGCTCGACGAGCCTCATCGGGCACCCACCAGCGCTCATCAATCGGCCAGGGCCCAGCCCACGATGACACGCGGTACGTTGTCACTCCATGCCGCACCAGAGATGGTTCCGCCGTCATGGTCGCTCGCCCAGTTACGCCCACGGTCTGCCCATTGGCATCGAGCACTTCCACCTCAGCATTAGCAGTCGCGGGAATAGTTGCCGGATTGGGGGCAAGAACGGCTCCCGGCCACGGCTGATTATTTTCCGCGGTTTTTGTGCTTTTGGGTTTTTCTCCGAAAGCGACAAATCCCACTCTTTCTCCTGGGCCACGCCCGCCCTGCATGATTGGTTGCTGTACTGCCTCTGACCCCAGTAACCCCTGCACACGCTCGGCAGCCCGGCGCGCTTTGGCTCGCGCATCATCGCTGCCGTGCCACAGATCCTGTTTTACAGTACCGGCGGCGACCACATCCAGTGGCTCTAACTGCAGCTCTACAATTCCGCGGCTGTCATCTCCATCATTTTCCTCAGCGCCGTCAACAGTTCCAGCAACAGTGCCGCTGCCTCCTCGTGGCTGCTGCCGATTCCTGTTATTCAGCCAGCCATCGAGCTGCCACCGAACCCTGTCAGCCGTAGTCTGTTCTGCCAGTGGCTCAGTGCAGCGCCATACTCTGCGCACCTCTGAGCCGTCACTAAATTGCGCCACCACCGCTAAGCGGTAACACGAATACCCATGGTTAAAAAGTTTTTCATGCAGTTGCCCAGCTAGAAAGCGCGCGACGAATGAGACCTCATCCACTCTTCGGAGTGGACTCTCCCAAGACTGGTAGCTCACCGCCAGTCCTGGCGGCAAAGATCGCGGCGCCACCAACCGCACTTCCCCACGGCAGGCCAAATCGTGCCATCTAGCCCCCTGCGCCCCAAACCTGTTGGCTATATCCCGCTTCGGTAACGCAGCGACATCCCCCAATGTGCGCAGGCCGAGTTCCTGCCACGACTTCGCAAGCTCTGCGGGCATCTCCAGTGCACTTTCCGCCCTCAGCTCCACCAGAGAGATTCCCTGCCGAAATCTTTTGCCTTCATCTTCCCCGGGAGCTACCAGCACTCCCCTGCGCGCTGCCAAAATAGCTGTCACAATATCGTCCGCGAGCCCCAAGCTGCAGTCCACGCCCGGTACCGCAGCGGCATCAAGCAGCTTTTCCAAGGCCACATCCTGTCCGCCGTAATAACGCATTACCCCTCGCGCTGCCACAACCGCCAAGCCTGGCCGTAGAGCTTCGACCCCAGCTGCCACCGCCTCCAACCGTTGCAGCACGGACTCGAATTCTGCAGCGTCGCGCACCGCACTTTCCTCGACAACCTCCAGCTCCGGGCACAACGCTTCCGCATGGCGACGGCTTTGCCCGCGCCGTACCCCTGCACGGCGCGCACTCGGAGAACAAGCAGCTACTCCGCTATCACCCACAATCGCAACTGGACTGAGCGGATTAGCCTGCGACGTCACAGATGCTAGATGTGCTGCCTGCACTGGCCAATCAGGAAGCCATAGCGCCACCACACGGCTCGATTCCGCCGCTACCACTAGGACCTCCTCTGCGCGGGAAACGCGACCACATTGTTCTGTTCCACCTGTTCCCCCACCCGCCAACGGCACTGCCTCCGCGGAAACCGCGTCCCCGACACACTGACTTGGTAATCCACTGCTCGAATCCGGCCATAACCAGTGCCAAGCCCGGAAACACCAGCGACAGAGCTGGAAATTTCCGCAGCAGCGCCCGGCCACTGCTGCCCGACAAAAACCAGAGCACAACCACTCGTGCGCAGTCGTGCCTGCAGCGGACGTGCCTGCGACGGCGGCGGAGTGCGCGCCAACGAAGCCACCACCAAGTCAACGCCGTCCGCCAACAGCCCAATTACTTCAAGCGGCTGCATTCCAGGATCTGGCACACAGACAATGTTCGATAGCTTCCCGCCCAACTCCACCACGGAGAGCAACCCCTGTTCAGCGAGTCCAACTAGCGCAACATGACCTGTCTTCGTAACTTCCGCGATTAGGCCTGCCAATACCGCACCGGGCTGTTCAATGACACTGACAGCCCCTTTTCGCACTGCTCCCGCCAACGTATTTTCCAACGCCTCCGGCACCGGTAGAGCCTCACCGAGCCCAAAGGTTGCACCAGTTGCAGTCCCACCAGACTGGGCTGCCATCGCCTGCCGCAATGCCGCAATAGTCTGTTCCTTAGACTGCCCCGCAGCAATATTGACCGCCGTTGTCACTTCTTGTTCCACCTCATCTCACTGCCATCCCACTGCCCCCGCCCACCACGAACACTGCTCGAATATTCTTTCCCAACAAGCGGATTAAACATTACCCTAAATAGCACGTACGTTCGATATTAATGTGCGAAGAAAAGCGCCGCACACCACCGCGCGACGCTCTAACCTCAGCCGAGTACTACATTTCGTACTACTTAGGCCTTCACATCGAGAACTACATCGAATTCGAGCAAATCAGCCGACGACGACACCGGCTTGCGCTTTTCGCCCTCATGCGAAGCCTTGAAGGCACGGCCCTCACGCCACCCCTGGTAGGCCTCCTCACTCTCCCACTCGGTAAAGACGAAGTAGCGGCTCTCTCCTGCAGTCGGACGCAGCAGTTGGAAACCAATGAAACCCGGCACATCGGTCATCTTTGAAGAGTTAGCGGAAAAGCGACGTTCGAGCTCTTCTCCCGCACCCTCAGGAACGGTA
The DNA here is from genome assembly GCF_014334955.1 of Corynebacterium sp. LK33. Classification (NCBI taxonomy): domain Bacteria; kingdom Bacillati; phylum Actinomycetota; class Actinomycetes; order Mycobacteriales; family Corynebacteriaceae; genus Corynebacterium; species Corynebacterium sp. LK33. The sequence continues at coordinate 38,039 of NZ_PDGU01000024.1, read as the reverse complement.
ATAGCGTTAATTTTTACAATGCTCATGGTCATAACACTAGCCACACAACTCTCAACAATCTATAGTTCCATCGCTACTAAAATTAAGAAGTATGACAGATTCCAGCCGGCACCAACACTCTTCAGGCTCTTACCAAGACGGGGCCGAACGCACGACAAAATTTATCAATAGTCCCGTGCGCCTGGGGACGGCAATTGGCGTCACCACCGCAGTGATCGCACTGCTCGCATTGCTTAAAGCCCACATCATCGGCTCCATTGGCTGGTGGATCATGATAGCGCTTTTACTGGTACTCATCGGCACCACACTTTTCGTGCGCCAGGCAAAAACACCCACCAAAGAAACTCGGCCCTCCTACTTCGCAGAGCCGATGCGTGAGTCACCAAACGACATCTCGTGGAATAGCAGTATAAGCGTGCTGCTCATCTTCCCCGGAGCATGGATCATTGCCGCCGTCGCCGAACGAATTTCCTCTACACCGGTCGCCTGCATAATGACCCTAGTTCTGTCCGCCATCACCGCTACCTGCGCAATCCTGCCGCGGCAATTCGGATTCCTCCCTCTCGCCGCGCATCTTCCTGACAATTTCGCCCAGCGCTGCCCCTACCCCGCCGACTCACCAGAGGCCCGCATCCTCACAGTCCTCTTCATCGCACGTCTACGCGACGGCTACGTCTTCTTCACCGACCAGCTCCCCTATTTCGCCATGCTTGACGACGATACCGTGAGCGCAGCTCTCCACACCCTAGCCGCCGATAAGCGCATCACCATCGCCAAGAACAATTCGGCCCTGACGGAAAAGGGCCGTGCCCGCGAGTTTGCACAACTCACAGACACGGCCCTTGCCAACTAGTGGCTTACTCCCACTCAATGGTTCCCGGTGGCTTGGAAGTCACATCCAGGACCACGCGGTTGACCTCAGGCACCTCGTTGGTGATACGAGTGGAGATTTTCTCCAAAGTGTCGTACGGAACGCGGGTCCAGTCAGCGGTCATCGCATCCTCAGAGGAAACCGGGCGCAGCACGATTGGGTGGCCATAAGTACGACCATCGCCCTGGACACCGACCGAGCGGACGTCGGCAAGCAGGACGACCGGGCACTGCCAGACAACCTCGTCCATACCTGCGGCCGTCATTTCCTCGCGTGCAATGGCGTCGGCGCGACGGAGGGTATCCAGACGCTCCTCATCGACAGCGCCGATGATGCGGATACCAAGACCCGGGCCCGGGAACGGCTGGCGAGCGACGATTTCTTCCGGCAGCCCCAGTTCGCGGCCGACCGCACGGACCTCGTCCTTGAACAGCAGGCGCAGCGGCTCAACGAGGGTGAACTCAACGTCATCCGGCAGACCGCCGACGTTGTGGTGGCTCTTAATGTTGGCGGTACCAGAACCGCCACCGGACTCAACCACATCCGGGTACAGGGTGCCCTGGACCAGGAAGTCCACGGTCTCGCCCTCCGGAGCGCCCTCCAGCGCCTGTGCGACAGCGCGCTCGAAGGAGCGGATGAACTCACGGCCGATGGTCTTACGTTTGGTCTCCGGATCGGTGATACCAGCCAGAGCATCCAGGAAGACCCTGGAATCGTCGACGGTAATCAGCTTCGCACCAGTGGCGGCAACGAAATCCTTCTCAACCTGCTCGCGCTCGCCCTGGCGCAGCAGCCCATGGTCGACGAAGACACAGGTCAGACGGTCACCAATAGCGCGTTGCACAAGCGCGGCGGCAACTGCGGAGTCAACGCCGCCAGACAGACCGCAAATTGCGCGACCGGTCTCACCGACCTGATTACGGACCTGCTCAATCAGCTCTTCCGCGATGTTAGCGGCAGTCCAGTCCGGCTCCAGGCCAGCAATCTCATACAGGAACTTCTCCAGAACCTGCTGACCATACGGCGAGTGGTTGACCTCCGGGTGGTACTGCACACCGGCCATGCGCTTTTCCAAACACTCGAAAGCCGCTACCGGAGCACCCTTGGTGGACGCCGTAACGGTGAAGCCCTCCGGTGCCTTAGACACCGCGTCACCGTGGCTCATCCACACCTCGTGTGTCTCCGGCACACCAGTGTGAGCGACACCGCCACCGTCGACGACGTTTAGCTGCGTGCGGCCGTACTCACGGTCACCGGTAGCAGCGATCGTGCCACCGAGCACCTCAGTCATCGCCTGGAAACCGTAGCAAATACCAAACACCGGAATGCCCAGCTCAAGCCACTCTGGGTTGAGCTTCGGGGCACCTTCGGCGTAGGCACTGGACGGGCCGCCGGACAGCACCAGCGCGGCCGGGTTCTTGGCCTTAATTTCTTCGGTCGTCGCATCATGCGAGACCACTTCGGAATAAATTTTTGCCTCGCGCACACGTCGCGCGATGAGCTGCGCATACTGCGCACCGAAGTCCACGACGAGGACGGGCTTAGTCACCTGTTCAGACACGCCCTAAAGCTTATCAAGACTTACGGACTGCAGGCATACCCAGGTTCAGTGCAGCCGGAGCATCTGCAGGCACAGCCGGGCTCACCGGAGCAATCGGATCCAGGCGCACGTAGGACTCCCCCTGCGCTGGACGCTGATCTTCCTCACCCTTATTCGGCCACAGCGACGTTGCACGCTCCGCATTCGCGGAAATCGACAGTGACGGGTTCACTCCCGGGTTGGCTGCCATCGCCGAACCGTCGTGAATCGAGAGCGTCGGGTAACCCCACACACGCAAGTACGGATCAACAACGCCGTTTTCGGGTGAATCCGAAATCGTCGCGCCGCCAATGAAGTGAGCTGTCAAAGGAATATTTGCCAACTCACCGATAGTGCCACCAGCTAGCACACGACCATTCCGACCACGTGCACTGAGCTTGTCCGCCGCACGTTGCGTAGCTTCGTTACCCGACGGAATCCACGTCGGATTCGGCTCGCCCTCGCCCTGCTTACTCATCAGGAAACGCACCGGCCCAATCTTCTGCAGGTACGTCGTAATCGAGTTGTCGCGATTCTGCATCACCAGAGAAATCACGGTGCGCTGCGACCACTTACGCAGATTCACGAGCTGCGTCAGGTAGTTAGGATGCTTTACGACGGTCCCCACAGCCTGCAACCATCGCGGAGTCCCACGACCTCCTTCGGTCATAATCATCTGCAGCATTGCGATGGCATTAGAGCCCTTACCGTAGCGCACTGGCTCGATATGGGTGTCCTCATCTGGGAAGAATGACGAAGTGATGGCTACACCGTTAGAGAAGTCATTTTCCGGGTCCACCTTCGTACCCATCGCGCCCAAAATAGCCTCGGAGTTGGTGCGGGTCAGCTTGCCCAAAGACTTCGGCAGCAGCGGCAAGTGCCCATCGGCCTGCTGGCGATGCAGCAAATTCTGGGTGCCCCAGGCACCGGCGGCGAGAATGACGCGCTTAGCGCTAAACTGCTGCTTGCCCTTAGCTACCCAACGGCCAGTGCGCTCAGTGTCAATAACCCAGGAGCCATCAGCCTGAGGATGCAGGCCGGTAACGGTAGTGCGGTCAAAGACCTGCGCACCAAACTTCTCCGCCAAGTAGAGGTAGTTCTTAACCAGGGTGTTCTTGGCATTGTGACGGCAACCAGTCATGCACTCACCACATTCCGTACAAGCAGTACGGTCCGGGCCAATCCCCCCGAAGTAAGGATCGGAAACTGTTTGCCCTGGCGCACCCTGTCCACCAGTCTTAGCTCCGAAGAACACACCCACCGGAGTCGAGCGGAAAGTATGGCCCACACCCATATCTTCGGCTACCTCACGCATGACGACGTCGGCAGGCGTGTCGGATGGGTTGGTGACCACCCCGAGCATGCGAGATGCATTGTCATAGTGCGGAGTGAGTTCTGACTCCCAGTCGGTAATGTGCCCCCACTGACGGTGCTGGAAGTATTCAGTGCCCGGCTTATACAGAGTGTTTGCGTAGTTAAGAGAACCACCGCCAACTCCAGCACCAGCGAGAATCATGACATCTTTCAACATGTGCACGCGCTGGACGCCAAAGAGTCCCAGCTTGGGAGCCCACAGGTACTTGTGAAGCCGCCAGCTGGTCTTGGCAAAGTCTTTATCTTCGAACCGTCGACCAGCTTCGAGAACTGCCACTCGGTAGCCCTTTTCGGTCAACCGCAAAGCAGAAACAGAACCACCAAAACCGGAACCGACGATTACAACATCGAAATCACGTTGTTTACTCATGGGAAAAGCCACCTTCTCTAAGGGCGTAACGCTAATGCGCGGAACTCATGTTCCTAACCCTAAGCGGAGGTGGCTTTTCAGTAAGGTAGTTTTGCGAAAAAACTATCCGATTACTTTAATTAAAAACCCTTCGGACGTACCGACAGCTCAACGCGGTGGAAGGACTTCAAGTTGGTAAAGCCGCACTTTGCCATTGCGCGACGCAGGCCACCGGCGAGATTGCGGTCACCGAACGGCGAAGCGGAAGGGCCAAACAGAGCCTCTTCCAGGCTGACCAATTCCTTCTCATCGTCGACGACCGGCCACACCGCACCGCGCGGGTACTTCGGGTGTGCCGCAACAGACGGCCAGGCGTAGCCCTGCCCCGGAGCTTCGTGGACGGTTGCCAGCACACTGGACAGTGCCACAGCATCCGCACCGCAGGCGATTGCCTTGGCAATGTCACCGACGGTATCAATGCCGCCATCGGCAATGATGTGGACGTAGCGCCCCTCGGTCTCATCGAGGTAGTCCTTACGAGCAGCTGCAGCATCCGCAATAGCGGTAGCCATTGGCACATCGATACCGAGCGCATCCGGGGACGTCGTAAAGCCCGTACCGACAATCACACCAGCTGCGCCTGAACGCATCAGATGCAGCGCAGTCTGGTAGTCGACAACGCCACCGGCGATAACTGGAACGTCCAGGCTGCCGATGAAGTCCTTGAGGTTTAGCGGTTCACCCTGAGCCGTGACATGCTCTGCGGAAATCAGCGTGCCCTGGATAACCAACAAGTCGATGCCGGCCTTGATAGCCAGCGGAGCCAGCTCACGGGCATGCTGCGGGGAGACACGAACTGCAGTGATCGCGCCGGTTGCGCGAATCTCCTTGATGCGCTCAACCAACAGGTCAGTATCAATTGGAGCAGAGTGCAGTTCCTGCAGCTTGCGGTTCACTGCCTCGGATTCACGCTTGGTGGCGGCATTCTTTGCCAACTCCACCAGCTCGGCGATCTTGTCCTGCGCATCGGCGTGACGGGCCCAGATACCCTCGGCGTTGAGAACCGCCAAACCGCCCAGGCGAGCAAACTCAGCGACGGATTCCGGGCTGGCGATGGCATCTGTCGGATGCATCATCATCGGGAGTTCGAAATCGTAGGCGTCAATTCGCCAGGAGGTATCGACGTCCTTGGACGACCGGGTACGCCGAGTGGGAACGAGTGCAATATCGTCCAACTCGTAGGTCCGGCGTGCCTCGCGGCCAATACCGATTTCAACGATGTCGCGCATGAGCTTTCCTCACATGCCCTTTCCGTGGAATTTAACTCGACTAAGCCAGTTTAGCGCTGGTAGTAGTTCGGCGCTTCGACAGTCATCTGGATATCGTGCGGGTGCGACTCGCGCAGGCCTGCAGCGGTGATCTGGACGAACTGTGCGTCGTGCAGCTGCTCGACGGTAGCGGAACCGGTGTAGCCCATAGCTGCGCGCAGACCACCGACCAGCTGGTGAACGATGGAGTCGATACTGCCGCGGAACGGAACACGACCCTCAATGCCTTCCGGAACCAGCTTCTCTTCGCTCTTGACATCAGCCTGGAAGTAGCGGTCCTTGGAGTAGGAGCGCTTCTCACCGGTCAGGCCGCGGCCCTGCATAGCACCCAGCGAGCCCATGCCACGGTACATCTTGTACTGCTTGCCGTTGACGAAGGTGACCTCACCCGGAGCCTCAGCGGTACCGGCCAGCATCGAACCGAGCATGACGGAGGATGCACCGGCTGCCAGAGCCTTGGCGATGTCGCCGGAGAACTGCATACCGCCATCGGCGATAATCGGAACGCCAGCCTTCTTAGCTGCGACAGAGGCTTCCATGATGGCGGTGATCTGCGGGGCGCCCACACCTGCGACAACGCGAGTGGTGCAAATCGAGCCTGGGCCGATACCGACCTTGATGGCATCTGCACCCGCGTCAATCATGGCCTGTGCAGCGCCACGGGTAGCCAGGTTGCCGCCGATAATCTGGATGTTCTCGCCGAATTCCTTCTTAACGCGGGAGACCATCTCAAGTACACCTGAGTTGTGGGCGTGAGCGGTATCAACAACGAGCACGTCTACGCCTGCGTCAGCCAATGCGTGCGCGCGCTTCCAGGAGTCCTCGCCGGTACCGATGCCAGCACCGACCAGCAGACGGCCGGAACCATCCTTGGAAGCATTCGGGTACTGATCCTTCTTGACGAAGTCCTTGACGGTAATCAGACCAGTCAGGCGGCCTTCGCCATCGACGATCGGCAGCTTCTCCACCTTGTGAGCGCGCAGCAGGTTCAGCGCCGCATCGCCAGACACACCCTGCTCAGCCACGACCAGCGGCATCGGGGTCATGATTTCGGAAACCTTGCGGTTCAGGTCTGCCTCAAAACGCATGTCGCGGTTGGTGCAGATACCGACCAGCTTGCCGTCCTTGTCGACGACCGGCAGGCCCGAGATGCGGTAACGAGCGCACTTGGCATCTACTTCGGCGATGGTGTCATCCGGGGAACAGGTCACCGGGTCGGACACCATGCCAGCCTCAGAGCGCTTCACAATCTCGACCTGCTGAGCCTGCTCCTCGATAGACAGGTTGCGGTGCAGGATACCCATACCGCCCTGGCGGGCCATGGCAACAGCCATGCGGGCCTCGGTGACGGTGTCCATAGCAGCGGACACAACCGGAATGTTCAGACGCAGCTCACGAGTGAGCTGCGTCGAAGTATCAACGCCGGAGGGGATAACGTCCGAAGCATCCGGCAGCAGCAGGACGTCATCGAATGTAAGGCCGACTAGTGGAATCTTGTTGGGATTGTCTCCGCCGAGGCTAATTCCCGTGGGGTTGGTCATGGACTCCTCCTGCTCCACCCTTGCCGACATCCGGCCAGGGGCGCTATCGCTTCGTGGTTGCCAAACGTTATATACAGGGTAGTCCTTCAGTGATGAAACGCGACAATTAGGCGGAGCGACAGGTGCCCGACAAGGGTTAGCCGAAAGCTAGCTGAGGGTTATTCCAAGGTGAACTAAACCCCAACTAAGTGCATCGCCAATCGACAGGATTGCCGTACAGAGCTGTTACGGTAGTGGTTGTGAACCACAACTTTTTCTCATCCATGCCGCGGGATCCGTTCGAAGGAGATCCCAATGACCCGGCAAGCTTTCTCGAGCCGGATGAGCCGTTTGCTCCACTGACAGACCAGGAACGTCGAGAGGTTCTTGAAGATCTGGCCGCAGTTCGCCTATTCCGTACCGCTTTGAGCCCAGAGGGATTACTGGGCGTCTGTATGTTGTGTGAGGACTGCGGTGACGAGCACTTTTATAACTGGGAGGTTTTGGAAAACCACTACCTGATGCTCCTGTCTGGCCAGGCATCTCCGGTTCACGAGCCACAATTCGATCCAGACCCCTCCCGTTACGCCCCATGGGACTACTGCGCAGGCTTTGTCGACGGTTTGCGTTCTCGCCGACCTGGCCGTTTCTAAAAATTTGGTAAGAGTTTGACGGAATTGTTTGCGTAGTATCCCGGCTGGTCTCCTTAGGTTTACCAACCGTTCATTGTTGGCCTCCACACTTGAGCTCACTGCTTCAAGAAAGCTCAATGAAGGAGACATCAATTCCGATGACGTACATCGACCACTTGCCCGGGCCCAATGCGGATTTGTGGGATTGGCAGCTGCACGGCTCGTGCCGCGGGCAGGACTCCGCGACCTTCTTCCACCCGGAAGGCGAGCGCGGACGCGCACGCAGCCTGCGTGAAGCCCGTGCGAAGGCTATCTGCCGTTCTTGCCCTGTTCTTATGCAGTGCCGTAGTCACGCACTCAAGGTTGGTGAGCCATACGGTGTCTGGGGCGGTCTCAGCGAATCTGAACGAAATGAAATCCTTCGAGCTAAGCCGGCCGCACGTGAACGCGAACTTGAACGCGTTCTAGTTACTGCCATGTAGTCCCCCTCTCTCGGACTCCAGCCAGTTCACATAAAAACCAAAATGCTCCCCACCCTCAGATTGAAAGGTGGGGAGCATTTTACGTGCCAAAGGCCAGGGCACTAGCACACTTGCGATTAGTGAGCGTGATCGTGCTGTGGTTCTTCTTCCGGCTTATCCACAACGGAAGCCTCGGTGGTCAGCAGCATACGCGCCACGGAGGTTGCGTTGACGACTGCGGAGTGAGTGACCTTGACCGGGTCGATGACGCCGGACTCAATCAGGTTCTCGTAAGTGTCAGTAGCAGCGTTGTAGCCGTTGCCGTTCTCCAGCTCACCAATGTGGTAGACAACGACCGCACCGTCCTTACCAGCATTCTCAGCAATCCAGAAAGCCGGACGGGTCAGAGCCTTGGCAACTGCACGGACACCGACTGCCTCGTCGCCCTCGAACTCGTCAGCGAATGCCTCGAGTTCACGGGAGATCTGCACCAGTACGGAACCGCCGCCGGCGATGACACCTTCCTGAGCTGCCGCACGAGCAGCGTTAATGGCATCCTCGACACGCAGCTTGCGCTCGTTGACCTCGGTCTCGGTAGCAGCGCCGACCTTAATGACAGCCACACCGCCAGAGAGCTTCGCCAGACGCTCTTCCAGCTTCTCGCGATCCCAGTCAGAGTCAGTGCGCTCAATCTCGGCACGGATCTGGTTACGACGCTCTTCCACAGCCTCAGCGGTGCCAGCACCGTCAACTAGGACGGTCTCGTCCTTGGTAATGGTGATGCGGCGTGCGTTACCCAGCACCTCAAGTCCAACGTCCTTCAGCTGCATGCCAGTGTCAGCCGTAACGACGGTTGCACCGGTGACAACTGCCAGGTCATCCATGAACGCCTTACGACGGTCACCGAAGTACGGTGCCTTCACTGCGGCAACCTTCAAGGTCTTGCGCATAGCGTTGATGACCAGTGCGGACAGAGCCTCGCCCTCGATATCCTCAGCCATGATCAGAGTCGGCTTGCCGGACTCGGCAATCTTCTCCAGAATCGGCAGGAACTCCGGCAGGGAGGAAATCTTCTCGCGGACCAGCAGCACCTGTGCACCGTCGAGAATCGCCTGCTGAGCCTCAACGTCGGTAATGAAGTACGGCGAGAGGAAGCCCTTGTTGAAGGACACGCCCTCGGTCACGGACAGCTCGGTGGCAATCGACTGCGACTCCTCCACAGAGACGACGCCGTCCTTGCCAACCTTGTCCATGGCACCTGCAACCAGGTCACCAATTTCAGTGTCGCGCGAGGAAACGGTTGCCACCTGTGCGATGGCAGCAGAGCTGCTGACCGGGGTGGCGCGCTGCTTCAGCAGCTCAACCGCCTTGTCGGATGCAGCGTGAATACCGCGGTTCAGCGAAATCGGGTTTGCGCCGGCTGCAACGTTGCGCAGACCCTCGTGGACCAGCGCCTGTGCCAGCAGCGTTGCGGTAGTAGTACCGTCACCGGCAACGTCATTGGTCTTGACCGCAACGGACTTAACCAACTGCGCGCCGAGGTTCTCAAACGGATCCTCAACGTCGATGTCGCGGGCGATGGTCACACCATCATTGGTGACCAGCGGACCGCCGAAGGCCTTGTCCAGGACAACGTTGCGACCCTTCGGGCCAAGCGTGACCTTGACTGCGTCGGCAAGCGTGTCCACACCGCGCTTGAGGCCTTCGCGAGCCTCTTCGTTAAAAGCAATAAGCTTCGCCATGTGTGGGTACGTCCTCCCTTTAGTTCTCGATAACAGCCAGGATGTCACGCTGCGACAGCAGCAGGTACTCTTCGCCCTGGTACTTCAGCTCAGTGCCGCCGTACTTGGAGAAGATGACGATGTCACCCTCCTTGACGTCCATAGGAATGCGGTCATCGTCATCGGCCCAACGACCCGGACCAACTGCGATAACGGTAGCCTCCTGCGGCTTCTCCTTAGCGGAGTCCGGGATAACCAGGCCAGAAGCCGTGGTGGTCTCTGCTTCGTTGATCTGGACGAGGACGCGGTCCTCCAGCGGCTTGATGTTGACGTTCGCCACGATGAATTCCTCCATACATGCGGTGATGTGATGTTCTTGTGCCGGTTGGTCTGCCGTGCACAGCCGTCGTCGCGGGTGAACAACTGTGTGTCAAACAACCTTCGTTAGCACTCTACCCCTGCAAGTGCTAACACTCAACAATAGTGAGCGCTAATGCTAATTGGTCAGCTTGTCGGGGTTACACGCCATACGACCGAACACAGTAACCGTCATTCCGTGTTCCTTGATGTACTCATCGCTAAAGCACGGGCCACCAGAACCGGTTGTGTAGTTACTGTCTGGCTCCCTCCTTTGCCAGGCACCTTCGTCCCATTGGTAAACCGCCAGTCCACCACTGTTTGCGCGCCCACCCAGCGCCCACCATCCGTCACAGGCGACGATCGTAAAGTTTTCCTCCGTAGTCGGGAACGCCGATGCCTCGCAATCCCCACTGATCGGATGATCGGGCGTAGCCGTACTCGTGGTTTCCCTCGTCTTGGTTTTCTCCGGCGACTACACCTTCACGGTCTCTGTCGCAGTCGCAGTAACAGTGAGCTTCGGCGTTACTTCATCCTTGGCACCTGCACCAAACCATTGCTCACCTCGACCACTCGCAACTAGGTAAAGCACCGCTGCCACAGCGACGATCACCACAAGCAACAGCGCGACGACTGCCCATAACACTCCCCGACCACGACCGCGCTGGAGTTCAACTTGCGGTGCTTGCGTTGTTTGCAGTTCACCCTGCGGCGCAAACAGCTCAGTCTGATTATGCGAATTATCGGATGGCTGAAGTTCCCACTCGCTGTAGTCTTTACTCATTTTTGGGCAAGCGCTTTCCTGTAATTGTCCTGCGATCCATGGCAGAGAAACAAGTCAAAGTCAGTTAACGAAACTTAACATGGATCCGGGGGGGGGCAATCACTGCTTATTGCATTAGAGGATCTTCCACAGGCATGGAGGGGTCGGTCGGGCAGGCGTAGCCAGAGGGCTTGACCCCCGCGGCAATGAGGTAGGCGGCAGCTGCGCCAATCATGACTCCGTTGTCGGTGCACAGCTTAATCGGTGGCACATGCAGCGTAATTCCTGCCGAGGTAGCTCGCGCCGCTGCGAGTTCACGCAACCTCGAGTTCGCAGCCACACCACCACCGAGCAGCAGCGTAGTGGCCCCCACATCCTGAGCTGCGCGAACGGCCTTCTTGGTCAATACATCGCAGACCGCCTCCTGGAAGGAAGCACAGACGTCCTCTACGGAGTATTCACGACCTTCCTTCTCTGCCGCTTCGACATAGCGGGCCACGGCGGTTTTCAAGCCGGAGAAGGAGAAGTCATGGCGCGCATCCTGCTGGCGCATCATGGCGCGAGGAAACGCGATGGCCTTGCGATTTCCCTGCTTAGCCAACTTATCGATAATCGGGCCGCCCGGGTAACCCAACCCAAGCAACCTCGAAACCTTGTCGTATGCCTCTCCGGCTGCGTCGTCAAGCGTCGATCCGAGCTCCTCCATCGGACGACCAACCCCCTGTACGCGCAGCAACTGCGTGTGCCCGCCGGAAACTAGCAGCGCCACGGCGTTGGACAAATCCGCGCCGTCGAGAGCTCCGACAGCAACGTGGCCACCAAGGTGATTAATGCCGTAGAAAGGCACACCCCAGGCGGCGGCATAAGCCTTCGCGCCTGCCGAACCGACCAGCAGCGCACCGGCGAGACCGGGTCCCACGGTAGCGGCGACGGCATCTGGGATAAAAGTATCGGTACCGAGCTTGGCAGCTGCTTGCGCGCGCGCCTCGGAGACTACTGGCTGCAGGGCTTCCAAATGAGCGCGGGAAGCAATCTCCGGGACCACACCACCGAAGCGGGCGTGCTGTTCCATGGAGGATGCGACGACGTCGGCAAGCACTTCCACCTCGGGAATGGCGGGGGTGCTGGTGTCGGTGTCGTCGTAGCGCACACGCATCACTGCAGCGCCAGTCTCATCGCAGGAACTCTCGATTGCCAGCAGGGTCAACTCGGTCATAGCAGTCATGGTACTAGCGCACCACCGGGTCACTTACCAGCGACCGAGTTTAAATTTCGAGGCGACCGAGGTTCCGCACAGCGGCACGCCAGAGAGCGTATTCCTCTGGGTAGTCATCGCGGTAGTGACGCACGGCGCGCATACCGTGCTTAATACGCTCGATTTCCTCGTCGCCGATATCCTTGCCCTCGGCGTCGACAAATACGACCGTTCCGCAAATTGCGGTGGTGGGGTCGGTAAAGAAAGCCGAGTTGCCCGTAGCAGCCTCATTGCGGCCGAGGGACGCGACCGGATTCGGTTCAGCGCCCTCAGCCTTGGCCGTCGGGTTGTAGAGAGCGGCGTAATCGGCGCCGTCTTCCTGAAACGCCACCGAAACACGGTCGGAGGAAACTCCGCCGAGGAATGTAGCAGCGGCCTCCAACTCAAATTCGACGATGCGATGCGTCAGGTCAGGGTTCACCAGAAAACCTTTAATCATGGAAACAGAGGTACCGCACCGCACCCGCTCCCGCATCTCGAGAGCGCTACCCCCACTATGGCCGCGGGATGTTGCGGAGGTTCGACCGTGCCATGTTGATCATCTGACCAACGCCGCCGCCGAAGACGGTGCGAGTAGCGGCCTTGGAGAATCCCATCAGCATGTCCCAGGTGATGTTTGCCGGGATGGACAGGGCATTCGGGTCGGTGATCATGTCCACCAACACCGGGCCGTCGTATGCCAGCGCCTCCTGAATCAGGCGAGGCGCATCGGCCGGATCTTCAATTCGGATGGCCTTGATACCCAACGACTCTGCGACTCCGGCGTAGTCCACTGCGTCGTGGTCGGTCTCGTGCTCCGGCAGCCCCTGAACCAGCATTTCCAGCTTGACCATGCCGAGCGAGGAGTTGTTGAACACAAACATCTTGATGGGTAGCTGCTCCTGCTTCACGGTGATGAGCTCACCGAGCAGCATTGACAGGCCACCGTCACCGTTGAAGGTAATGACCTGACGGTCCCGGTCAGCAGCCTGCACACCAATGGCCTGCGACAGTGCGTTGGCCATAGTGCCGTGACGGAAGGAACCAATCTGCTCTCGCTTGCCATTCGGCGTGACGTAGCGCGCAGCCCAGACATTGCCCATGCCGGTATCGACGGTGAAGACGGCATCGTCATCGGCGTACTTATCAATCAGGTCGGCCACATACTCCGGGTGAATCGGGCGCATGTTCTCAACGTCGTGGGTGTATGCCTCGATGACGTGGCTGAGCAGGCGCTCGTGGTTCCGCAGCTGCTTGTCCAGGAAGGAACGGTCGGTCTTTTCATCCAGGTGCGGCAGGATGGTTTCGATCGTGGCAGCCACATCGCCGACGACTGGGTACTTCACCGTGGTACGACGACCGATGGCACGACCATCGATATCGACCTGTGCGACGTTCTTAGTCGGCAGGAAGTCGTTGTACGGGAAGTCAGTACCGAGCAGAATCAACAGATCAGCATCGTTGGAGGCATCGTGGCAGGCGCCGTAGCCCAGCAGGCCGGACATACCGACGTCATAGGGGTTGTCGTACTGGATGTACATCTTGCCACCCAGCGCATGTCCCACCGGCGACTTAATCTTCTCCGCAAGCTTGAGCACCTGTTCGCGGGCGTCCTTCACACCTGCGCCACAGAAAAGCGTGACGGTTTTAGCCTCGTTGATTGCGTCGGCAAGCGCGGCGGCCTGGCCGGCGTCAGGGAATACGACTGGGCGGCCGCTGCTGATAGTGGAGGTGACGAACTCATCATTCTCCACCTCATGCGTTGTAATGTCGCCCGGCAGAACCAGCACGGAAACACCGTGGCCAGTCATGGTCGACTGGATAGCGTGATGCAAAACGACGCCACCCTGCTCAGCGGAGTTGACCATCTCGCAGTAACCGGAGCACTCGTTGAAGATGAACTCCGGATGGGTCTCCTGGAAGAAGTTCGAGCCAATCTGGCGGGAAGGAATGTGCGATGCCAGCGCCAGCACCTTTGCGCCGTTGCGGTGGGAGTCATACAGGCCCTGAATGAGGTGGGTATTACCCGGGCCACAGGAGGCCGCACACACTGCTAATTCGCCGGTGACCAGGGACTCCGCGCCGGCGGCGAAGGCGGCAGCCTCTTCGTTGCGAACGTGCACCCACTCAATGGAGGACTCGCGCACAGCGTCGACAATGGGGTTCAAACTATCTCCAACGAGTCCGAAGATTCGCTTGACACCCTGCTTCTCTAGGGTTTCTACGAGCTGTTTTGCAAAGGTTTTAGCCATGTGCCCGGTCTAACGCAGATTAGTCAATACGTCAACATCTAGCTGGCCAACTCAGGCCGACACATCGTGTACGCATCCGCCCCAGAGCCCGGATAATAGTTCTTTCGCAGCCCCATATTCTCGAAGTCATAGCGCCGATACATGGCGATTGCGGGTTCGTTATCTGTGCGAACTTCTAAGAAAACCGGGCCCGGATCCTCCGCCACAGCTGCCATCAGCGCGTCCATCAGCTGCGTCCCAAAGCCCCGGCGCTGCCACTTCTTCCCCACCCCGATGGTGTGAATCTCGTACTCGGCGGCACCCGCAGGCCCCAGCTTGGTAATCCCCGCATAGCCGCACAGTTCTTCGTCCTCGTCTACATCTGCAATCAGCCCGACGTAGAAATTGTTCGGCGCGGCCAGCTCTGCCATAAAGGCCGATTCCGGCCAGGGATCGTCGCCGGCAAACAGCTCCGCCTCAATCGCCGCGCACGCCTTGGCCGCAGGAGGTCCGAGACGCACTAGCTTGACGACGCTCATCTCATAGCCTTCGGGACAACGGCATCCGGACGGCGCAAGTACAGCGGCACCAGTGGGCCCGGCGCGGAGTCAAAGTCGACCGCTTCAACCATGGTTTTCGGAGTGGGAAAGACTTGTTCGGCAGGAACCTCAAGCCCGGCAATTTGCTCGATGTGGCTGAGGCTGCCGCGGGCGTGGCTCGGCGCGAAGTCGGCGGCTTCTGCTGCAAGTTCTTCCTTGAGCAGCTCCATGACGTCGGCTGGCTTGGCCACTGCCGGACCGAAAACCCGCTGGCCATCGCGGTAGGCGGCGAAGTACACCTCGCGGCGGCGGGCATCGGTGACGACCAGTTCATCGCCAACCCCACCCGCAAGCGCATCCAGGCTGCAGATGCCGTAGCAGGGAATTCCGAGAGCGTCGGCGAAGGAGGCTGCGGTGGCCATACCAACGCGCAATCCCGTAAAAGGCCCCGGACCACAGCCGACAACCACGGCATCTAGCTCGGTTGCCGCCACCCCACTGTCAGTGAGGCACTGCTGAATCAGCGGCACCAGCACCTCGTTGTGCGCACGGGCATCCAGGTGCAGCTTTTCGGCCACGGTTTCACCATCGCGGACAATTCCCGCGGTGACCTGTGGAGTCGATGTGTCAACGGCCAAAATGTTCATACTCAGTAACCTACTTGAACCGACTTGAAGCTACTTGCTCCACTTCCAGGTGACGACGCGGGCATCGTCGTCACGCGAACGATCGATATTCACCTGCAGATAGCGCTCGGAGAGCACCTCGGCGAGCCCCATTCCCCACTCGGCGACCACGACGCTGTCCTCAAGGTCGGTGTCCAAATCGAGCGAGTCCAGCGCATCGAAGGCATCACCATCGGAGCCGGGCCCCTCTTCGCCGAAGAGTCGATAGGCGTCGACGTGGATAAGGGTGACGCCGTCGGTTGCCAGCGGACGGTGCTCGCGGGCGATGGTGAACGTCGGCGACGTCACGCGACCGCGCACGTTCATGCCACGGGCGATGCCCTGCGTGAGGGTCGTTTTGCCCGCGCCGAGTGGGCCATCGAGAATCACCAAATCCCCAGCTGCCAACTCCCGGCCAATCTCCTCGCCGAGGTCACGCATGTCCTCTGCGGTTGGCGCGAGCCGGCTGCGCACCCACTTTCGCTCGCTACGCCCCTTCGGCGCGGTGAGGATTTCATAGTTAATGGTGCCGGATGCCTCCGCGAGGTCATCGAGACCGGGCTCCCCCAGTGTGGAATCGCCGACGATGACCGCAGTGTCGCCGGCCTCGACATCGCTGTCGGGCCCCAGGTCGACGACGAATTGATCCATACACACCCGTCCTACCTGCGGGTAGCGTGTGCCATTGATACTGACCTCGAAACGCCCGGAGGCCGAGCGCATCATGCCGTCGGCATAGCCACAGGGCACGATGCCGATGGTGGTATCGCGGCCAGTTGTCCACGTCTGTCCGTAGGACACCGACTCTCCCGCCGGCAGCTTCTTGACCAAAATGACCGACGCTTCCCACCGCATCGCGGGACGCAATCCATGGGTGGCACCCACAATTGGCTCACCACCATAAATAGCCAGCCCCGGGCGCACCATGTCGAAGGCCAAGTCCGGGCGCGACAACGATGCCGGCGAATTCGCCGCATGGTTAATCAGCTCGTCCAGCCCCGCCTCACGCAGTGCCGCAATCGCAGCACGGAAATTCTGCGCCTGCTTATCGACGCTCTCGTGGCCCGGCTCATCCGCGCACGCAAAGTGCGTGAAAGTACCGGTGACGTTCAGAGCACCGGTCTTGTGCAGCTCGACCAGCTGAGCGACCGCATGCTCAAAGTCCCCATTGGCCATAGAGAATCCCGAGCGGCCCAAACCCGTATCGACCATCACCGTCACACGTGGTGTCACCGACAGCGCCCGCCCGGCATTGGCCACGGCCAGCGCATGAGCCATCGACGGCAGACCGAGGTCAATATCTGCAGCCACAGCTCGCTGCACCAATGAGGTGGCCGCTGCGTCCCAGATCCAGGCGAGGATGGGGATGGTGTGGCCGTCGTCAAGCGTGGCGCGGAGTTCCTCGCGGAGGGAGAGCGCCTCGTCGATTGTTGCGACACCGAGCTGCGTTGCCCCGCCGGCCAGCGCGGCACGCGCGGTCTGCAGCGCACCCTGCGAGTAGCCGTCCGCCTTGACGACGGCCATGAATTCCGACACCCCTGCGATGGCCTTGACGGTCTTCACATTGTGGGTGATCGCGTCGAGATTAACGGTATGGGTCAGGATGGCTGGTGCCGAGGAAGTCATAGCCGTATTTTGCCACTGCTGCCTTCGTTGGTGAACCATGCGGTGGCATCTCGGATGGATTCGGCGATGTCCTGGGCGCTGCAGGGTGCTGGTCCGAACTCTGTCTGCGCGGCCAAAAATGCGGCGCGCGCATGAATAATTGCTGGTACATAGAGGGCTTCGCCACGCGCTACCCAGGCACCGAGGAGCCCGGACAGTACATCGCCAGAGCCCGGCGTGGCTGCCCAGGAGCTACCCGCGTCAACCACGACTGTGCGCTGCGTTGCCGGATTGGCAATCACGGTACGGCGCCCCTTGAGCAACACTTCGCAGGAGAACTGCTCGGCAAGTTCACGGGCGTCTGCGATGGGGTTAGTGACCTCGTGCCCGGTCAGGCGCTCGAATTCACCGGCGTGCGGCGTGAGAACAGTGCGCAGGTTGCGCTCCTGGCCGCGCTCACGAATGAGCTGTCGGATGTCCTCATGCTTCGACAGCAGTGTCAGTGCGTCAGCGTCGATGACCACTGGTTTGTCAGTGGCCAGAATGTCTCGCAGTTCCTCGGCGGCTTTCTCATCAGTGCCCCGACCGGGACCGACGACCCAGGCATCGACGCGTACCTCTTTGCGATCCACCGAGTCCTGCTGCGCAATGACCGTCGGCAAGGCTGCGGTGATGCGGTTGCGTGCGGCCGCGTCGCCGACATAGATGACCGCGGGACTGGTCGCATGCACGGCAGCGGTGGCGCACAGCTGACCTGCGCCGGGATACGCCTCGCTACCAGCGGCGATTCCTGTAACTCCAGTGGAGTACTTGTGGTCTGCAGCACCGGGTTCGAGCGGGGTCATCGCGCCAAGTGGTGCCGGAAAGCTCCCGCCTAGGGCTTCGTAGAACTCCACGGTCGGAGTCTGGTGGTGGACGGCATTGTAGGTACCGTTTTCATAGAGCGTCTGCCCCAGTCCTGGAAGTTCGAGGGAGAAGGAGTCGAGGGAAATTTCATGTAATTCGACGGTGCCACAGGATTCGGACAGCGAGTGCGCGTAGCGCAGACCGCCGAAAGTCACCGTTGTCGTGGCCTCGACGTGGGATGGCAGGTACGGGCTCTGTCCTTCCTCCAGATCAGGGTCTGGATTGATGGTCTGGGCAGACGGGTCAAAAGTACGCCCAGTATCGGCTTCTACGCCGCTCGGCACATCAACCGCGAGAATGGGAACTTTGCCCAACCGCGCTTCGCGCACCAACCACGCGGCCTCTTCACGCAGCGCGCCGTGACCTCCGAGCCCCACGATGCCGTCGATGATCAGTGCGTAGTCTTCACTAATCGACCACAGAATCTTCGATAAATCCGTCTCCCGGTCACACCCCAACGGCAGCACCCGCCCACCTGCGAGTTCAAAAGCTTTCAGCGCCCGTTCATGCGGCTTCGAGCCCAGCAAAACCGCATCCACGCCATGCCCATCCGAGGACAAGTTTCGGCCAGCATAGAGTGCATCGCCACCATTGCCTCCCGATCCAACCAACAGCAGCACGCGACCGCGACCAGGCTCCGGAGATGCCTCTGAGAGCATCCGCTCCGCCACCTCCGACACAGCGGCGGCTGCGTGGCGCATGAGTTCGTCGTCACGCGTTTGTGCGTCCAGATAGGGCTGTTCCGCGGCGCGAATTTCGGCAGCTGTGTAGCAGTACGTCATAAACCCAGCCTACGATTAGCCCCTATGGATGACTACTCCCCGAGCACGCGAGTTTTCGGCCCTCTACTGCGCGCCTTTCCCCAGGCATACCTGCGCTCGTTGCGTCATCCCGAATGGATCCCCCACGGCGTGCAGGACGTTCGCGAAATCCTCGACGGCAAAATCACTCCCGACCTGGACAGATACAACGGTCGCATACCAATTGTCCTGGTTCACGGCACCTGGATGAACTCGTTCAACTCCTTCGCCATGTTGGGGCCGTTCCTCGCCCGGAATCGCCCCGTATTCTCACTCGATTACGGCTCCGACCCCGCCACGCTGGTCAGCCGTCTCCGTAGCGTCAAAGCCACCACCGATTTAAGCGATGCGCTCGCCGAAGTCACCGACCTTCTCGACCGCTTCCGAGCCCAACTCTCCCTACCCCGCATCGACCTCATCGGTCATTCCCAGGGCGGTCTACACTGCCGCAGTTACGCCAACGCGAGCATCGATTCGCTTTACGACGACGCCCTCAACCATGGCCTCAACGAAGAAGAAGCCGAGCAGTACGCCTCCGACAACAGCCCCGTGCGGGCAGTGATCTCGCTTGCGGGAAACCATCGCGGCACTACTGCGTGGGGCATGCGCCGAAGGCTCAGTGCCCTTGAGCGATGCGGCCTACCGATGCACAAGCTCGTCGACCGCCTTGTCGGCCGTGCCTGCATTCAACAGCTGCTGGACTCTGACTACATTGCGACTCTGAACCGCGCAGCGCGTGGCATTACCCGACGTGGTCCGCACTACCTGAATATCGGCACCCCTTTTGACACCGTGGTTCGCCCGTGGACCGGCGCCTTTTTGCCCGAACAAGAGGGTCACCACATTACGAACGTCAACAATGCCACTGGCGGTGGCGACTGGTCTGATCACCTCGCACTGCTCTACTCCCCCAATACGCTCGAACGCATTCACGAGTTCTTGGAGGAACTGGATGGCGCTGAAGCTGGTGATGTCCCGCATCATCCGCGACAGCGAGTCCTGCCTTTGTACGGCGCCCTGCCGAGGGGGCTCGGACGGAGGGGGTCCGGGCGGAGGGGGTCCGGGCAGAGGGGCCGGATCTAATTCAGCACAGAATTTTAGAACGTATTTCCAGAATTCTATTGACAGTTTTTCAAACAGGTGTACGATTTGGGTTGTAGGGAAAATTTGTAAGCGAAAGTTCTTTGTCCGGTGCACAGGGGTTGGCGGGACTGGTTGAAACAGCCTCCACCACGCTTCTCTCCACCACAGAACACAATCTTCAATTCTCCGGCGGACACGTAGTAATCAGGGGGATAACCAATGTCATCGCCGCCCACAGAACTTCCAGCACCAGGTCAAAAGCCCTCATGGGCCAACCAGCAATCCGACGACCCGATTAGCATCGCGGCCCGTGCCATCAACGCCGCAGACCTTCAACTCATCGATATCTGCGCTCCCGGCGACGAGGTCGATGTCAATCACCATCTTGCCCGCATAAGCATTCGAACCGGCCTTAGCCGCGGCAAGTGTTCTACGCTGTGCGAAATTGCGCTGATGTTCGAACGCCTACCAAAAGTCCGGGCTCTCATCGAATCCACCTTCTGTTTCTCGTTAGCCCATCTCCGCGCCATCGCCAATGGCGTTGCCGGGCTGTCACCAGATCAGTTCGACACGGTAGAGCCCCATCTTTTGGAAATGCTCACTCCGACGCGACCTCGACAAGCAATGGTTGGTGTCTACACGCTGTCTCGTCTAATCGGCGACTTGGTTTCTGAGTACAACGACTGCGCCCGCAACGACGGCACCCAACGGGTTCCAGAAGGCGAAGCGGTCGCACTCGCCGACACGGGCGATGGCAAGCACAAAAAGGTCACAGCAATCCTTGAAAACGACCGCGCGACCGAGCTCATGGCAAGAATCCAGGGGATTCGCAACACCGCAATCAATCGCGGTGAACAGTGCACGCAGGCGGAAGCGCTACTACAGCTGGCACAGAATTCGACCAATGCCGAGATTGTCATCAATGTCTACCGCGAGGTCGGCGGTGGGCCAGCATGGATTGATGGCGTCGGCTGGTTGAGCGAGGTAGCCACCGAAGAATGGATTGCTCGCGCAACTCACATCCGTATCTCCGCCGATAGCAAGGTGGATGGTTACCGCCCCACCGAGAGCCAGGTGGCTCGCGTCCGTGGGCGTGACGGTACCTGCCGCTTCCCCGGCTGCGACGTCCCGGCAGCCAAGTGCGACCTGGACCATATTCAGCCGTATAACTACGACAATCCCGAGCAGGGCGGGCCGACTGACACGGAGAATCTGCACTGTCTCTGCCGCCGACACCACAACCTAAAAACGCACGAGGGCTGGAACATCGACAGGTACCCCGACGGAACAGAAGTGTGGACTTCCCGTGATGGAGACACCGCGACTAGCATTCCGGTTGGGCCGCTAAAGAACGTCGGCAAGCAAACTTTTCATCAGCGCGTGACACGGAAGATGAAGACGATTCAGAAACGCAACCTCGATTGGATGTTGTCATTTTGCGACGTACCTGACGAGGTCTGGGAGCTAACAGAGGAGGAAGAAAAACGCATCGAGTCCCTCACGGATGAAGAACTCGATGCGGAGATTGAGCAGTACCGACGAAAGCAGGACGAACTACTCGACGGTGACTGACTTAGCCAGGTTGCGCGGCTTATCGATGTCCTCGTTACCGCACTGGCGAGCGATCTCAGCTGCCAGGAACTGCATCGGAATCGTAGACAACAGCGGCTGGAGCAGCGTGGACGTCTCCGGGATTTCAATCAGGTAGTTCGCAAAAGGAACCACCGACTGATCCCCTTCTTCGGCAATCACGATGGTCTTGGCGCCTCGGGCTCGAATCTCCTGGATGTTGGAGACAATCTTGGAGTGCAGCACGGCGCGCCCCTTCGGCGATGGCACTACGACGACGACCGGAAGATCATCCTCGATGAGTGCAATTGGGCCATGCTTGAGCTCGCCTGCCGGGAACCCCTCTGCGTGAATGTAGGCAAGCTCCTTGAGCTTCAGCGCACCCTCAAGTGCGACTGGGAAACCAACGTGACGGCCGAGGAAGAGCATCGTCGGAATAGCACCGATTTCCTTGGCCATGTCGATGAACTCATCGCCCTTAGCGACGACCTTGTCAATCAGTGCCGGGATGGTCTCCAGCTCTTCAAACTCGCGAGTGACCTCATCCGGGTACTTAGTGCCGCGCGCCTGGGCCAGAGCCAATCCGACCAGGTAGTTTGCGGCTACCTGCGCCAGGAACGACTTGGTTGCAGCAACACCAATCTCCGGGCCGGCGTGCGTATAGAGCACGGCGTCAGACTCACGTGGAATCTGTGCACCGTTGGTGTTACAGACAGCCAGCACGCGGGCGCCCTGGCTCTTTGCGTGTCGCACGGCCTCAAGGGTGTCAGCAGTCTCGCCCGACTGCGAAATAGCGACCACCAGCGTCTGGCGGTCCAGCACCGGATCGCGGTAGCGGAACTCGGACGCGACCTCAATCTCGACCGGGATACGAACCCAGTGCTCAATGGCGTACTTGGCCAACAAACCGGAGTGGTATGCGGTACCACAGGCGACGACGAAGACCTTCTCGATGTCACGCAGATCTTGGTCACTCAGGCGGGACTCGTCGAGAACGATGCGGCCGTCAACGAGGTGACCGGCCAACGTATCGCGGACGGCGGCAGCCTGCTCGTGGATTTCCTTCATCATGAAGGAGTCATAGCCACCCTTTTCGGCTGCGGCGAGATCCCAGTCGATGGTGAATGGTCGACCCTGCTGCTCGTTGCCGGCGAAATCCAGGATGCGGTAATCATCTGCGGTGATGATGACGACGTTGTCCTGACCCAGCTCCACGGCCTCGCGGGTGTGCGCGATGAAAGCCGCAACATCGGAGCCGAGGAACATTTCGTTTTCGCCCACACCGACAATCAGCGGAGTGGAGCGACGAGCAGCGATGATGCGATCCGGGTGGTCTGCATGAGTAAACAGCAGCGTAAAAGCACCCTCGAGACGGTTGAGCACGGACAGCGCAGAGGCCTCGAAATCACCAGCGGTAGATCCGCCGTCGGAACCGTCCAGGGCACGGGCGAGCATGTGCGCGGCGACCTCGGAGTCGGTTTCGGACTTCAGCTCAATGCCGGCATCCTCCAGCTCCTGACGTAGCGGAGCAAAGTTCTCGATAATGCCGTTGTGGACGATAGCCACCTTGCCGTCATAGGACTGGTGTGGGTGGGCATTCTCATCAATTGGGCGACCGTGGGTAGCCCAGCGGGTGTGCCCAATTCCGGTGGTTCCAGTGATTTTGTCGCGCCCATCCGCGTCAAGGGCAGCCTCGAGGTTGGCGAGTTTACCGGCCTTCTTTTCTACAGTGATATGCCCCTGATTGTCGACAATGGCAACACCCGCGGAGTCATAGCCACGGTATTCCATGCGTCGTAGCGCATCGACAGCAATATCCAGGGCGGGCTGATGGCCCACATATCCAACGATTCCACACATGCCCTACAGAATAACCCGCGAAGCGGAAAATCGTCATAACGAAATAGACATTCTCGCTCATCCTGGCACTTTTTCAGCAAAGGTATGCACCTTATAGTTAAGCTATTCACTGTGGCTGACAACTTGAAGACTCTGACATCTAATCTTTCCAAGCGTGGACCGCACCGCGTCATGGTCGGTGATCTCGCTTTTACTGGCCTGCCGGGAAAGGTCTACACGCCTGCCGAGGGCAATGGCATCCCCGGTATCGCCTTCGCACACGATTGGCGCACACCGATTGAGGAGTACCACGCCACGCTGCGTCACCTAGCTTCGTGGGGCATCGCGGTCGCTGCTCCGGACACCGAAAATGGCATCGTGGCAGACCACCGTGGTCTCGCCAACGATTTGGAGACAGCGCTCCAGATTCTCGCTGGTGTCCGCCTCGGAGAGGGCAAGGTCGTCGTCCACCCGAAGAAACTCGGCGTTGCCGGCCACGGCATGGGCGCGGGTGTAGCCGTCCTCGCCGCTGCTGGTCACGACCTCATCTCCGGCGTTGGCTGCGTCTTCCCCGCAACTACCGCGCCTTCCTCCAGCGCCGCTGCAACTAATGTCTCGGCCCCGGGCCTCGTCCTGGCTCCTGGCGAGGATCAGTGGCTCGATCGCGGTAACCCAGCTCGCCTGGCTGTTCAGTGGAAGGGCGATGTCGTTTACCGCGAAGTAGACAAGGCTGACCAGGGCAGCTTCTCGGAGACAACTCTTCTCCGTCGTCTAGCGGGCTTCTCTTCCTCCAAGGTGAAGTACCAGGAGGTTGCGCGCGCCGCGCTCACAGGCTTCCTGCTGGCCACGGTCGGTGACGACAAGAAGTACTCGGATTTCGCAGACCCGACCGCCACTATCAAGGGCACAACTAACCGCGATATGGAGTGGCTCATCAAGGAGCTGCCGGAAAACCCGGAGCACTCGCTGATTCCCGGCAAGTAGTCACTAGGCCACGCTTCAGGACACGCCCCGAATCGACTTCACCGTCGGCGTCCCTTTCCCCGCCCGCCCGAACAACCGCGTAACGGTTCCCTTCGGTCGGGCGGTTTTTTGTTGCTTTTCGACGCCCGCCGCCACCTCCCTCTCCTTAGTTTCGCGTGCTTTACGACGCTCCTCCAAACCCTGCAATTCTTTCTGTGCCCTCTGTATCGCCGTATCGAACTCCTGCCTGGTCATTGCAGCAGCGTCGTAATAGTCCTGCCCAATCCGGTCATATTTCGCGGCATGCTTACTCCCCACTACCACTCACCTGCCGTTGGCGAATTGACCGCGCCCACAAGCTCCTGGGCGTTGGGCTGCTCAGGGGGCTCGGGCACAGCGGAAGCAGATTCCTGCACTGATGCTGCCGAATCCTGGGCTGGTGCTGGCTGCGGCTCTGCTTGTGGTTTTGGCTGCGGTTCCGCTCGCTGTTCTGCTTGCGGCTCCTGTGGCAGCTCGATTCCCAAGTGCTTTAGTTTCTCAGCTGGAGGAGGCGGTTCAGGAACATTTTCAGGTTCGGGCTCGGGTTCAGGTTCGGGCTTGGGTTCAGGTTCGGGCTTGGGTTCTGGTTCGGGTTCCGGCACACAGTCCTCCGGCGCAGGAGCAGGAGCTGGTGCTGGCGCAGGTGCCTGTTCGCACACTGGCTCTTCCGTCTCCGTGCACATGTCCAAGTTGAGCAGTGAGGACGCGACACTGCCCGCAACACCCACAGCCCCCGCAATTCCAGCGATACTGGCCGCCCCGGCAGCGCCAATGGCACCTCCAACGGATATCCCAGCAGCAACGCCTGCCTCTATCCCAATATCAACGTTGGCAACGACCCCAATTCCACCAGCGGTAGCACCGTTGCCACCGGTTACAGTAGCTCCTTCGCCACTCCCAGACTCAGCCACCTCTGCACAGGCCGCCGAGGTAGCACCCGAACTGGCAGGAACAGTAGGAGGCTGCGGCGGGGTGGCGACCACCGCGGCCTCAGTGTCACACGCTGCCTGCTCAAGACACTGCTCGATGCAACTATTACGCGCATCGTAGAGCTGACCAGTGGAGTCGACGAGACTGTTACACACCTGCTGGGCCACTTGTGCGGCTTCGGCGCCGACCTCCGGATCGTCGACAAGCGCTTCGCACTGAGAGAGGATGCCGTCGGTTTGCTCGGCCATATCTTCGGCCTGCTTTTCGCAATCCTCAAGGACCTCGTCGACTTTCTTGCCGCACTCGCCGACGCTCTGCGCGCCATTGGCGGACTGCTCATCCTGATTCGCACAGTCCTGCGCGGCTTTATCACAGCGTTCCTTGGCGGCGTCGGCGGCATCGCCTTTCAAACCGCCCCAATCGAAAGCCATAGCAATAGTTATCGCGGAGGCTATCAACCCCACGGAGTTGGAGAACTTGGATAGGGCGCTGCCCTTCCAGCCGTCAGCGCGTCGCACCTTATCCAAGACTTTGGGCAGATTCTTGCCGATGCCGCCGACCCCGCGCTTGGCTCCAATACGGCTTCCACGGCCAATAACACGCACCAATATCGGAAGAATTCGAGCAACCCATGGCATCAGTCCACTACCTCAATTCCACCGAGGTCGGCGCTCCCGTCGCTGTCACAGCCTGCAAAGACACGCCACTGTTCCCGCACTGCCGGAGCATGATTGCCAAGTCCCGCGTACATCGATTGCCCGTGCTCACGCAGCCGCGCTGCCGCCTGCTGCAGACGACGCCCCTGGGCGGCAAAACCCTGGCCACAGTCTGCCGCGGAAATATCGGGAGCGCTTCCCCACCGCTCATGGCCTTCACGGCCGCGCTGCTCGATCTCTCGGGCAGCCGCTGTCACTGCATCTTCCGAAAAGTGCAGCAAGCCTCCGCCACTGCCTCCAGTAAAACGTGCGGACACGAAAAATCCCCTTCCCCGCGAAAAACAGTTCTTATTACTGTTAGGCGCGAAAAAAGGGGATTCGGTTCCGTTGAGGTACTAGCGCGGGTGCCCCCGGGGCTAACGAGCGCGGTAGATGCGCTTACACCCCTCAACACCAGTGAAGCTGAATGGGCCGGTGCCAATCAGGGCGTCGTCTCCCAGGTTGGAGTACTCACCCGGATCTTCATGCGTCACCTGAGCGTGGCGGTAGTAGGTCGGATCATCGAGCTTTACGCGTTCATCCAGTTCACGAGCATTATCTTCGGCGCGCAGCTGGGACTCGTAGCCCTCGACCACATTGCCGGTGAGGAACTCAGCAACCGAGCCGGAACCATAGGAGACAACAGCGACCTTCTTACCAGCCAGGTCCTTCTCGGTGTCCAGCAGCGAGAGCAGGCCGAAGTAGGCCGATGCTGTGTAGGAGTTACCGATGATGCGGTTGTACTCAGTAGTTGGGCCGAGCTGGCGGGCCTCGTCCTCTGCGGTGAGCTCCACACCGTTATTGGCCGAAAGCTGCCGGTGCGCCTTGTAGGCCATTTTGGTAAACGGCTGGTGGTAGCTGAAGTAGTCAATCTCGCTGAAGTCCACACCGCCGCGGGCACGGTAGTCCTCGTAAGCACCCTGAACAGCGTCGATGTAAGCACTAATAGAGAGCTTGCCCTCCACCAACGCCTGGCTGCGGTGGTTCGGACGCCAGAAGTCCATAACTTCGCGGGTAAAGACGCCCGAAGCGGCATCGATAGCCAGGATGCGCGGATTAGCGGTCACCAGCATGGCTACAGCACCTGCGCCCTGGGTCGGCTCCGCAGCGGAGTCCAGGTCATAGCGGGCAATGTCGGAGGCGACAACGATGACCTTCTCCTCCGGATTGCGGGCCACCAGAGCGCACGCGAACTGCAGCGCCGCGGTACCGGAGTAGCAAGCCTGCTTCAGCTCGACAGATCGCGCGTGCGGGTCAAGACCGACCAACTCATGCACATAGACAGCAGCGGCCTTCGACTGGTCGATACCGGTCTCAGTGGCGAACATGATGGTGCGCACGCCGTCGATACCGTGGCGGTCGACGATCTTCTTCACCGCGGTCGCGGCCATCGTCACCGGATCTTCATCAGAGGCAACCACGCTGGAGCGTTCC
Organism: Corynebacterium sp. LK33; assembly: GCF_014334955.1. Classification (NCBI taxonomy): domain Bacteria; kingdom Bacillati; phylum Actinomycetota; class Actinomycetes; order Mycobacteriales; family Corynebacteriaceae; genus Corynebacterium; species Corynebacterium sp. LK33. The sequence goes on along the minus strand of NZ_PDGU01000024.1, from coordinate 10,552 downwards.
TGCCCCAGGCCCTTGTGGTACTTTGCCGGTTCCGCTCCGAGTCGGGGCGCAATATCGGCGAGGTCAATGCAGTACGAACCCGTCGCAAAGGCGATGTCATCAATACCGATCGGGGTCACATTGCTTGTTGTCATCAAAACCGTGCCTTCACTACCTCTACAGATTTTTAAGAAATAACGGGCAACGAAACATCCCTATGTCATCAGAACGGCCATCAGAGCAGTCATCAGACCACGGGATATTTTGCCCACAAAATGTTAATTGCCTACTACAGAAATCTAGCGCGTTTACCTGAGATTTGTCTTAGGTTTTGCGAATTGTCGCAAACGACTATTCACAAACCACTACTTCGCACGCTCGATAGAAACGTGCGCCTCCATCAGCTCACCCGGGTTCGTCTGTGCCGCGAGCAGGGAAAGCTCACCACACCAGACGATTGCCGCGCAGCACGCTGCTAGACGACGGGCATTCTCACCCGGCTCACGGTCCTCCTTGCAGCCCAGCGCTGTGAGATTCTTCTCCACGAAGTCCAAGCCCTTGCCATTGCCCACGGAACCGACGATCAAATGTGGCAGGGTGCAGCTAAAGCGCACGGAGCCGTCGTCAAGCGCCTCTACCTGCGTCAGCCCCTGCGAGCCTTCGACGATATTCGCAGCGTCCTGACCGGTAGCGAGGTAAAAGCCCAGCAGCATATTGGCGTAGTGCGCATTACCGCTGCGCAGTGAGCCCGCCATGATGGAGCCGACGAGGTTCTTGCGTTCGTTGAGCTCAGCCAGGCGCTTGGCGGTAGTGCGCAGACGCTCGCGGACAACCGGCTCCGGAATGACGGCCTCGGCGATCACGTACTTACCGCGGCCCAGAATGCCATTGACGGCGGAGGTCTTCTTATCGGTGCAGTAGTTGCCCGAGATGGAGCCATAGCCCAACTCTGGCATCTGCTCCATCAGGTAGGACATCAAACGCTCAGACGCCAGCGTGGCCATGTTGTGGCCCGAGGCATCACCGGAGAAGAAGTCAAAGCGGACAAAGAGAAGACGCGATGCGATCTGGAAGTGAATATCTACCAGCTTGGCAAAACGCGAGGAGGACTCCACGACCTTCTTCAGCTCGTCATAACGAGACAGAATGTTGTCGCGCGCAATGACGGCATCCGCTGCCGAGTCGAGAGTGAAAATCACCGATCGGGTCATCTTCTCACCGACGAAAGTGCAGGTAATGCCACCTTCGATCATGCGGGAGACCTTCGCACCGCGACCACAAGACGGCCACAGCGGGGTCTCGTAAGTCGCCAGCGGAATCTTCACCTCGTCATTCATGACGTTGCCACTAATGCGCACCGGACCAATCCAGCTCAGTGGTACGTGTGCATATTCCAGGTCGTGCGAGCTCTTTTCAGCCATTGTCCTAAGCGACCCTTTCTAGCTGCATGCAGCTTCGGTTCCCAGCTTCTGTAAATTTCAGCTGTCTTAAATTCTACGGTCAAAAAACTGTGGTCAAAGTTGAGCGGCCAGCTTCAGCGGCAACGGCCGGATGCCAGCTGCTTGCCAGCGCGCGGTGATGTCCGCGGCAGTCTCCTCGGCATCGACACCATCTGAGACTCCCACCAGCGCGATTCCACAGTCACCACCACCGGAGCCGCTGCTCTTGCCCGCGGCCCCCGCGCCATCGGCGATGTCGGCGAGCGCTTTCAGTTTCTCCGTCTCGATGCACACAGCACGCTCACGCTCATAGTCCTGCAGCAGCGTCCGATTCTCACGCAGGCAGGCAAACGCCGCGGTGTGGTCGCCGTCGGCAAGCGCCTGCCAGAGTCTTTCGCTTATCGACGAGACCCCGCGCACAAAATCACGGTCTGCGCCACCGGCCTTCTTCAACTGCGAGTCCGTCTTCACCGGACTGCCCGTCCAGCCGACCAACAGTTGTAGCCCACCGAGGTCGGCACGGGCGTCAATGCGAAGATTCGGCCACGGTGCCGCCACGGCAGCGACAGGATCAGCCGCCACGAGCTCTGCGAGCGCCGTCGGATTCGGCCGGCGATAGAGCACCACCCCGCCGTGCGCGGAGCACGCGATATCGCCGCCGGAACCAGCTGCACCAGCCAGAAGCGTGGCCACCATCGCAATCTTGTACACGTCCAGTGAATCCAGCTCCAGACCTAGGTGCGTCCCCAGCGCACGAGTCACAGCCACAGCGACAGCCCCGGAGGACCCCAGGCCATACTTCGCACCGCTGTCGGCGTCATCGAGGTCTGATTCAATGACGATATTGATGGGGCGCTCTGGGGTGTTTTCCAGCTCGCCCGCAGCAATGCGATAGACCAGGGAAATCGTATGGGTAGCGATGTCATCTGGTGCATCGATATCAATGACGCGCCCCTGCGGGCCGTAATAGCTGGAGTACACGCGAGAGACCGGCTGCGATGGGTCGGCACCGTGGCACCGAACCGTCACATAGCGGTTGACTCCTGCGATGACGGCCAGACCCTCGACATCCATCACCGCATACTCACCAGTGAGGTACAGCTTGCCGCAGCCACGGCCGATGGACTCGCCTTCGATAGGTCCGCCTTTAGCGTTGCTCAACTACTCCCCCAGCTACACCAGGTATGCGCCAGGGCCTGAGCCGGAAACCAGCACGTCAATATCCTCGAACTCTGCGCGGAAACGATCCGCGATGGTCTCGGCATCGCCGCTGCGGCACAGCACCTTCACGTTCGGCCCGGCATCCATGGTGGCGTAGCACTCGGTGCCCTCGTCACGCAGCGTAGCGACGAGATCGAGAGCCGCCACCGAATCCGGATTCCAGTACCGCACCGGAGGAAGAGCCCCCAGCATAGTGGCGTGCATGCGCATGGCATTGGCCTCGGCAAGCTCGCCGACCGCAGTGAAGTCCGCAGCGGCAATGGCGGCCTTCATGTCCTCGATATCACGAGGCACCTGCTCCACCCAGGCCGGGAAGAACGGTGATGTCTCGACCGTGCGACGCATGGCGGCACGGCTGTCAATCTTCTTGCGCCCCGGGGCCAAAACCGCCACGACCAGGGAGAGATCCAGGCCGGAATCCGGCAGAGCCACTGCGTGGCTGGAAGCATCGTCATCGCCGGGCAGCCACTCAACGAGGCCGCCGAAAATAGAGCGACAGGCCGAGCCCGAACCGCGACGGGCCAGAGCCGAGAGCTGTTCCGGGGTGTAGTCCAGGCCGTAGGCCTTCGCCGCGGCCAGCGCGAGAGCGCCAAAACCCGACGCGGACGAAGCCAGACCCGCACCCGTCGGAATCTCGTTGGTGCTGGTCACCTCTGCGAAGCTAGTGCTGCCCGCACGCTCGCGGACCAAATCCAAAAACTTCTGGACACGGGAGAGGTCCTTGCCCACCATCTCCTGGCCGTTCAGAGTGCCCGAGTCGGCGGTGACGCTGGGATCGTCGATAAGCGACACCGTGGTCGTCGTCGGAGCGATGCCCAGAGTAAGGGACAGCGAACCTGTGGCCGGTAGCTGCACGGCCTCATCGCGCTTGCCCCAGTATTTAATCAGGGCGATGTTGGGATGAGCGACGGCGGTAGCGGTCGTGGTCACGAGGGATTTACCTCCACAGTCCAAGTAGCAACGGCATTGGCGCCCATCATGGCATGGCTAATCAGTTCCGCGTGATCGGCGGACTCTGCCAGCGCCATCACACAGCCACCGCAACCGGCACCAGTGAGCTTTGCCCCGTGGGCACCTGCCAGTCGGGCGGCAGTGACGAGATCGGTAATGGACTCATGCCCAACACCTAGTTCCTCTAGCGCTTCCTGCGCCGAGTCCATGCGATGTCCCAGACGGGCAAAATCGCCCTTGGCCAGGTTGTACACCGCGCCATCGGCCAGCTGCCCCAAGTGGTCCAACAACTCTTGGCCGTGGACTCGGTGGGAATCGACGAAACCACGCACGCGGGCAACGGCCAGCGACGTCGAACCACGCACACCGGTATCCCCCAGCACCAGCCACATCTTCTTGGCCACCTTCAGCGGATGGAACTCACCCTGCTTGAAGTAAACCGGACGCGATGCGCGGGCAACCGTGGCATCCAGGCCAGAGGGGTTACCGTGCGCCAGACGCTCAGCTTCCTGCACCAGGTCAAAGCGCTGACGCTCGGTCAGAGTGCCATCGGCGAGGTCACGCACTGCGTCGATAAGCGCATGTGCCACTGCGGCAGAACCACCCAGCCCTGCAGCGGGTGGGATACCGGAGCGGAGACGAACCAGCAGGTCGCGTTCGGGAATACCGAAGGTGCGCAGGCCAGCGCGGAGTGCAGCGGCGATAGAGGCAAAGCGCTCCGGCAGCTCATCGATGTCAATGACCTCGCCGTCCATGGAAAACAGGACTGGAGAATCCTCCACGCGGTCAATCCACGCCATCGTGCGCAGCGACGTCACCGGCAGCGCGATAGCCGGCTTGCCGTAGACGACAGAGTGCTCGCCCAACAAAATCGACTTGGCATGGCCTTCACCGAATGCGGCACCCTGTTCATTGGCCAGGGCATAGAACTCTCCGGTCTCCAATTCCTCGGACTTGTCGAGGCCGAAGTCGTCGACGCTGGCGTTTTCTACGCTGGTCACGAAGCTACACATCCTTTTCCGAAACCGACTGTGCGGCAGCCTGCGCCTCCGCGGGGCCATGGATACCCGGCACACCCGCAATGTCGAAACCGTACTTGGAGAACTTCTCCGCCCCGACACCCCAGACGTGGTTAAACCACTCCGTCATCGGTTCGTTCGCACGACGTTCTGCGAGCTCCTGCGGGGTCACGTACACCACTTCATCGACCTCATCGGGGTTGATATCCACCGACTTCGGATCGACGATGCCGGCGTACACGTGGTTGTACTCGTGCTCCGCCAATCCCGAACGATCATCGATGACCTGGTAGATAACAATGCCGATTTCCTCCAACTGGGATACATCCGCACCGAGCTCTTCCTTCGCACGACGCTCAACGGCATCGGCCACCGGCTCCCCCGGCAGTGGGTGCGAGCAGGTCGCATTCGTCAGTAGCAGTGGTGAGTGATACTTCGACTCCGCACGGCGCTGCAGCAGCATGCGTCCCTGCTCATCGAAGAGGAAAAGAGAAAAAGCACGGTGCAAAATTCCCGGCGGAACGTGTGCTTCAAGCTTGCCGACGGTACCGAGAACCCGACCGTCACGATCGACCACCTCTACCTGGATGTCGGCTTCACCCGGGGCAAAGCGGGCTTTAATGTCCTCTGGCGCGTCATTCATTTCCACACTCCTGACTCTAGACTGCGGCCACAACCGCAGCTAACTCCCCGGCAATCTTGCGGGCCGATTCCGCATCGGCGGCCTCCACCATGACGCGGAAGAGCTCCTCGGTGCCGGACGGGCGCAACAACACGCGACCGGTGGAACCCAGCTTCTCCTCGGCTACATCGATGGCGGCCTTGACCTCATCAGACTCCAGAATTGCGGCCTTGTTGGACACCGGCACGTTGATAAGAGTCTGCGGCAGCACCTTCATTACGGAGGCCAGCTCAGCCAGAGACTTACCGGTGCGTGCCATCCGCGCCATGAGGTACAGACCCGTGAGGGTGCCGTCACCAGTGGTGGCATGATCCGGAATGACCACGTGCCCCGACTGCTCACCGCCGAGCGAGTAACCGCCAGCGTTCAAATCAGCCAGCACATAGCGGTCGCCGACCTTGGTGGTACGCAGGGCGATATCGTTTTCCTCCATCGCCAGCTTGAGGCCGAGGTTACTCATCACAGTGGCCACCAGCGTGTTGTGGTGCAGTAGCCCCTCTTCCTTCATGGCGACGGCCAGGATGGCCATGATTTGGTCACCATCGACGATGTTGCCCTGCGAGTCCACAGCCAGGCAGCGGTCGGCATCGCCATCGTGAGCCAGACCCAGATCCGCGCCGTGCTCCAGCACTGCCGCGCGCAAAACCTCAATGTGGGTGGAACCGCAGTTGTCGTTGATGTTGTAGGAGTTCGGCTTGTCGTGAATAGCGACGACGTCGGCACCGGCGGCCGCGTACGCCATCGGGGCGGCCTGCGAAGCAGCACCATTTGCACAATCCACCACGACACGAATGCCGTCGAGCTTGGTGCTGACCGCACGGGAGAGGTGGAACAGGTAGCGGTCGAGCCCGTCTGGGGCCTCCTCGATGACACGACCCACTCCGGTGCCCGTGGGGCCGGTCTCCGGCAGGTTGTGGAGAGCGTGTTCGATTTCCTTCTCCACCGCGTCGTCAAGCTTGGTGCCGCCCGCGGCGAAGAACTTGATGCCGTTGTCCGGCATGGGGTTGTGAGAAGCCGAAATCATCACACCCATGTCGGCACCGTAGTCGTCGGTGAGGAAAGCGACAGCCGGAGTGGGCAGCACGCCGACACGCAAAACGTCGACGCCCTGGGAAGCCATGCCGGCAGACAGCGCTGCGGCAAGCATCTCACCGGAGACACGCGGATCGCGGCCAACAATGGCCAGGGGACGACGCCCCGACGGATTCGTACCGCTAGTCAGCACAGTGGCCGCAGCAGCACCCAGCCGCATTGCCAGCGGTGCGGTCAGAGTCTTATTCGCCAAACCGCGGACGCCATCAGTTCCGAAAAGACGTGCCATTGTTGCTAGACCACTCCTTGGGGGTTTGTGAGTTTTGGTATCGCGGACTATTGCATTGTCAATGCTGTATTACTTTAGCCGGTCGCGCAGGCGAATCCAGACTAGCCACAGGACACAATTGGCTGCGGGTCATAAACCGTAGTCTGAGTTTCACGCGAGATTTCCGCGCCCGAGAGGTCCCGAATAACGCGTGTATCAGAAGTGGTGAAGCCCTGCGCACCCGACGACGGCTGGCAAGAGCTGCCACTGACCTGCATACGCTGTGGTTGCGTGTATGCCCAACGGCCACCATTGATGGACTCGACGTTGACCTTCTTCACACCCTTGATGCGCACAGTGACGTCGGAACCAGTAGTAACCGCTTCGATGAGAACCGGAGTGTCGGAACTGTTCTTAAACGCTAGGTCGATTGCACCCTCGTACACCGTCGCCTCACGGCCGGCCGGGTAACGCGAAATGTAGTAACTGTGCGGAGTGTGCGCGACATCCTCCATGCCCGCAAAGTACGAAGCATTGTACAAAGTGGTGGCGAACTGGCTAATGCCACCACCGACAGCCTTATCCGCATGGCCGTTGAGGATGATGCCCGACTCGACAAAACCCTGCGCAGTACCGCGCGGACCCGTGTAGCCGTTCAGGCTGAATGTATCGCCCGGCGCCACGAATGCGCCGTTGACCATCTGCGACACCAGGGCAATGTTTGTTCCCGATGCCGAGCTGAAGCCACCGGTGGTGAACTCACCAATGACATCATCGAAGGTGGCACTTTCCGCTTGTTCGGTGGTGTAGGTGGCGGGCTTGTCCTCGTAGACCGCATCGAACTCGCGCTTATCCGTCGAAGTCACACGCTCGGCGAAGTCCTTCATAGTTTCATCCCACTTCACGGCTACGCCATCAACCGAGGGGACCACTTCACGCGAACCACCGCTGAAGCGTATCGACGCATTGCGCTTATCAACCTCGGAAGCAGCCAGCCCCTCCTCGAGGATCTCGCGTGCGCGGTCGACATTAATATCGGCGGCCAATCCACCGTCGCGCGACACAAAGCTGATGATTTCAGCCATGCGCTCCGGCGGAATTACACCATCTTTGCCATCACGACCCTTGGCAACAATGGGGCCCGACACCGCATCGGCGGCCTCTCCCTCAGCTGCCTCACGGACCTGATCCTCACCGATAGCCGGGTCGTGCGCGGTGGTCTCTACATCGATGCCCTCCGGCGACAACCACTTGGCGGCCAAATCCCCGCTGACCGCATTGCGGTCGACATCTTGGCCGATGACCGGTGGAGTTGTTTCCACGCGGCCGTCGACAAGCTTGACCTCACCATCGACGGGAGCAATAGTCAGTTCGCCGACGAGACGGTCGACCTGCAGCTCGAACTTAGAGCTATCGATATCGCTGACCAAATCCAGCTCACGGGTAGTAAAGAAACTGCGCACCCAGGTAACTGGGTTCGCCGTCTGCTTACCCGCCTGCGCGACCGTCTTCTCCCAGTCGATGCTCAGCCCCGCCTCCTCGGGCAGAACCTCCGCCGTGCGTTCGCCGGCACGCAACGCCACTGGATGAGTGGAAAGATCACCGAGCTGTTCTTCGAGCTTCGCCTCAGCGTGATTCGCGCTCAGCGTGCTGATATCAATACCCGCAACGGTAGACCCGCGCGGGACATGGTCCTTGTTCAGCACGTAATCGACAGCGTAAAACACACCGAAGAGCGCGAAGATACCGAGGACGATGCCGAGGAAAATCTTTAATCCACGGTGACTGGAGGAAGACTTTTGTTTGGCCACAGCCACTTACTTTACCGTGGAAACACTACTAACTAGATTTTTATTAGATTCCGCAGGTATCCGGAATGCGTTTCTTGTTCTTCGCATACTGCTGGAAAGCATCGACCACGGCATTGGCATAGACCTCGGCGCCATCCGGGGTCGGGTGGATAAGGTCCGCGCGCAGCTTGGACAAATCATCACGCACACCATGGCACCAGTCAGCCACATAGACATTGTCGCGCTTCTTTGCCGCGTCGAGGACTTCCCTCTCCGACTGCGGCATCCACACACGATCACCGTACGGGTTGATTAGGACAATGATGCGGTCTTCACCCAGCGAATCGAGGATCTCATCCAACAGGTGTTCGTCCGATGCCGCAGCCGACTGATTGATACCAAGGCCCAGCACGACGAATGGATCGAGCGTACCCGCCGCCTTCATGCTGGCGATGATCTCCGGGGCGGCCGGATAACCACGAGAAACTGCCGCATCGATATAGATACCGGGCAGCTTCTCTTCCAACGCCGACGCCGAGGCGAGCATCACAGAGTCGCCGATAGCGGTGATCTGGTCACCACGCGGCATAACACGCTTGGCCAACTCGGCTTCCTCCGCCTTTTGTGCCTGTGCACGGCGCTCAGCTGCCTCCTGTAGCTGTGCCTCCAAACGCGTCATCTTCGGCGCCGTGGCCATTCCCACAACTGCACCAACCACGACGACCAGCGCCAGCCCTGCTGCAACGCGCGGCTTCCAGGAACCGGCAAACTGCGTGCCCGAAAACTGCGACATCCAACGGCGGTAACCCATCCGGCGAATTGGCGATTCCACATTCTTGTACGACCAGTTCGCCAAAAGCAGCGATAGCGCGATGCCTGCGAAGGCAGCGAGGTTCTCATACTGCATGGCCTCATTTCGCTCCAGCAGTTCGCGGATGAGCACGATGACCGGCCAGTGCCACAGGTACAGCGAGAAGGAAATCTTTCCCAGCCAGCACAGTGGCTTGAACTCAAAAATCTGACGCACGGGTGAGACACCGCGAACGACAAGATAGAGAATCGCCGCCGACAGCAACGCGGCGAACACCAACCCACCGCGGTAAGTCGCCGACGCGGTATCCGACATCATCAGCAAAACCAACGAAAGGAAGATCAGCGGCAGCGAGGCCACTACGAAAGCCTGGGCAGAACTACCGAAGAAATCCCGCAGGAGAGGTTCTGTGCGCGGCCAGGAGTCCGCCTCTGAGCGTGACGACGTCGACGTCAACCACAATGCGAGGGCCGCGCCAAACAGGAGACCAAAGGCGTGAGTATCGGTACCGTAGTAGACCCGCGTGGGGTCGACCTTCGGATCGTAGAGCGACACCATCCACACGAAAGAAGCAACCGCCCCAATGCCCGCCACTGCTGCCAGCTTGCGAGATGCCAGCTTCAAGGCGAGAAGAGCCACAAAAATCAATGGCCAGAGCAAGTAGAACTGCTCCTCCACCGACAGTGACCAGTAGTGCGCTAACAGCTGCACTCCGGAATCCGCGAAATAGGACTGAGAGCCCGCAATCTGCGTCCAGTTATTGACGAAAAAGACCGTGCCGAGAAACTGCGTCGACAAGCCAACAGCGGGATCCCCGCCGACCAGACCTGCGACGGCGATGGAAATAAACAACACGAACATCGCAGCCGGAGCGATGCGGCGCAGCCGACGAAGCCAGAAGTCCTTTAGATCGATGCGCCCAGTGACCGCGCGTTCGCGCACCAGAAGCGAGGTGATAAGAAATCCGGAGAGCACGAAGAAGATATCCACACCGATGTAGCCACCGGGCAGCACATTATCGAAGTAGTGGTAGATCACCACTGTGGCAACGGCCAGACCGCGCAGCCCATCAATGCCTGGTACGCGTCGAATGCGGAAGGGATGCTTCGCCACCGACGACGAGCTAGAGGAGCTCTTCGCGTCGGAGGTCTTGGTGGCTGTGGTGCTCACCGCCATACGATTTCCTTCTTCCCATCGCACTGCAATCGCACTTTCATCGCACTGCAATCGCACCGCGATAAACGATTCTCGTGGCAGTTTTTAACGGATAAAAGTCTAACGTACGGGGCTTGTCCCAAAAATGCAGCCATGCCTGGTCACTGCGGACTTTAACCAAAAAAGCACCTCGGCTTGCGTGTAA